>CAMDUT010000032.1 GCA_945877905.1 Phycisphaera mikurensis NBRC 102666 | reverse complement strand
CGCAGCGATGCACGGTCGGCGACGCGGTGCGCGTCGAGGTGGAGCTGCCCACCGGCGATGCGCGCGCCACCGTGATGCTCGAGGCCTCGTCGGGAGGCGACTCGACGGTCGAGCTCGAGGCCCGGCGGACGCAGGCCGGGACGCTGGAGACCACCTTCGTCGCCGAGCGGCCGGGGCGGTGGACGATCCGGCCGCGGGACGCTGAGCTCCTGGCGCGCAGCGGCGGTGGAGCGGTGCTCGAGGCCGTGCAGGACGACGCCGAACTGCGCGACGCCGAATCCGACCGCGGGTTGCTCGAGCGCCTTGCGCGCGAGACGGGCGGGACCGTGGTCGAGCCGGCCGGTGCGGCCGCGCTCATGGCGGGCTTGCCGAATCGGTCGGTGGTCACCGAGGATCCCATCCGCGACGACATCCGGACCAGCCCCGCGGCGTTGATCCTGGTGGTGACGCTGCTGCTCGCCGAGTGGGTGCTCCGGAGGATGTCGAGGCTCGCATGACGATGCATGACGGCATCCTCGGGCCCCTTGGTGCGGCGCGCACGCGCTTGCGGAGGCTCCTCGTCCTCGAGCGTTGCATGCTGGCGCTCGCGTTCGGTCTCTTGGCGATGCTCGCGGCCGTGGCGCTGGACCGCGTGTTCCGCCTTCCTTCGTGGATCCGGCTCGCCGAGGACGCGGCGCTGGTCGCCGCCGGCGCGGCGTGGTTCCGTTGGCGGGTGATCCCCGCGCTGCGGTTCCGCCCGCCGCTCGTGGAGGTGGCCCTGCGCGTCGAGCGGGCCGAGGGCGTGCGCGGCGTGGCGATCGCGGCGGACCTGGCCGAGGCGCACGCCGCCGGCGCGTCGGGAGCATTGACCGACGACGCCATCCGTCAAGGGTTGGCGGCGATGCCGCGGTCGATCCGCATGGATGCGGCCCCCGCGCGGCGTGCCCTCGGCTGGGCCGCGTGCGCGGTGGCTGTGTCCGTGGCCCTCGCGTGGCTCGCGCCCGACCTTGCGTCGATCGGCCTGCGTCGGCTCGCGACGCCGTTCGCCGACGTGTCGTGGCCGGCTCGCACCATGGTGGAGGCGGACATGGGGAGCGCGGTGCGTGCACGCGGTGCGGCGCTTGCGCTCCGTGCGCGGCACGTGCGCGGCGACGAGTCCTCGATGCGCGTGGAGGCCGAGTACCGCGTCGAGCGCGACGGCGCATTCGGCGCGTGGCGCCGGGTGGTGCTGCCGCTGCAGCCCGGCGGCTCGTTCGAGCGCCTCGTCGATGCGGACGGTGACTGGGTGGAGGTCGTGTTCCGGACCGAGGACATGGAGACGGCGTCCACCATGGTGCGGCTCGTGCCGCCCCCTGCGGTGCGGTCTGCGTCGCTCGTCGTCGACCCCCCGGCCTATGTGCGCGGGACCGTCGATCGCCGGACCGCCGACCTCGGGACCGGCACCGATCGTCGCGCGACCGTGTCACCGCCGGTGCTCGCGGGTTCCCGCGTGTCCATCGCATTGGAGGTCGAAGGCGCCTCCGGCCCGCCGGCGGGCGAGGATCCGGGCGCGTGGATCGTGTCGACGTTCGCGTTGGCGGATGCGGACGGTTCCCCCCGGACGGTCGAGTTCGCGCCCGGCGACGGCGACCCTTCGCGCTGGAACGTCGGGTGGATCGCCATGGGCCGTGGGGTGCTCGAGGTCCGCCTGGCGGGAGAGGGCGGCGTCGAACCCGTCGACCGCATCGCGTTCGAGGTGCCCGCGATCGAGGATGCGGCACCTTCGGTGGCGATCACCGAACCGGTGGCTGACGAGGCCGTGACTCCCGACGCTTCACCCATGGTCCGCGCGGAGGCGCGCGACGACCTCGGGATCACGGAACTCTCCATCGAGGCCTCGCTGCAGCGCGCGGGCGGGGAGTCGGTCGCCCAGCCGCCCGTCGCGGGTTCGGGCGGCCAGGCGGCGACCGCCGAGCGGACGCTCGACCTGCGGGCGATGGGAGCGAACCCGGGCGATCGCGTGACGTGCGTGGCGCGGGCGCGCGACGCGTTCGAGTCGGGCGGCGCGCGTCGTGAGCAGGTGACCAGCGCACCGCGCGTGTTCCGCGTCATCGCTCCCTCCGAACTCGCCGACCAGGTGCGATCGCGCCTGGGCCAGATGCGCGAGGCGGCCGAGCGGCTCCGCAACGAACAGGCCGAGCTGCGTGCGCGCGCCGATGCGCTGGCCGGGCGAGCGCAGGGGCGCGATCGGGCTCCTGGCGACGCGCAGGAAGGTGCCGCGGCGCAGGCCGATCCTCCGAGCCCCGAGGACGAGTCGCAGCTTGCCGCGGCCGAGGGCCGCATGTCCGAGCGGATCGGCGCCTTCGAGCGGTCGCTCGACGAGCTCGCGGGCCGGCTCGAGCGCAACCGAACCGACGGCGATGGGTTGAAGGCGACGATCGAGGACGCGCGCGACGACGCGCGCCGGGCGGCGCAACGTGCGCAGGACGCGACGCGGTCGCTCGAGTCGAGCGATGCGGGGTCGCGGGCGGAGGCAGGGTCGCGCTCCGGCGAGTCCGGCACGGACGACCAGGCCAAGCGCATGCAGCAGGCGGCCCGGCAGGCGGCCGAGGCCGAGCAGGCACTCGCGGACCTCGAGTCTGCATTGCAGCGCGACCGCGAGACCGCTGAGCTCGCACGGCGCGTGGACAGGCTCTCGGAGCGCGTCGATGCCGCACGGCGAGAGTCGCGCGGGGCCACCGACCGAGCGATCGGCCGCTCGCGCGAGCAGCTCGGGGAGGATGCGCGCGCCGAGCTCGACCGTGCGGCGCAGGCGCAGCGCGAGGCGGCCGCGGAGGCGCGTGACCTCGTCGACGACCTCGAGCGGCGTGCGCAGGAGGTCGAGCGCGAGGAGCGCCCCGAGCCGGGACTCGCCGAGGCGCTTCGAGAGGCGGCGCGCGAGGCCGACGAACGCGGCCTGGCGCGACAGCTCGAGCAGGCAGCGCAGCAGACCCAGCAGAACCAGGGCCAGGCCTCCCAGCAATCGCAGCAGGCGGCGCAGGAAGCGGTCCAGGCGATGCAGCAGGCGATGCGCAGCCAGCGCCGCGCGCGGGCGGAGGAACTGCGCCGCCGGATGACCGAGGTGACGGAGGCCATGCGTGCGTTGCTTGCGCGCGTGGAGGAGCGCGTGCTCCCGGTGCAGCAGCTTGACGCGGCGGATGCCGACGCGGTCGATCACGAGGCGCGTGCGCTCCTGGATCTCTCGCGCCGTGCGTCGGGCGTGGCTGAGCAGGCGGCGCAGTCGGGGAGCGAGTTCCGTCGCTCCGCCGGGCTCGTGATGCAGGGTTCGGGCCAGCTCGACGAGTCGGCGACGTCCCTGCGGGCGTCCCCCGTGGACGGCGCGGCATCGCAGGCATCGCTCGGGGCCGCGCGCTCGTCGATCCAGGACGCACTCGAGGCCGCGCAACGCGCTCGACAGGAAGCCGAGCGCGCCGCCGAGAACCAGCGCCGCGCCGAGCTTCGCGAGGTCTACGCCGCAATCCTCGAGCGGCAGCGGTCGGTGCGGACCGGCACCGCGGCCACGCTGCCGGCGCCCGGATCAAAGGCGGATCGGCGGACCCTGCTCGAATCGCGCCGCCTCGGGACCGAGCAGTCGGCCGTGACCGGGCTGCTCCAGAACGCCGCGGCCCGACAGGACCTTGCGTCCAGCGAGTTGTTCCTGGCCTCGACGCAGGAGATGGTCGGCGCGTCCGGGGCGGCGGGCCAGGACCTGTGGTCGGGTGCCCCCTCCCGCCGCACGATCCTGCTCCAGGGGGAGGTGGAGGCCGGAATCGCCGCGTTGATCGAGGCCCTCGCCGACCCGCCGGAGCCGGAGGACCCGTTCGCGGACGAACCGCAGCAGGGCGATGGGGGTGGCGGCGAGGGTGGCGGCGAGGGCATGCAAGGCGGGCAACCGCGTGTCCCGCCCATCGCCGAGCTCCGGTTGCTGCGGACGATGGCCCAGCGCGTGCTCGACGACACCGCGGCCGCCGAGGCGCTGGGCCCGGCGGAGCGCGACGCGTACCTTGGTCGAGTGGCCGAGCGGCAGCGCAAGATCACGGAACTCGGCGAGCGATGGGTGAAGTCCATGCGTCCGCCTGCACCGAGCGCGGAACCGGCGGCACCCGCGGAAGGCGGGGAACCGTGAACCTCATCGCGATCGTCGTTCTCGTCGCGATGCAGGCCGCTCCGGCGGGCACGCCCACGCCGCCGGCTTCGCCATCCGCACCGCCGAACGTGCCGCCCGCACCGCCCTCGCTCGATGATGCCCTCGGCCTCGAGGGTGCGGAACCGGGCGATGCCCCGCCCGCGGACCTCGACGCGGCGCTCGCGGGTGCCCCACCGAAGGACATCCTCGAGAGCGCCCTCGCCGACATGCGACGAAGCGCGAGGATGCTCGATGATCGCAAGGCGGGCCTCGCGACGCGACGCGTCCAGGAGAGCGTGGTGCGCAAGCTCGACGAGTTGATCGCGACGGCGCAACGGATGCAGCAACAGCAACAGCAGCAGCAGCAGCAGCAAGGACAGTCCTCCTCGCAGCAGCGACGTGAAGGACAGCAAGGACAGCGTCAGCAGCGGGACCGACAACAAGGCGACGGCAAGCAGCAGGGTGAGGATTCACCGCGTCCCGAGGATGGCGACGCGAGCCGTCGGCGTCGCGACGGCGCGGATGGCGAACAGCGCGGTCGCCGAGACGGTGCCGCCGGCGAGGCCGACGCTTCGCAGCCGCCCGGCGCGGTGGACCCCACCGACATGGCGGCGCAGTTCGACGAGTCGCGCGTGGAGTGGGGGCAGCTTCCTCCGCGCGTGCGCGACGCGGTCCGGCAGGGCGTTCGCGACCCGATGAGCGCGGCCTACCGTCGGCTCACGCAGGAGTACTACCGTCGGCTCGCCGAGGAGGGCAGGAAGTGATCGCCTCCATGTCGCTCATGCTCGCGCTCGCGGCGTCGCCATGGATTCCGCAGGACCCGGCTGCCCCGGTGCTGCCCGGGGCACCCTCGCCGCCGCGACCGAAGGACGCGGGCACCAGCGCCCAGAACGCCCCCATCACCGACGAGACCGACGCCGCGTGGCGCGACTCGGTGGAGCGAGGCCTGGCGTGGCTCGCGAAGTCGCAGAACGCCGACGGCAGCTTCGGGCGCGGGCGCATGAGCGACAACGCGGGCATCGTCTCGCTGTGCGCGCTCGCGCTCATGGCCGACGGCAATGTGCCGGGCCGCGGGCGCTACGGCGCCGTGGTCGAGCGTGCCCTCGAGTACGTCCTCAAGCACGTCACCGAGAGCGGATTGGTCGCGGGCGAGGGCGTGAACGGGCCCATGTACGGACATGGGTTCGCCACGCTGTTCCTTGGCGAGATCTACGGGATGTCGCCCGACGACACGCGCGTGCGCGACGCGCTTGTCCGCGCCGTGCGCCTCATCGAGAACAGCCAGAACGGCGAGGGCGGCTGGCGGTACAACCCGGTGCCTGACGATGCCGACGTCAGCGTGACCATCTGCCAGGTGATGGCGCTGCGCAGCGCGCGCAACGCGGGCATCCGCATCCCGAGGGAAGTCATCGACAACGCGGTGCGCTACGTGCGCGAGTGCCAGAACCCCGACGGTGGGTTCCGTTACATGCGCACCACCGGCGCCAGCGGGTGGCCGCGGACGGCCGCCGGCGTGGCGACGCTCTTCTACGCCGGCGTGTACGAGGACGACTCGATCCCGCGGGGTCTGGGTTACCTGGTGCGCGTGGCGGCTCCGGACGGGGGTGGGCCATCCTCGCAGTCGTATTACTTCTACGGGCACTACTACGCGGCGCAGGCGATGTACCTCGCCGGCGGGCAGTGGTGGCGCGAATGGTGGCCACGCATCCGGCGCGAGCTGGTCGACCACCAGCGCTTCGACGGGAGCTGGGCCGACCCGCAATGGGGCCAGCCGCTCGGCACGTCGATGGCCCTCATCATCATGCAGATGCCGAAGCGGTACCTGCCGATCTTCCAGCAATGATGGGCATCGTCGCCATCGCCCTGGCCGCCGCGTGCGCCCACGGCGCGCTCCCGCAGGACCTCTTCGGCCGCACGCCGCCGCCGCTCGAGATCACGCCGCCCGAGATCCGCAATCGCGGGAACCCCCGCGTGGCCGAAGCCCCGGCGCTCGTCAGCATCGCGCCCGACGGCGTGCTCGGCGTGGTGCGCCCGGTCGACGTGCCGCCGGGGCGCGATCGCTCGGTGGGATGGGCACGCGACGATTCGCGGAGGCTCGAGCCAGGCAAGCGCGGGACGATGGTGCTCGACGACGGCCAGCGCCTGGTCGGGGAGTTGCTGCTTTCCGGCGATCGCGCGGCATGGCAGCCGAACTGGCTCGAGCAGCGCGCCATCGACCCGTCGACCACGCGTTGCATCGTGCTGCAGGGCGAGGACCCGCCGGCGGCCGATCTCGAGGACGTGGTGCACCTGCGAAACGGCGACCGCGCGTCGGGGATCGTCCAGTCCGTGGATGGCACCGGCATCGCGGTCGAGACCGAATCCGGCGGTACGCGCTCGACGGCGACCATCCCGTGGGATGCCGTGCGCGCGGTCGCGTTCGTCGCGCCGCCCAAGCCCCGTGCGGGCGTGCGCGCGTGGCTCGACGACGGTTCGGTGGTAGACGGGGCATCGCTCGAATGGAACGGGCCCGCCGACGCGGTGCTCGTGGGGCAGCGATCGCAGGACGGGGGGAAGGTCCGGCTCGAGCGCGAGTGGATCGTCGCGGCGGAGCTGGTGCCGGGCGCCGTTCGCCCGCTCACGTCGTTCATCGGAGAGTCAACCGTCCCCGAGGTCGAGGCCGACGTGCGCTACGCCGTCGCGGCGCCCAAGCCCGAGCGCGGGACGTGGGCGTTCGATGCGGCCCCGCTCGTCATGGAGGGGCCGGTCCGCGTGGCCTGTGCCTCGCCCGGTGCACCCGCACGGCTGCTCGCGACGGTGCGGCGCGCCGACCGCGCGGCGCTCGCGGGATCGCTCACGTTCGTCGTGCGGTCCGGAGGCACCGAGGTCGTGCGTCACCGCATGGCCAAGGGGGATGCGTCGTTCGAACTTCGCGCGGAACTCGTGGACGCACCCTTCGAGCTCGTCATGCTCGCGGATGACGGGAGCATCGCGGGCGACTGCGTCGAGCTGCGCCGCGCGGTGGTGGTGACCGCCGGCCGCCAGCCGTGATCGGACCACGTGAACGCGGTCGTGGTTCCGTCGGGGGCGTGAAGCGTGCGGATCGCGGATGAGCGTCCGAGCAACGCGCGTTCAGCCTCGTCCGGTTCGCGTGCCGCCCATGCAAGGGCGTGCGCGGCGCGATCGGCGGTGCCGAGCGTCGAATCCATGCCCCCCGGCGAGGCCTGAGTAACGGGAACCCCCGATCTCCGCGCGTGCGCGAGGACCGCCCCCCACGCACCGCGCCGCGGAGCGTCCGGTGGTCCTGGTTCGCCGGTCCCCGTTCCATGGCCGTCCGCTCCGGTGCCTCCATCGGCCGTGCGCACCATGATCACCCGAGGCGCGAATGCGTCGATCACCTCGGGAACGGCCGAGATGCACGCAAGCCGCGTCCTGGAGACGAACACCGCATCAAGCCTGCGGACACCGAGCTCGGCGAGCGCGGGCACGATGCGTCGTGTGCCCGCGGACGGATCCATGGCGTTCCCGGGGTCGACGATGACGATTGCGTCGGCCGAGCGCACGACCGTGCATGTCGATTGCCCAAGCGTGAGGCGGATGACCTCGACGGAGCCTCCGTTCGGCGCCATGCGATGGGGCACGGTCCACCCGCACCATGACGCGCACGCGAGCGTCACCAGGCACCACCGGGCCATGCGTCGGTGGTTCGCATGGTCCGCGTGCCACGACGCCGCCGCGCACGCAAGCGTCGCGCAGCACCACCATCCCGGGGCGGTCCCGTGCCACCATGCCGCGCCGGGGAGGTCGGTGGCCCGTTCCGCGGTCAGTTGCAGCAGCGTGGCGGAGGTCGCAGCGGCCCAGCCGAACGGCCCGGCGGCCTCGACGCCGGCGATGCAGCCCACGGCCATGGCGCAGCATCCCGCGATGGTGACCATGGCGGCCACCGGCATCGTCACGATGCTGAGCGCCACCGCCCACCCGCTTGCAGAGCCCATGTGAAGCAACGCGATGGGCGTGCTCACGGACCATGCGACGGTGGATGCGACGATGGCCCCGGTGATCGCATGGGCGGCGCGGCGGAGCACCTCGCCGCTGCCGAGGCGGTTGGCCAGTGCGTCGATCCGCGGCCTCCATCGCGCCTCGGCGCGCGGAGTCAGCGTCAGGAGCGCCGCGACGGTGCCGTAGCTGAGCTGGAAGCCCGCACCGCGCGCGCTCTCGACGTCGATGGCCATGGTCACGCACGCCACCGCACCGAGCGTGCCGAGTCCGCGGGCGTGTCCGCCCCGGGTGGATGCGATTGCCGCGATCACCGCGCCCCACCCGGCGCGCAGGACGCTGGTCTCGGGTTCCGTGAGCCCGAGGAAGAGCGCGGCCACCGCGATGGCGACGAACGCACGGCCCCGGAACCCCGCGCGCATGCCGCGCGCGGCGATCGATGCGGCGGACACCAGCACGGCCACGTTGAACCCGCTGATCGCGAGCACGTGACTCATGCCTGCGATCCGGAAGTCCGCGGCCGGGTCATCCAGTCCGTGCAACCGCACGCCGGTGGTCATCGCGACCGCAAGCGCCACCGTCGGCGCCGGCGTTCCCGTGGGCATCGACCCCACGAGCACCCCGTTGGCCGTGGACCGGAGCGATCGCACGACGCCGGATCCTGGCTCCGCATCGATCAGCGTGATCAGCCGTGACGATTCCACCTCCAGCGTCGCGCGGCTCCGTGACGGGCCCGAACCCGGGAACGGTCTCGACTCGAGCATCTTCATCCAGCCACGGATGCGGATGCGTGCGCCACGGCCGGGGATGGCGTCGAGCCCCGCCACGCGCACCGAGACCTCGAGCGTGCACGGGGCGCGTTCGTCGCCGCGCCAGGCCGTGTCCGCCGCAAGCGTGAACGACTGGCCTGCCTCGCGCACGATGAACCGAGCGAGCCGGTCGCACCCCTCGTCCATGGGGCGTGGGTGCGTGGCCACCGTGCCCTCGAGCGTCACCGGGCAGGGCTCCACGTTCGGATCGATCGTGTGCAGGGCGCCCGCCACCGCGAGGAGCGCACCCGCCGCCGCGCCGGCCACCGCGATCGACGCGGGAACGCACGGGGGCAGGATCACCGCGCGGGGAGACCGCATGCGAAGCACCACGTGCGTCGCTGCGATCGCCGCGCAGGATGCGCACGCCGCGGCCATGGGCACCGCGTCACGTGCGCTCCATGCACCATGCCTGCCGAGGATCCACCATGCCGCATGTGCCCCGGCGAACATCGCCACCGCGGCGCTCCATGCGCCGGGTGCCTTGGTGGGCGTGGCATCGCCCGGTTCGCGCGCGCGATCCCGCATCGGCGCATGGTGGCGTGGCCATCGCCGTGGACCCGGGAATCAGGCAGAAATTCGTGGCAGATCGCCCGTCAGCCGTTCGATGCGGTGCGCAACCGCTCCAGCGTCCGCGCGGCGCCGCCATCGTCGATCGCCGCGCGCGCCCGTCGCACGCCGGCGGAGAGGTCACCGGCCACGCCGGCCGCCACGAGCGCCGCCGCCGCGTTGGCGAGCAGCATGTCGAGCCGGGGCCCCCGGTCCGAACCCGAGAGCAATGCACGCAACGTCCGCGCGGCGTCGGGCAGGTCCTGCGCGGTGAGGGCCGCATGCGGCGCATCCACGAGGCCAAGCGATCGCGCGTCGACGGTTCCAAGCTCGACCGCCCCGCCACGCACCCGCGCCATGGCGGTGGGCGCGGTGATCGACACCTCGTCGAGCCCGTCGTTCCCGTGGATCACCAGCGCATCGACCGAGCCCAGCCGAGCGAGCGCCTCGGCCACCGGTCGCACGAACCGCGATGCGTACACGCCCATGAGCTGGCGCCGCGCGCCGGCCGGGTTGGTGAGCGGTCCCAGCAGGTTGAAGATCGTGGGGATGCCCAGCGCCTTCCGCACCGGCATCGCATGTCGCGCGGCAGGGTGGTGGTGGATCGCGAAGCAGAAGCAGATGCCGGCCTCGTCCATGCAGCGGCGCTGGGCCTCCCGGCCGGCGTCGACGTCGATGCCGAGCTCCGCGAGGACCTCGGCGCTCCCGCGACCGGTGCGGCTGCGGTTGCCGTGCTTGGCCACCTTCGCGCCCGCCGCCGCCGCGACGATGGCGGCGCCGGTCGAGACGTTGAAGAGCTTCGCCGTGCCCCCGGTGCCGGCCGTGTCGAGGAGCGACGCCGGGTCCACGCCGGTGTCGACGCGGTCGACGTGCTCGCGCATCACGCGCGCCGCGCCGACGAGCTCGTCGACCGTCGGCACGCGCGTCGCGAGCAGCGCGAGGAACGCGCCCATCTCGGCATGGTGGCACGCGCCGCTCATGATCGAGCGGAACGCGTCCGCGGCCTCGTGCTCGGCCAGCGTGCGGCCCTCGGCCAGCGCACGGACGAACGGCGTCAGGTCGCCCGCGTGCGCGGCGCGCGCGAACTCCGGGGGGCCGAAGCCCCGCGGTTCCGAGGCGTGCGCTCCGTGCGATCCATGGGCGTCGGGCGCGTGGTCCACGGCCCGATGGTACGGCTCCGTATGCTCCGTCGCGTGCAGGTCCTGGCCGAGAGCATCGTTCACGCGCTTGACCCATTCGCGATCCAGTTCACGGCGACGTCGGGCGTGCGCTGGTATGGCCTTTCGTACGCGGCCGGCTTCCTGGTGGCGTGGATGCTGCTGCGATGGCTGGTGGCGCGCGGGCTCACCGTGCTTCGCCCCGCGCTCACGGGCGACTTCATCACGGCGTGCATCCTCGGGGCGGTGGTGGGCGGGCGGCTCGGTCACGTGCTGCTCTACGACCGCGAGCTCCTCTGGAAGTTCTCGACCGAGCTTCCTTTCTGGGGCGTGCTCGAGATCCACCGCGGCGGGATGGCAAGCCACGGCGGCATCGCCGGCGTGGTCATCGCGTGCACGTGGTTCGCTCGTCGGAACGGGTTGCCGGCGCTCGCAATGATCGACACGGCGGCGTTCATCACCCCGCCGGGTCTCATGTTCGGCAGGCTCGCGAACTGGGTGAACGGCGAGCTCCCGGGCAAGGTGCTGCCGGCCGTGATGCAGGCGAACGCACCGTGGTGGAGCGTGAAGTACCCCGAGGACGCCATCGTCGCCGCGCAGACGCCCGAGGCGTACGAGCGCGCCGCCGAGCTCAACCGACTGGTGTACGCAGGCGATGCGCAGGCCATCGCGGAGATCGCCGCCATGGTCCCGGCGCGCTACCCGAACAACTTTATCCAAGCGTTCACCGACGGGCCCCTGCTGATGGCGGTGCTCGTGCTTGCGTGGTGGGCGCCGCGGCGCGCGGGCACGCTGACCGGCACGTTCCTCGTGGGCTACGGAGTGCTGCGCAACGTCAGCGAGTCGTTCCGCGAGCCGGACCCCGGCGTGTTCCGCATCGGGCCGCTCACGACGCCGATCCTGGTCTCGATCGCGATGGTGGTGCTCGGCGCCGTGGTGATCGCGCGCTCAGCGCGATCCGACGGTCCCCTGATTGGGGGCCTCGGCCGGGGTGGCCGGGGCGGGCGCGGCGCCTGAGGCGGTCGCCCCCGCGGCGGGGGCCGGCTGCGCCGCGGGCTTTGCCGCCTTGCGCTTCACCGGAACCTGCACCTCGCTCCACTTGTTGCGCATCGGCACCTGCGGTCCGTTGTAGTTGAGGCCACGCGGGTTGCCCGCCGGTTCCCACTGGTCCTGCGAGGCGAACCACTCGCGGAGCTTCTCGAGCCCGGCGTTGACCGTGCCCATGCCGTAGCCGCCGCGCATGCCGATCGAGACCACCGTGAGCTCGGGCAGGTCGACGACCTTGATGCGGCCATCCTCGCCCGTCGGGCCGAGGTCGGTCGTGCGGTACAGGAAGCTCATCGTCCAGCTGCCGCTCGCGTCCTCCATCGGGTCGAGCGGGGTGCGCTCGCCCTCCGGGCGGTAGTCCATCTCGACCGGGCTCGTCATCGCGATGTCGCGGTCCTTGATGTGGTTGAAGAGCGGCCAGAAGCCGACGTTCATCCCGAAGTTGGTCGAGCCCTTCGCCGAGTACTCGGCGCGGCGCACCACCGGGTACGTCTTGAGCTCGATCATCCCGGGCGGCGTCGGCGCGGGGTAGCCCGCCGGCAGCGGCGCCTCGACCACCATGCCCATGTCGCGGAGCGTCGCGCCTTCCGCGGTCACGACGGGCTTCACGGCCGCGTCACCGACCATGCGGACGGACTCGCCGGCCTTCGGGGCGCCTTCGGTGTGCACGGGTGCGGCTGCGGGCGCGTCGCCGAGGGGCTGGAACGTGGAGGCAAGGAACGCGAGCGTGGCGATGAGCATGGATGGATCCTCTGCGGTCGGGTTCGCCGAAGCGGACGCAGGCGATTCACGCGATTCGGCGGTCCACACCGTCGTTTCCGGACCCGCAAGTACGATCGGGGCATGTCCGACGCTCCTGCCGGCTCGACGCACGCCGCCATGCCAGCCACGCCGTGGGAATACAGCCCCGCGCCCGAGACCGTGCCCGTCACGGTGCCCGAGCGCACGCAGCTGTACGTGGGCGGGAAGTTCGTCGACCCGCACTCAAAGAAGTGGTTCGACACGGTCAACCCGTCCACCGAGGCCGTGCTCTCGCACATCGCCGAGGGCGACGCGGCCGACGTGGACGCCGCGGTCGCGGCGGCGCGCAAGGCACTGAAGCCGTGGTCGAGGCTTCCGGCGCAGGAGCGCGCGAAGTACCTCTACCGCATCGCGCGCCGCATCCAGGAGCGGGCGCGGGAGCTCGCCGTCCTCGAGACGATGGACGGCGGCAAGCCGATCAAGGAGAGCCGCGACGTCGACGTGCCGCTCGCCGCGCAGCACTTCTTCCACCACGCGGGCTGGTGCGACAAGCTTCGCTACGCGGTGCCGGGTGCCGGCGACCCGCGGCCGGTGGGCGTGTGCGCGCAGGTGATCCCGTGGAACTTCCCGCTCCTGATGGCCGCCTGGAAGCTGGCGCCCGCGCTCGCGTGCGGCAACACGGTCGTCCTGAAGCCGGCCGAGACCACGTCGCTGACGGCCATGCGCCTCGCCGAGATCCTCCAGGAGTGCGACCTCCCGCCCGGCGTCGTCAACATCGTCACTGGCGCAGGCGACACCGGGCGCGCGCTGGTGGAGCACGAGGGAATCGACAAGGTCGCGTTCACGGGCAGCACCGAGGTCGGCAAGCGGATCGCCAAGGCGTGCGCGGCGCGCGGCACCCGGCTCACGCTCGAGCTCGGCGGCAAGAGCCCGAACATCGTGTTCGCCGACGCGGCCATCGACCAGGCGATCGAGGGCATCGTGCAGGGGATCTGGTTCAACCAGGGCCACGTCTGCTGCGCCGGAAGCCGGCTGTTCGTCGAGGAATCCGTGCTTCCGGAGGTCACGCGCAAGCTCGAGATGCGCATGCGCAGCCTGCGCGTGGGCGACCCCCTCGACAAGAACACGGACATCGGCGCGATCAACAGCAAGGGGCAGCTGCAGACCATCGAGCGCTACATCGCCGCGGGCGCGGACGAGGGGTGCACGGTGTGCCAGCCCGGGCCGCAGGCGCTTCCCGCGAAGGGCTACTGGTGCCGGCCGACCTTCATGACGGGCGTGCAGCCGTCGCACGTGGTGGCGCGCGAGGAGATCTTCGGGCCGGTGCTCGCGGTGATGAGCTTCCGCACTCCCGAGGAGGCCATCATGCGCGCGAACAACACGCCCTACGGGCTGGCCGCGGGCGTGTGGACCGAGAAGGGCAGCAAGGTGTTCGACGTCGCGCGCCGGCTGCAGGCGGGCGTCGTGTGGTGCAACACGTACAACCAGTTTGACGCGACCAGCCCGTTCGGCGGCTTCAAGGAGAGCGGGTTCGGCCGCGAGGGCGGAATGCAGGGGCTGGCGGCGTACCTGGCGGAGTGAGCGGCGGCGCGGCGCGCGATCGCGCGGCGAGCGACGAACGAGAGGACCTGACCCATGGCTGACATCGAGCGCATCCCGGTCCTGAAGACGTGGAAGCTCTTCGTGAAGGGCGCGTTCCCGCGCTCCGAGAGCGGGCGGACGCTGGCGCTGCACGGGCACGGCGGCGAGCTGGTGGCGCACATCTCCCACGCGAGCCGCAAGGACCTGCGCGACGCGGTCGAGGCCGCGCGCGGCGCGTTCCCCGCGTGGAGCGGCGCAACCGCGTACCTGCGCGGGCAGATCGTCTACCGGCTGGCCGAGATGCTCGAGGGCCGACGCGCGGACCTGGCCGACGGCATCCGGACCACCACCGGCGCGTCGCGCAAGAAGGCCGAGGCGGAGGTCGGGCGCGCCATCGATCGCACGGTGTGCTGGGCGGGGTGGTGCGACAAGTTCCAGATGGTGCTCGGCAGCCGCAACCCGGTGGCCGGCCCGTACCACAACTTCAGCATGCCCGAGCCGAGCGGCGTGTGCGTGGTGCTGCAGGCGGATGCGGGCGAGACGCCGCTGCTCGGGTTCCTGTCATTGGTGCTTCCGCCGCTGTGCGCGGGCAACGCCGTGGTGGCGGTGGCGGACGCGCGGCACCCCTTGGGCGCGCTGCTGGTGGCCGAGACCGCGCCGACCGCGGACGTGCCGGCCGGGGCGCTCAACGTGCTGACGGGCCAGGCGGCGGAGCTTGCGGGCTGGATCGCCGGCCACCGCGACGTGGACTCGGTGCACGCGCAGGCCAAGGGAGAGGTCGCGGCCACGCTGCGCGCCGGCGCCGCCGAGAACCTGAAGCGCGTCGCGGTGCTGGCCCCCGGCGAGGATTTCGGGGACGACGACCGCTGGACGAATCCCCGAAGGCTCGCGTCCTTCGTCGAGACGAAGACGATCTGGCACCCGAGCGGGGCGTAAAACGGGAGACGAATGGCAACGCAACCCATGCCTGGCACGGAACTCGTCCTCACCTCGGTCGTCGACGGCATCGCGACGATCACGCTCAACCGCGCCGACAAGGCCAATGCGCTGAATCGCGAGCTCATCGCCGCGTTCGGCGCGGCCATCGACGCGATTGCCGCGCATTGCGCGCCGACGGGCGACGTGCGCGTCCTGGTGATCGCGGGCGCGGGCAAGGCGTTCTGCGCGGGCATGGACCTGAGGGGCGTGATGGACGACCCCGTGGCGATGGGCGACATGCTGCGCGACCTGTCGCGCGCGAGCCGTGCGCTGCGCCGCCTGCCGGTCCCGACGATCGCGCGCGTGCAGGGTGCCGCGGTGGGCGGTGGATGCGGCCTCATGGTGGTGACGGACTTCGCGGTCACGCATCCGGAGGCCAAGGTGGGCTACCCCGAGGTCGACCTCGGCATCTGCCCGGCCGTCGTGGCGCCATGGCTCATGCGCAAGATCGGCGCGGGCCGCGCGCGCGCGATGCTTCTCGCGGGCGGCACGCTCTCGGGGCAGCAGGGTTTCGAGGCCGGGCTCGCGACGCACCTGTGCGCGGTCGAGCAGCTGGACGCGACGGTCGCCGAACTCGCGCGCCGGCTCGCGGGCGGCGGCCCGAACGCGCTGGCGACCACGAAGCGCTGGCTCAACGAGCTCGACGGCTCGATGGACGACGCGGTGCTCGACCGCGCGGCCGAGCTGAGCGCGCAGATCATCGCGGGCGCCGAGGCGCAGGAGCGGCTGCGGAAGGCGTTCGCGGGGCGATGATCCCGTAGCCTGCGCGCATGTCCTCGCTCCGCATCGACCGCGATTCCGACGGCATCGTCACGCTTTGGCTCGAGCCGAACCCCGCGAAGCCGCGCGGCGGCGTGGTGGTGCTCGACGCGTGGCTCGTCGGGGCCATCGCCGATGCATGCATGACCGTCGCGCGCGAGGGGTGCACGGGGCTCGTCCTCGCGTCGAGCAGCGCGCGCGTCTTCGTCGCCGGCGCCGACCTCGCGGAGATCGACGCGCTCGACGACGCGGGCCTGCACGCGTACCTCGAGCGCGGCGCGGCGGCCTTCGCCTCGATCCCGGCGCTCGGCGTGCCCACCGTCGCGGTGGTCCACCGCGCGGCCCTCGGCGGCGGGCTCGAGCTTGCCATGCATTGCGACGCGCTCGTCGGGGCGCTCCCTGCCGAGGGCGAGAAGCCGTGGCTCGTCGGCCTTCCCGAGGCCGGCCTGTGCATCTGCCCGGGTTGGGGCGGCACGCAGACGCTTCCCGCGCGCATCGACCCCAAGGCGGCGTTCGTCGCGACCGCCAACGGCACGCCATGGAAGTGCACTGACGCGCCCACCGGGTTGCTCGACCGCACGCTGCCTCCGGGAACGACTCAGGAGCACCTGATCGACGAGGCGAAGCGCTGGATCCACGCCGAGCGCGCCGCGACGGGGAGCGGGGCTGCGGGCGCGTTCCGCGCCCAGCGCGCGCCGCGCCGTGCGATCGGGCCGGCGGACGCCGCGCGCATGCAGGCGGCGCTGGCGGCCGCGCGCGCGGAGGTCCCGCCGAGCGACCACGCCGCGGCGTGCCTTGATTGCGTCGCAACGGGCCTCTCGCAGGGCTGGGACGCCGCCGTCGCCGCCGAGCGCGCGCACCTCGTGCGGCTGCGGCACACGCCGGCGGCGCGCGCCAAGCTCGGTGCGTTCCTGACGAAGTCGTAGGATCCCCGGCCTCCATGAACGCCCACCTCACCGTCCTTGCCTCGCTCGGCGCGGCCATCCTGCTGAGCCCGGAGATCCTCATCCTCGGGCTGATCATGGCGAGCGACCGGCGGGCTCCGAAGCTCGTCGCCTGGATGTACGCGCTCGGCGCCGCGATCGGGCTGGCCATGGGCCTTGCCATCGGGTTCGTGGTGGCCCCGGAGGCGGCGCCGGCCGCAGCCGAGGCGAAGCCAGCGCATCCGAACTGGGCGGAGTTCATCGTCCGTGCCCTGATCGCGGGCGCGCTGTTCTGGATCGGCGCGCAGCGGCTCGTGCACGCGTGGCGCGCCGCGCCCATCGAGGGCGCCGACGAGGACGGGGGCCACGCGAAGCACGGCGTCGTCGCGAAGGTCAAGGGCTGGTTCGCCGCGAAGTTCGGCGGCGGCGCGGACCTGTCCGTCTCGCGGCGCTGCGTCCGGTCGCTTGCGCTCGGGTTCGCGGTGAACGGCATCCACCCGAAGTCGCTGGCGGTCGCGATCGCGGCGGGTCACCAGGCGATGCAGGTCACCGAGGCCGAGGCGCGCACGCTCGGCATCGCGGTGTTCTCGGCGATCGCGATCGCCCCGGCGATCGCGCCGGCGGTGATCGAGACCGCGCACGCCGGCGCGTGCGCGTCCATCAAGGAATCGACCGAGCGCTTCATGAAGAAGAACGGCCGATGGATGAGCGCGGCGATCCTGCTCGCCGCCGCGGGCTACGTGGCGTGGAACGCGTGGAAGAACATGCCGTGAGCGGGCCGGGCGCGGCAGAGACCACCCCGCGTTCGACCACCCTCAGTGCACCGACCCGCCGTAGTGGCGCTCGGCCTCGCCGTACGCCCGGTCGAAGCGTTCGCGAAGCTCGGGCCGGATGCGGTCGCGCCACGTGCGGTCGATCAACCCGACGCGGAGCAGGTCGCCGAGATGCGCGATGTCATGCGGGCGCATGGCGAGGAGCTTCATCTCGAGGAGCGTGACCAACCGCACGCGCGCCCATGGAGCCGCCTCGTCACGGTGCGGCGCGTCGAGCGCCGGGGACGGGATCGCTTCGAATCGTGAAAGCCGTTCATCAGCGAGAACCACGTGCACTGCATGCTTCGGCGTGCCTTCGGGACCGTCTAGGAACATCGGAACGCCGTTCACCTCGGCGAACTCGAACCCGAGCGGCCGGAGCGCTTCGGTGGCCCGGCCGAGGTCCTCGCGGCGCATCAGGATGTCGACGTCCTTGGTCGTCCGCGCATAGTCGGAGTCCTTCGTCGAGACCCACGCCATGACCGACATGCCGCCGCACACTGCGTAAGGGATCCCCGCGGCGTCTAGCCCGGCGCACACGCGTTTCGCGCGATCGATGACACAGCTCATCCAATAACCCGCCCTTTCGATGACGGGCATGCCGTGCCAGACCTCTTGGTCGAATCGCATGCCCATAGGGTAAGGCGCCGATTCTCCGTGACCAAGCGAAACCGCCGCCCCGGGGCGGCGGAAGTTCGCGCGTGATTCGCTCGTTCCGGCGTTACGGACCGCAGGCGCCCCATGCCGAAAGCAGCACGCCGAGGTCCGCGCCGTCCACTGCGCCGTCGCGGTTCAGGTCGGCGGGCGCGCCAGCCGCATCGGTCGACCACGATGCGAGCACGATGCCGAGGTCGACGCCGTCGACCCAGCCGTCGTCGTTGATGTCGCTCAGGCATTCGCACGAGTCGGGAACGCCGTTCGCGTTCACGTCGACGAGCTGTCCCTGCAGGATCTGGCCGTAGTCAACGATGCCGTCGGCGTTGCAGTCGGCGGACCACTCGATGATCGGGCGCGGATATGGCGAGCAGCACGCGATGAGCGCGGTGTCGGCGAGCCCGGTGCCCCATTGTGAGTTGCGGAACAGCATGCCTACGGGCTCGTCGCACGGGCCGCATGGGTTTCCCGGGAGCCATGTGTTGCCGCCGAGCGGTGTTCCGTTCATCCAACCCCACCCTGAGGGAGATTCGATCAGCCCGATCCATGCTCCCTGGTTGCCCCCGGGGAAGCCAACGAGCCCGAGGACCCAGTTCTGTTCCTGCTGGGTCTCGAGGCAGGCGAGCTGGCCGCCGCGAGCGGTCGCGACCGCGACCGCATCGACGTGGCGCTGGGTCGGCTCGACGATCGCGTACCAGCTCCCGTTTCCTCCATCCTCCGCGCGCCACTGCACGGAAGGGCTTGCGTCGGAGCCCGGTCTTGCTTGCTGATCGCTCAAGGCTCCGCCATAGAACGTCCCCGCCGCGTTGAGGCCTCGCCGATCGACGACCAAGGCGGGATCCTGGAAGTCCCAGCAACCGACCAATCCGGGAACCAACGCAGCCATGTCCGCACCGAACTCGACGAAGCGGTGGCGACGGATCTCGGCGTCCGTCCGAGCGACGGACCAGATGCGGACGTTGTCCATGGCGCCGACGAAGCCGCCGCCGCACTGCTCCGCGAATCGAAGCGGGTGCTCGGACGTTCCGGGCACCTGCCCGGGCGCGATGGTGGTCGAATTCATCGTGGAGCCGTCGACGACCAAGCGGACCGTGCCCGCCGAAGAACTCCACACCACCGCCACGTGACGCCACTGGCCCGTCGGCACGACGCCGGCAACCCACAGGAACGCCACCTCGCCCGTGCCGAAGCCGACCTCGATCTGCGTTCCCCCTTCGACTGGCCGGGTGAGGATGGTGTAGCCCTCATAGCCGCAGTCACGCTTGTTCACCACCCGGCCGACGCCGCTTTCGTGCCGAAGCCAGAACTCGATCGTCATGTGACCCGCCGCGATCGGTGCGTTCTGCGCGCTTGCATGCGGGATCACCACTCCGGCTCCGATCGCGGGCGACGAGAGCACGCGACTCGCGTCCTGCGCCCCCGCGATCGAGGCGGACACTCCGACCGCGGCGGCGGCGGTCACTCCGGTGATCTTGCTCAACATCTTCGACGGCTCCTGGTTGGACGGGTTTCGGGGCTCGGCCCCACGACGCGGGATCGATCCGCCGCGCGCCGATTCCGCCGCGTCGATTCTAGGAGATTCATGCTGTCCGGCGCGCTTCTCGGACGCCACGGCGGCCCCAAGCACCGTCACCACCAGCATCGCCGCGGTGATCGACGCCCCGGCGCGCCCGCCAGGTCCGCCCCGCGCCGGCTCTTCGCCGGCTTCCGCCACGCCCACCTTCCCCAATCGCAGCGCCTGAGCCATCTGCGCGTGTGTCAGCGCGTGGGGCACCGCTCTCCAAGCCGATCCTTCGCCTGCGTCGTCCATTCGACGGGATCGATCCACGAGCGCCGCGCCCGGACGAGGCGTGATCCACGGAAAGCCTCGCACCGCGCTCACGGAGCGCTCACGCTTCCCCGCGCTCCATGATCGCAAGCACCTCGCCCACCGCCGCCTCGAGCCCGCCCGCGGGCACTCCCTCCTCGCGCAGCAGGTCGCGCACGGCCGCACGAAGCGCGTTCGCGACCCGGCGCGCCGCGTTCAGGCACTCGGCCTCGGTGCGCCCGGTGGCGCGCGCGACCTCGCCATAGGTCATGCCGTCGACCACGTGCATCCGGAAGACCGCGTCGTC
>CAMDUT010000031.1 GCA_945877905.1 Phycisphaera mikurensis NBRC 102666 | reverse complement strand
GTGCGACGCGGCGCGCGCGGCCTCGAGCGATCGCAGCGGCTCGGGCGTGCCGGCCGCGGCCGCGGCGGCGTGCGCCTCGGCGAACGCGCGTGCGGCCGCCAGCGCGTGCCGGCCGAACGGCGCGATGGTCGGGTGGAACGCGTGACCGTGCGTCACGAGCACCGCGCCGTCGGCGCGCCACGCGTGCAGCGCACCGGTGCCCGGGTCGTGGTTGCCCTCGATGCGCGTCCAGGCGACGCCGCGCGACCGCACGGCGTCCTCCAGGCGCGCCAATTCCTCGGCCGCCCGCGCGCCGACGCGCGGGCTCGCCGTCTCGGCGGCGTCCCCGTTCAGGATGAGCTCGCTGGCGCCCTCGAGCACGGGCATCAGCGACGCCGGCGACGGCGCGCGGGCCAGCCCAAGGTGGAGGTCGGACAGGACGACGATCACGGGTTCAGTTCGCCGGACGCGCGGCGCGCTCGCCGGCCAGGCGCACGAGCGCCTCGGGGTCCACGGCGTCCCACGGGCCCTCGGCGGTGCCCGTGCGCACCGCGAGCGAGCGGGGTCCGTCGCCGGGCAGGAGGTCGAGCTCGGCGCGAAGCGCGGCGGCGATCTCGGAGGCCGCGGCCGCGCGTTCGGACACGATGACGAACGCATCCACGTCGAGCGACGAGACCTCGTCGCCGGGCACGACGGCCGCGTCCATGGCGGCGGCCGCGCGGCCCCGGACCGCGTCGTCCATGATCACCTGCGAGCGGCGGTTCCAGAGCTCGACGTCCTCGACGCGCACCACCGACAGGAAGAGCGTCGCGCGTCGGGCACGGCACCCCGCCAGGCGATGGGCGGCCTGGACGCGCACGCGGTGCCACGCGGGGAAGCCGGTTGCCGCGTCCCATCCGGGACGGGTGCCTGGCTCGCGGCCGCGCGCGTGAAGCTCGAGCCAGCCTCGCAGCCACGCGGCCCACGCGGAACGGACGTCGGCGGCCATCGGTGCGACGAACGCGCGGTCGCCCCCGATGGAAGTCGCGGTGCCGGTGGCGATCATCGCATCGGCGGTCGAGCCGTCCACGATGCGGGCGAGGTCCTCGCCCGTGCGCTCGCGGATGGCACGGAGGGCGAGCTGCTCGAAGTTCGGGCCGTCGCCCAGGATCGCCTGCACGAGGTCGGCGTCGCCGATGGGGCGGGGCGATCCGTCGGGCGGTTGCGTGGCGTCGGCGGCAGGAGAGGGCGGTTGCGCAGCGGCCCGGCCCGGCGCCACGTCACGGTCGACGCGGGTGCCGAGCGTGATCGCTGCCTCGACCGGAGCAGTCACGGGGTCACGATGCAGGACTTCCGGCGGATCCTCGGTCGGCGCGAACCTCCCGGGCCCCAGGAGCAGTTCAAGCTCCTCGGCGCTGAGTTCGACCCGTCGTGGCATGCGCTCGGCGTGCGAATGCTCGGACACGCCCGAAGTGTAACCACGATGGGACGTTCCTCAAACGGCATTTATCAGCCCGGGGTGCATGCGCGGCTTCGTTACAATCCTACGTCTCGCCGCTCCCGGCTCGTCCGGGGGCTCCCCATCCGAGCAGCCAGGGCGAGGCGTCGGCGCGTGCCGCACGCAGCAAGCAGCCACCAACGTCGGACCACACGCCATGCAGACCACCGAAGCCCCCGTCTCCGAGAAGCCCGCCCGCCAGAAGATCGTCATCGACTACAAGAACGTCGACGACCTTCGCCGCGTGCTCACCCCGAACGGCAAGATCGTCTCGCGCAAGCGCGCCGGCCTCTCGGCCCGCGACCAGGCCCGCGTCGCGCAGGCCATCAAGCGCGCGCGCTTCATGGCGCTGATCCCGTACGCGAGCCTCCTGGCCTGAACCGGTCGGGGGCCCGCCCCCGCGCCCGTCACGCCCGGCGCATCGCCCGCTTCGTCGATCGCATCAGAGCCGCAGCCACTTCCGCAGCCGCGCGAACGCCACGCGCGAGCGGATGCGGCGCAGTCCCTCGTCCGTGCGCGCAATGCGCAGGCCCAGGCGAGCGCGTCGCCACGCGAGGTCGAGGTCGCCCTGCCGGAGGGCGGCGAGCGCCAGGTTGTGGTGGCTGATCACGCACCGCGGCTCGATGGCCAGGACGCGCTCCGCCGCATGGCTGCCGCCCGCGAGGTCGCCCGACTCGAAGCAGGCGCGCGCCAGCGCGCGCCAGGCGTCCGCGCGGTCCGGGCATGCACGGGCGAGGTGCGAGACCACGCGCGCGGCGTCGTCCCACATCCCGGCCGCCATCAGCAGGCCGCCCGCGCGCGCGCAGTGCTCGGCGGTGCGCTCCTCGCTCGCGGGGCGCGACTCGTCGCCCTCGCGCCAGGCATGCCACGGCCCCGAGGCCTCCATGAACGCGCGGAGCGAGGCGCGGCCCTCCTCGGCGCGGCCCCGGCGCAGCTGGGCCTCGGCGAGGTCCAGGCGCACCATCGCGCGGTCGGGCTCGAGCTTCAGCACCAGCTCGAACTCCAGCACCGCGCGGTCCCACCGTGACGCACGCATCTCGAGCGCGCCGAGCATGTGGTGGGCGCGGACGTTCGCGGGCTCGAGCTCGACCACGCGGTGCAGCTTCTCGATGGCCTCGCCCTCGCGCTTGAGCTGCCAGAGCAGCTCGGCGCAGTCGAGCAGGGTGTCGGTGTCGCCCGGCATCTCGCGCAGGACGTGCATGTAGTGCTGCAACGCCTTCGGGTGCTCGCCTTGGCGCGCCAGGCATCGCGCGTACAGGCGGCGCACCTCGGAGAACTCCGCGTCGTGGCGCAGCGCCTCGCGGTAGCACCATGCCGCCCGCGGGAGGTCGCCCGCCTCCTCGAGCCGGTCGGCCATCGCGATCAGCGAGAACGTGGGGCGCTCGACGAACTCCTGCGCCTCGTAGAACGCGGTGCGCGCGTCGTCGTGGCGGCCCAGCACGTCGAGCAGCACGATGCGGCGCGCGTGCGCCTCGTCGCGCGAGCGGTCGAGCGACACCGCGCGCTCCACCAGCGCCAGCGCCTGGCGAGCGTCCTCGGGGTTCTCCTCGGCGTCTCCCACGCCCGCCGCGGCCAAGAGCGGCTCGGGGGCGTCCGGGTCGAGCTCGTGGCACCTGAGGTACGACTCGCGAGCCTCGTCGGGGCGATCGGCCTGCTCGAGCAGGCGTCCGAGGTGGAAGTGCCACTCGGGACGGTCGGGGCTCCGGCTCAGGGCCTGGCGAAGCGCGGTCTCGGCCTCCTTGAGGCGCCCGGCCTCGAAGTGGCGCCGGGCCTCCTCGGCCCACTCGTCGCCGTCTCTCCACTGGCCGTGGGAGTCGCTCATCGCTCGGAAATCGTAGCGCCCGGGGTGGGCCGGGTTGCGGGAATCCGGCGCGGTTTCCGCCGGCCCGTCCGGGAATCCGCGGTCAATACACCTCGAGCATGCAGCGTCGCGTGCCGTGCACCCGGCGCTTGATCTGCTCGGTGGTCCAGGACTTCGGGTCGGTGCCCGCCAGTTCCGCGTGGATGTCCAGGTAGCCCGCGTGCAGCCCGCGCTGCGCGAGCGTCTGGAAGATCCCCACCTGCATCCCGGCCAGGCCGCAGACGTAGATCAGGGTCCGGTCGCTGCGCAGGAGGCCCTCGAACTGGGGCAGGGTGCGGTCGACGTAGTGATGCACGTACTCGCCCTTGCCGCCGTCGGGGCGCAGCTCGCGGCTGATGACCGGGTGGTAGCCGAAGTCCGGGTGGTCCTTTGCCACCTGGCGGAAGAACCCGTCGTACAGCAGGTCGCTGGTGTAGGGCGTGCCCATCACCAGGTGCACCTTGGAACGCGTCGGCTTCCAGGCGGCGCGTGCCGGGGTGCCCTCAGGCGGGCCCACGAAGAGTTCGTGCACGAAGCCTCGGAACGGCGCGACGCCCGTGCCGGTGGCGAGGAAGAGATAGTCGTGCGCGTCGCGGTCCGAGGGAAGCAGGAAGCGCTTGCCGTTGGGGCCGGCGACGGCGATCGGGTCGCCCGCCCTCAGGTCGCAGACGTGGTTCGAGCAGACGCCCGCGAAGAGTCGGTGGTCGGACGGGTCGTCCTTCTCGGATTGCGGCTCCCGCTCGGCAAGCAGCCGCTTGCAGGTGGTGGCCAGCACCTTGCCATGGCCGTCCTCGCCGTACGACGGGCTGGCGATCGAGTAGAGGCGCACCTTGTGGGGCTTGCCGTTGGCGTCCGTACCGGGCGGGACGACGCCGAAGGACTGTCCTGCCAGCCACTTGCCCTCGAGCGGGGTGCCCGACACGTCGACGCTCACGTGCCGGACGTACGACGCCGACTTGCCCTTGGTGCAGAGGGTCGACTCGGCCACCCGGCCGGTCACGGGGGCGGTCGGCAGCACCGCGTGCATCACGGCCTCGGGCAGGGCGGGTTCACCGGCGGGGCGGGCGGCGGCGTGGGAGGCAGGATCGATCGCGGTGCTCATAAGCCGGATATCTTATTGGCGCGTCGACCATTCAGGGATCGCCGCGCGGAACGCCGATTGGTCTTGGACCGCAGTGCCACGGATTGGCCTGCACCGACCGGCGTCAAGGGGTTACCCATGGACTACTTCCGCATTCAAGGCGGCCGCCGACTCAGTGGCCGCGTCACCGTCGAAGGCGCCAAGAACGCGGCCCTGCCGCTCATGGCCGCGTCACTCCTGACGACCGGGCGCATGCGCCTGACGAACGTCGGGCCGCTGGCGGACATCCGCAACCTGGGGTCGCTCCTCGAGCGCCTCGGCGTGCACGTCCACTTCGGCGACGACGACACCATCACGCTGCACACCTCCGACGAGTCGTCGACGCACGCGCCGTACGACATCGTGAAGACGATGCGCGCGTCGATCTGCGTGCTCGGGCCGATGCTCGCGCGCCGCAAGCGCGCGGTGGTGAGCATGCCCGGGGGCTGCGCGTTCGGCACCCGCCCCATCGACCTGCACCTGAAGGGCCTCGCGAAGCTCGGCGCCAAGATCGAGCTCGACGGCGGCGACATCGTCGCGTCGTGCGACCGGCTGCGCGGCGCCACCGTGTTCCTGGGCGGCGCCAACGGCCCGACCGTGCTCGGCACCGCGAACGTCATGAGCGCCGCGACCCTCGCCGAGGGCCGCACGGTCATCGAGAGCGCCGCGTGCGAGCCCGAGATCGTCGACCTCGCGAACATGCTGAACCGCATGGGCGCGCGCATCCGCGGCGCGGGATCGCCCCGCATCGTGATCGACGGCGTCGACGCGCTCGGCGGCTGCGAGCACCGCGTGATGCCCGACCGCATCGTGGCGGGCACCTACGCCATCGCCGCGGCGATGACCAACGGCGACGTGATCCTCGACGACTTCCCGTACGACAGCCTTCTGGCCGCGATCAACCACCTCGAGGAGGTGGGCGTGCACGTCGCGAAGCTGAACGCCAACGACGAGGACAGCCGCTGCAGCGTGCGCGTCTCGTCGAACCGCGTGCTGCGCCCGACGATCATCACCACGCAGCCGCACCCCGGCTTCCCGACCGACCTGCAGGCCCAGTTCATGGCGCTGCTCTCGATCGCCGAGGGCAACTCGATCGTCACCGAGAAGATCTACACCGAGCGCTTCCTGCACGTGGCCGAGCTCTCGCGCATGGGCGCGCAGGTCTACCGGCAGGGATCCACGGCCGTGATCAGCGGCGTTCGCCAGCTGCACGGGGCGCAGGTGATGGCGAGCGACCTCCGCGCGAGCGCGTGCCTGGTGCTCGCCGGCCTCGCCGCCGAGGGCGAGACGGTCATCAGCCGCGTCTACCACCTCGACCGCGGCTACTCGTCGATGGAGCGCGTGCTCGCATCGCTCGGCGCGGACATCGAGCGCTGCCGCGAGACCAAGGCCGAGCCCGCCGAGGACTCGGTGCCCGCCATCCTTCCCTCGATCCGCGGCGCGGGCCTCACCGCTCGCGCGGCGCAGGGCGCCGTCACGAACGATCCGCGCCGGGAGTGAGCCGTGCGCGCGGCCTCACCGCCGCGCGAGCCGGTCCATCATGATCGCGCTCGCGACGGCGACGTTGAGGCTCGGCGGGTCGTCCGCGAGCGCGCCGCCGCGCGTGGACATCGGGATGCGCGCCACCGCGTCCGCGCGCTCGAGGATCTCGGCGCGCACGCCCGCGGCCTCGGCGCCGAACACGATGACCGTGCGGTCGCGCGGTGGGACCTCGGCGACCGTCCGCGCCCCGGGCGCGTCCTCGGCCGCCACGATGCGCCAGCCCGAGCGCTGCAGGTCCCACAGCGCGCCGGGCCATTCGCTCGCGCGCGCCCACGGCACGTCGAACACGCGGCCCATGGCCACGCGCACGGTCTTGCGCAGGAGCGGGTCGCTCGAGCCCGGCGAGAGCAGGACGCCCGCGATCCCGAAGCTCGCCGCGTTGCGGAAGATGGCGCCCACGTTGTCGGTGTGGACGATGCCGTCGCACGCGGCCAGCGTGCCGCCGAGGGGGGTGAGCGCCCCCGGGCCCGGCTCGGGCCGCCGTTCGCCGATCGCGAGGGCGCCGGAGTGGAGCGCGTAGCCCGAGATGGCGGTGACGGCGTCGGCGTCCTCGGCGACGAGGACGTCGAGCGGGGCGGGCGCGCCGGGAGCGGCGGACCCGCACAGCGCGTCGATCACGTGTGCGAGCTGGGGCAGCGTCCGGCGGTCGCAGAGGACGCTGCGCGGCACGCACGCCAGCGCGTCCCATGCCGCCGGGCCGGCGGCGCGCGCACGGGCGCACGCGGCGAGGAACCGTCGAACCACGCGCGCGGTCTCGACGCAGCACAGGCCGTCGCGGCCGCGCAGGTCGGCGTCGCGGACGGCGCGGTAGGGGTCGAGCCGGGGATCGCCCGGGTCGACGGGCAGGATGCGGGCTCCGGTCATGGCGACGGGTTCGCGCCGGTCGCGCGCGCGTCGCGGCCGGCGCCCATCACGCGGCGGGCCATCGCGGCGGACGCGGCCTCGAAGCGGGCGGTGGCCGCGTCGACGCGCGCGCGGAGCAGGTCCGCGAGCCCCGGGGCGCGGGCGAGCACCGCACGGTCGCGCCTGAGCGCGTCCTCGACGGCCTTCATCGCCTGCCGCCACTCGACCGCGCACTCGGCGTAGGCGCCGGCGAGGTCGAGCTCGTCCTGCTCGGCGACCTCGGCCGCGTCGGGTCGCGCGAGCAGCCTCCAGGGCGCGGTGAGCGCCTCGCGGCCGGTGGCGGAGAGTTCCTGGCCCGCGATCGAGAAGTCGCCCTTCAGCCGGCCGAGCGCGTTGCCCGCGCCCGAGAGGAGGTCGGAGAGCTCGCTTCCGGCGAGGCGCATGTGGCGCACGGCGGCCACCGCGTCCTCGAACCGCTTCATGGCGTCCGAGGACTTCGAGAACTCGATCGCGTCGAGCGCGGCGAAGTCGTCCTTCATCGCGCGCAGCGAGGGGGTGACCGAGTTCGGTGCCGCGTCCTGCCCGATGCCGAGCTTGGCGAGCGCCGAGTCCGCGAGCTCCCGTGAGCGCGCGAGCTCCTCGCTCCACTTCGGCCAGTCCTCGCGCACGCGTTCGGACAGGGCCTGCACGGGGTCGCGCACGGCGTTGAAGCGCGTACGGGCGTCGTCGAGCGCGTCGCCGAGCTCGACGGTCAGGGGCTTCGCGGGCGCGTCGGGGCGCCAGGCCGCGAGGAGCCGGTTGAGGTTCGGGGCGCTGGTGGCGCCGAGGGTCGCGCGCCATGGTTCCGGCGGCGAGGCCTGGATCATGGACCCGGGCGGCAGCACGGTGTCGGCGGGCGTGGCCTGGTTCGGGGCCCCCGCCAGCGCGCCGCGCGGGCGCCCGACGAAGCGGACCTCGATCGCCTCGTCGCCGCTCACGCTGCCGGTGGTGCGCCCGACGACGGCGCCCCGCCGAAGCGGCACGGCGCGCCGCACGGTGACGTGGACGTCGTACGCGCGCACCTTGCCGCCCTCGAACGAGGGGTCGATCCGAAGCACCTCGCCGCTGGGGATGCCCCCGACGAGGACGCGGCTTCCGGCTTTCAGTCCGTAGACGCCGTCCTCCGACGTGAACCGCACGACGTACGGCACGAAGTCACGGTCCTGCCATGCGGTCCACGCCCAGATCGACGCGCTCAGCGCGCCGACGGCCGCGGCCACCCAGAGGCCGGCCGTGACGTTGTTGCGCCCGTCGCTCACGCGGGGGTCACTTCGCAGCCGGTGCCGCGGCGGGTGCGGGTGCGGGTGCGGCGGCGCCCGCGGGCATGGCGATCGGCGCGGCGTTCGTCGGTCCCGCTGGCCCGGATGGGGCCGCGGCCGGGCCGAAGTCGGCGCCGAGCACGTCGAAGAGGCGCTGCTGCGCCTTCTCCCACCGCTCGACCGAGTCGATCACGCTGCCCCGGATGGCGTCGCGGAAGGCGGGGTCGTTCGCGAAGCGCTCGGGCGCCTGCGCGAGCACGGCGTCGAGGGTCTCGCCCGCGACGCGGAGGTCGGAGCTGGCGATCGCGAACGCGCGGGCGCTCTCGTAGAGGTTCTCGCGCGCGAGCTCGTCGCCGCTGGGCTGGTACAGCAGCTTCCACGGGCTGCGGCGCACCTCCATGGTCGCGAGCTTGATCTGCGCGCCGGCCTGGCGCAGGTCCCAGAGCAGCGCGCGCACGTCGGGCACGCGCGCGGTGAGCTCGTTGTCGAGCCGCTCCATCGCGCCGGCCAGGCGGTCGGCGCCCTTGACGCCGTCCTCGAGGATGGCGTCGATCTGCGGCAGGTTCTTCTCGCGCACGTGCGCCAGCGTGGCGCGCGCGTCCTTCACGCCCGCGGACGCGTCGTCCATGGTGGCGTCCAGCTTGCGGAGCGCGCTCGCGGCGTCGCCGAGGCCCGCGGTGATCTTCGTGCGCCAGGTCTCGTAGTCGCGGCCGAGGTTGGTGACCACGGTCTGCGCCTCCGAGAGCAGCGGGACGACGCGCTGCGGATACTGCACGCGCGCGAAGTCGGCGAGCGAGTCGGTGAACTCGACGAGGTTCGTGAACATCTTGTCGGCGCTTCCCGCGTTCGCGGGGCCGACGATGGTCGCCAGCAGGCCGCCGCTCTTGCGTGCGTCGATCCACTTGCCGGGCTCGAGGCGCGGCGCGGTCTCGGAGCCGAGGTCGGAGAAGTTGAGCCAGCTGTAGTTCCCGAGCAAGGGCTGCGAGCGCAGCACCTCGGCGTCGGTCTTCACCAGGATGTCCGAGCGCATGCGGATGCGCACGTCGATGCGGCCCTCGTCGAAGCGCGGGTCGATGGCCACCACGCGGCCCACCTTGAGGCCCGCGACGCGGACCTCGGACCCGACCTCGAGGCCGGCGACGCCGTCCTCCATGCCGAAGCGGACGTCGTACTCGGAGGTGCTCGTGAAGACCGAGCTCTTGGAGAGCACGAGGATGATGACGAGCCCGGTGAGGGCCGCCGTCAGCAGGAACGCGCCCGCGCGGATCGAGTTGGGATAAGCGGCTCCGTCGGCCATGGCGGGGCAAAGGCTAGCACGAAGGGGGGGGCGGGGCACGGGGGCAGGGGCCGGGCGCCCCGGCGAGGCCCGGCGCGGGCCGCGTCAGCCCTTGAGCATGTCCTCGTTCGCGGGGAAGCGCTTGAGCGCGGCCAGCAGCTGCTCCATCTGCACGTGGGGCGGCGCGTTCATGAGTCGGCGCCTCAGGGCCGTGATGGTCTTCAGTTCGCGCTCGGGCATCAGGAGGTGCTCCTTGCGCGTGCCGCTCTGCGCGAGGTTGATCGCGGGGAAGACGCGGCGCTCGGCGATGGTGCGGTCGAGGATGAGCTCCATGTTGCCCGTGCCCTTGAACTCCTCGAAGATCACCTGGTCGGCGCGGCTTCCGGTGTCCACGAGGCACGTGGCGATGATGGTGAGGCTGCCGCCCTCCTCGCACTTGCGCGCGGCCCCGAAGAGCTGCTTCGGCACCTCGAGCGCGCGGCTGTCGACGCCGCCCGACATGGTGCGGCCGGAGCTTCCGTACCGGCGCGAGTTGTTGAAGGCGCGGCCGAGGCGGGTGAGGCTGTCGAGCAGCACGACCACGTCCTTGCCGGCCTCGACCATGCGCTTGGCGCGCTCGATCGCGAACTGGCCGAGCGCGAGGTGGCGCTCGAGGTCCTGGTCGTTGCTCGAGGCGAGGACGTGCGCGGGAACGTTGCGCTTGAAGTCGGTGACCTCCTCGGGGCGCTCGTCGATGAGGAGCGCGATCAGCTCGATTCCGGGGTGGTTGTGCTTGATGCCGAAGGCGATGTTCTGCAGGAGGATGGTCTTGCCGGCCTTCGGCGGCGCGACGATGAGCCCGCGCGTTCCGAAGCCGATCGGGCAGAACATGTCGATCAGGCGGCACGCGGGCGGGCAGCCCCGGTGCTCGAGCGAGATGCGCGGCTGCGGGTCGAGCGCGGTGAGCTCGGCGAAGGGCTTGCGCTTGCGGTACTCCTCGGGCGCCATGCCCTCGACGGCGACCAGGCGGCTGGCCACCATGCGCCGCTGGCGGCTGCGGCGGGACTGCCGCTCCTCGACCTCGACGGTGAGCTGCGTGCCGGGTGCCACGCCGTGCTGCTGCATGAACTCCGGGAGGACGAAGGGATCGCCCTCGTCGGTCACGAGTCCGTCGGAGAACTGCCTGATTCGCCCCTCGGGAGAGCCTTTCATGGCCTCGAGGATGCCGCTGACGACCGTCATCGGGATGTTCCTTGACCGGACCGGGAGGTGCGATTGCGCACCTTCGGGATCCACCGTTCCGGCCGTGGGTGTGGGTGTCGCGCGCAGCGACAGGGGGAGTGTAGCGCGGAAATCGCGCCGGGCATCATTTTCCGGGTTTCGGCGGAAATTCGGAAAATGATGCCCGGCGCATGTTCGCGACTTCCGCGCCGGCGCGGGCGTTCGCGGCCAGCACCGCGACGTTGGTGGCCACCGTGCGGCCGCCCGTGGCGCGCTGGACCCGTTCGAGGAGGAACGGCGTGATCGCGGCTCCCCGCACCCCCGTGAGGACGGCCTCGGCCATGGCGGCCTCGATGACGGACTCGATCTCGGCGGCCGGGATCGCCGCGCCGGCGGGCGGCGGGTTCGCCACCAGCACGCCCACCGAGGGCGCGAACGCCCAGTGCGCCTGGCAGATGCGCGCGACCTCCGCCGCGTCCGCGGCCCGGGCCGAGACGCCGAGCGATTCGTCGCCGGGCGACAGGAATCGCGGGAAGTGCGCGGTGCCGAGCCCGACCACCGGGATTCCCAGCGCGTCGAGTGCCTCGACGGTCGCGGGCAGGTCGAGGATGCTCTTCGCGCCGGCGCTGATCACGGCCACGGGCGTGCGTGCGAGCATCGCGAGGTCGGCGCTCACGTCGGGACGGTCGGTCCAGCCCCGGTGCACGCCGCCGATGCCGCCCGTGGCGAAGACGCGGATCCCCGCCGCGCCGCACGCGGCGAGCGTCGCGGCGACCGTGGTGCCGCCGCTGGCGCGCTGCGCCGCCGCCGCACCGAGGTCGCGGGTGCTGAGCTTGCGCGCGGCGGTGTCGTGGCCGAGCCGCCCGAGCTCGTCGCGCGTGAGCCCCACGTGCAGGCGTCCGTCGAGCATGCCGACCGTCGCCGGGACGGCGCCGGCCGCGCGCACGGTCGATTCGAGCAGCACGCTGAGCGCGAGGTTCGCCGGCAGCGACGCCTCCCAGCCCTCGATTCCCGCGGGCGCGGCCATCGGCGTGCGCGGCAGCCCGTGCGTGAGCACCGCGGTCTCGAGGGCGACCACGGCGCGTCCGTCGCAAAGCGCGGCCTCGACCTCGGGTGCGACGCGCAACGCGTGGTTCACGTCGGGTGCGCCGCCCATGCGTCAGCCGCGCCGGGTGCGCACGACGCCGCCGAGCCGCTTCATCGGGTGCGCCGACGGCACGATGCCGCCGGGGAACGCGTTCGGGTCGGCGGCCTTGGCGGCCGACGGCGGCGATGCGCTCGCGCTGAGCCGGCTGCGCTTCGACGCGAGTTCCTCGCGGCGGCGCTTCTCGGCCTCGCGGTAGCTCGCGACGTCCGACGGGATCGGTCCCGGCACGAAGTCGGGATACACCTTCTGCGGGATCTCGATGTTGGCGAGCATCTCGACCGCCGACAGGAGGTCGCCCTGGTCGGGCTGCACGAAGGTCCACGCGACGCCGCCGCGGCCGGCGCGCGCGGTGCGGCCGATGCGGTGGATGTAGACCTCGGGGTCCTCGGGCACGTCGTAGTTGATGACGTGGCTGATGTCGTCGACGTCGAGGCCGCGCGAGGCGAGGTCGCTCGCGACCAGCACCTTCAGCGAGCCGCCGCGCAGCTTGTCCATGACCTTGTCGCGCTTGGTCTGGAACATGTCGCCGTGCATCGCGTGCGCGTCGATCCCGTGCTTGGAGAGGTAGTCGGCCACCTGGTCGACGGTCTTCTTCATGCGGCAGAAGACCACGGTGAGGGCCGCCTCCTCGTGCTGCAGCAGGTGCTGCAGGAGGCGCTTCTTGTCCCACGGCTCCACGCTCAGCCAGCTCTGGTCGACCGCGGCCACCGTGAGGCTCTTCTCGGTGGTGACGATCTTCTCCGGGTTGCGCATGTAGCTGCGCGCGAGCTTCTCGATGTCCGGGCTGATGGTCGCGCTGACGAAGATCGTCTGCGGGTGCTGCTTCATCGCGCCCAGGATGCGGCGGATGTCGTCGCGGAAGCCGATGTCGAGCATCCGGTCGACCTCGTCGAGGATCGCGAGCTTGACGCGGTCATAGGGCAGCATGCCCCGGGCGTGCATGTCCATGACGCGGCCGGGGGTGCCGACGATGATCGCGGGGTTCCCCTCGAGGGCCTTCGCCTGCGTCCGGATCGGCTTGCCGCCGTAGACGGGGATGGCCTCGAGGCCGGTGTGGCCGCCGAGCTCCTTCACCTCGCGGCAGACCTGGATGGCGAGCTCGCGGGTGGGGACCAGCACCAGCGCGGCGAACTGGTCGCCGGGCTTCAGGAGGCCGAGCACCGGCAGGCTGAACGCGGCCGTCTTGCCGGTGCCGGTCTTGGCCTGGCCGAGGACGTCCTTGCCGGTCATGGCGACCGGGATGAGCGCGGCCTGGATCTTGGTGGGGTGCTTGAACCCGGCGGCGTCGACCCCCTGCAGCACCGAGGGCGGCAGGCCGAGGTCGGCGAAGGTCTTGCTGGTGTCGAACGTCTCGCTGCTGACCATCCGTGGGTGTCGTTTCTCGTGGTGGGCTCGGGCCTTCCCGTCGCGGCCCCGGCGGGGCACGGCTGACGGGGGTTTCATGGTAGGTTCCCGGGCAAGCCGATCGTAACAGGCGGAAGGCACGGATGCCGCCCGCATGACCGACAACAGCCTCATCTCCATCGATTTCGACGCGATCGACCACAACATGGACGTGGTCCGGTCGCTGGTCGGCCCGGGGTGCGAGATCAACGTCGTCGTGAAGGCCGATGCCTACGGGCTGGGCGCGGTGCGCATGGCGCGCCGGCTGGTCCATGCGGGCGCGTCGATGCTCACGGTCTACAGCCCCGCGCAGGCCGAGGCGCTCGAGGGCACGTCGGTGCCGGTGCTCGTGCTGCAGCCGGTGACGCGCCTGGTGCGCGGCGGGTCGCTGCACTCGATGCTGCTCGCGGGCCGTTTGCACCTCGTCGTGCATGACGTGCACCACGCGGCCGAGCTCATCGTGCTCGCGCACGAGCACGACGTGCGGCTGCCGGTGCACCTCGAGCTCGACACGGGGCTCGCCCGCGGCGGGTGCGTGCCCGAGGAGGCTGCGCGCATCCTGCAGGCCGTCGCGGCGTCGCGGCACCTGCGGCTCGCGGGCGTCATGACGCACTTCTCGCACGCGAAGACCAGCGCCGAGCGGTGCGCGGCGCAGATCCGCGCGTTCGACGTGTTCGTCGACTCGCACCGGGGGCTGATCCCGCCCGAGTGCGTGCTGCACGCGGCGAGCTCGTACGCCGCGCTGCGCGGGCCGCGCATGCATGCGGGCATGGTGCGCGTGGGGCTCGCGTGGACGGGGCTCGCGGCCGACGGCCCCGAGGACGGCGAGCGCTTCGAGGGGTGCGACCGGTTCCGCCCGGCGCTGCGATGGACGAGCTCGATCATCCACGTGCGGCGCATCGCGCGCGGCGGCGGCGTCGGGTACGGGTGGCAGTGGACCGCGCGACGCGATTCGGTGATCGGGCTCGTGCCGGTCGGGTACGCCGACGGCTACCCGACGCTGACGTCGCACGCGGCGCGTGCCGGCGACGACCAGGCCAGCCCGTCGCGCTGGGTGAAGGTGCGCGTGGGGGACTGGGAGGCCGAGGCGCCGGTGATCGGCGCGGTGAACATGGACCAGGTGTGCGTCGACCTCACGGGGCTCGACCACATGCTCGCGGGGCTGCCGAACGGCGGGCTCGGCGCGGAGGTCGAGCTGTACGGCACCGACCGCGCGGCGCGCAACTATCTGCCGGCGATCGCCGAGCGCACGGGCCTGCGCCCGTACGAATTGCTGTGCCGGCTGAGCCCGAGGATCCCGCGCGTGGCCGTCGAGGCCGCGGCGCCGGTGGGCCGCGTCGAGCAGGCCGCGCCGCGCGTGGCGGCGCGGGCGGCACCGGACGCGCCGTGAAAATGATCCGGGATGTCTTTTCCCATTTTCCGCCGCGGCGGAAAATGGGAAAAGACATCCCGGATCATTTTCGGAGACGCAACGACCCGCGCCGTTCGGCGCGGGTCGTCGGTGTTTCCGGAGGCCGTCTCGCAGCGCGTCAGCGCTTCGAGAACTGGTAGCGGCGACGGGCGCCGGCCTGGCCGTACTTCTTGCGCTCGACCTTGCGGGCGTCACGGGTCAGGAACCCGTGCTCGCGCAGGATCGGCTCGAGGCTCGAGTCATAGGCCATGACGGCACGGGCGAGGCCCATCACCACGGCGCCGGTCTGGCCCGTGAAGCCGCCGCCCACGAGGCCCGCGGTCACGTCGACCTTGCCCTTGATGCCGGTCTTCTCGAGCACCGCGAGGACGGCCTTGCGGTCACGGTCCTCGGTCAGGTAGTCGTCGAGCGGCTTCTCGTTCAGCTTGATGTCGCCGTTGCCCGCGCGGACGCGGACGCGCGCGATCGCGGTCTTGCGGCGGCCGGTGCCCCAGAACCAGCCCTTGCTGTCGGGACCCTTCATGGCCTTCGGGGTGGCGGTCGTTTCGGTGGTGGTCATCGTGTGGTGCCTGGTTCAGGACCGCTCAGCGGCGGGCGTTCGGGAAGTCGAGCGTGGCGGGCTGCTGCGCGGCGTGGCCGTGCGTGGCGCCCTTGATCACGTGGAGGTTGCGGCGGATGCGGCGGCCGAGGCGGCCGCGGGGCAGCATGCGGGTGATGGCCTCGCCCACGACGAGCTCGGGCTTCGCGGCCATCAGCGACTCGTACGTGCGGACCTTGAGGCCGCCCGGGTAGCCGCTCCACTGGCGGATGGTCTTGGCGGCCAGCTTGTTGCCGGTGACGCGCACCTTGTCGGCGTTGATGACGATCACGCAGTCGCCGTTGCCGACGTTCGGCGTGTAGTCCGGGCGGTGCTTGCCCATGAGAACGGTGGCGACCTCGGTGGCGAGGCGGCCGAGGATCATTCCCTCGGCGTTGACGACGTGCCAGCGCGGCTTGACGTCGGCGGCCTTGGTGTGGGTGGTCTGGCGGGGCATGCTCTTGTCCTTGCTGTCGCCGCCCGGGATGGGCGGAGAATCGCGAAGAGTAGGCGAAGCGGCCGGACGCTTCAAGGGGTGGGCCGCGCCCCCGGTAGCCTCCGCGCCATGGAACGATCCACGAAGCGGACGATCGCATGGTGGGGCGTCGCGGCCCTCGTGATGGTGCTCAACATCCTCGGCGTCGGTGATCGCCACGAGGAGCCCGAAGGTTCCGAGAAGATCGCCGTTCGCGTGGACGTGAGCCCCGTGCACGCCATCATGCTGAAGCTCGCGAACGGGCTTGCGGCGCCGGAGATCGCACAGGCGGCACCGGGCCAGTTATCAGCCTTGGAGATGCAGCTGCCTCCGCTCTCGGACGACCAACCGGGCGACGCGGTGGCGCGCGCGATCATCCTCGCGCGAATCGGCAAGCCCGTCGCGGCGCTCGAGGCGGTCGACCTGCTCGAGGCTTCCATCTCGGCAGGCGACGTGACGGCCGACGAGGCGACCGCGGTCACCATCGCCGACGCGCGCGCGGCGCTCGCGGCCATCGCCGAGGAGCGCACCGGCCCCGACGCGATCACCGCCGAGCGGTCCGAGCGCCTGGCCGACGACCTCGGCAGCGCGGGGCGCACGCTCGCCGCCATGGCGCAGGGCGACCGCACGGAGCTCGCGTCGCTCGAGGCGTCGGGCATGGGCGCGCTCGTGCTGCTCGTGCTGGTCATGGTCGCCGCGGCGATCCTCGGCCTCGGCGGGCTGGCCGCGCTCGTCGTCTTCCTGGTGATGGCCATCTTGGGCAAGACGCGCGGCGTGGCGCCCGTCGACGGCGCGTCGAGCGCGGTGCATGCCGAGGTGTTCGGCGTGTGGATGGCGCTTTTCTGGCTCCTGGGGCTCGGAGCGAGCCTGGTGATCCGCCGCGCGGTGCCGGAGGGCGCGGACTTCCCCGTCGCGGGCTCGCTGCTGGTCGCGCTCGCGACGTCGGCCGCGGCCTTCGTCGGCGCGCTCTGGTGGGGCACGCGCCGCGGGCTCCCGTGGCGCGACCTGCGCGCGCAGCTCGGGTGGACCCGCGCGCGCTTCACCGACGTGCTGTGGGGCGTCGTGACCTACTCGATGGCGCTGCCGCTCCTCGGCGTGGGACTGCTGCTTGCGTTCATGCTCTCGGCGATGGCGGGCGAGGGCGCGCCTCAGCCGAGCCACCCGATCCAGGAGATCATCGCGGGCGCCGCGGCGGGCGAGCTGCTGCTTGCGCTCCTGGTGGCGGCGGTGATGGCCCCGATCACCGAGGAAGTGGTCTTCCGCGGCGCGTTCTACCGAAGCCTGCGCGACCTCCTCGGCCGCGGCGCGCCCTTCGTCGGTGCGGTGCTCGCCACGCTCGTCAGCAGCGTCGTGTTTGCCGCGATCCACCCGCAGGGCTGGACGTTCATCCCCGTGTTGGGCGCGCTGGCCGTGGCGTTCTGCATCGTGCGCGAGTGGACCGGGAGCATCAACCCCGCGATCGTCGCCCACGCGATCAACAACTTCGCGATGGTGATGATCAACGTGGTGCTGATGGGATGAGTCCGGGGCCACGCGCGGCGCCTTCCGGAGCCGGCCACGCACCGCCCGTCACTCCTGCAGCTCGACCGTCCAGTACGCCTCGTCGAGGAACGCCTTCCAGCTCTGGTACTTGGGGCTCCCGAGCCTCAGCGTGATCGCCGGGTTGCGCCGCGGCTTCACCGGCTCGCGGATGAGCTTCATGCGCGCCTGGCTCGGCGTGCGCCCGCCCTTGCGCGCGTTGCAGCGCACGCACGCGCACACCAGGTTCGTCCAGCTGTTCTCGCCGCCCTGCACGCGGGGCTTCACGTGGTCGAGCGTCAGCTCCTTCGTGCTGAAGTGCTTCCCGCAGTACTGGCACTGGCTGTGGTCGCGCGCGTAGATGTTGCGCCGGTTCAGCTTCACGGGCTCGCGCGGCAGGCGCTCGTAGCCCAGCAGCCGGATGATCTTGGGCACCGCGATCACGAGGTTCGGGGTCGTGACCCAGTCGTGCTCCTCGTGCTCGAACGTGCGCTGGAACTCGGCCGCATCGGTCCACGACGTGAGCGAGTAGCTGACGTAGCTCCCCGACTCGACGCTGATGACCTCGGCCGATCCCTTGCAGAGGAGGGTGAAGGCCCGGCGCGCGTCCACGACTCGGACCGCGCTGTACAGCTTGTTCAGAACGAGGACGCGAGCATCAAGCACGCTCGCCGCAGTCATCCGTGGCCTCCTTGCGCGCCGGATCCTCCGGCGTGCGGGGAATGATACCCGGGCTGCTCGCCGCTTCCACGGAATTCGGCGCGTTCAGGGGGCGTTCACGCGTGGCGCGCGCCGCCGGCGTTCACGCGCGCCCGAGCCACGACAGCGCGCGGTCGAGCCCCGCGCCGGGCACCGCGATCGGCGTGTCCTCGGGCACGTGCTCGGCCACCAGCGCCCGCACGCGGTCGCGCGGGAGCACGCCCTCGCCGAGCGCGCACGGCACCAGCGACTCCGGGTCCTCGGGGTCGACCCGCGCGTCGCGCAGCACGAGCACGTCGATCCGTGGCCCGAACGAGGCCAGCAGCGAGTGCATGTGGTCCTCGACGTCCTCCAGCATGGAGGGCTCGAGCAGCGCCGCCGGGTCGAGCGCGAGGCCGAACGGGCGCGGGCCCGCGGGCGACCGCCGCACGACGTTGGGGTCCTCGCCCGGGATCACGCGCTCGCACCACCAGGTGAGCGCGCTGCGCGCGTCGCTCAGCACGTGGCGCGCGTGCGGCACCAGCACCAGGCGCTTGCCGTGGCGCGACAGCTGCGGCGCGAGCGCGTCGCACAGCGCGTCGAGCGCCTTGGGACCGCGCATCCAGTTGGCGGGCGTTCCCTCGAAGGGGGACCCGCCGAGCGTTCCGCTCCAGGCCATCACCCACGCGCCCGGCAGCTCGGCGTCGACCGCCCAGTGCCCGTCGAGCGGGTTGCCCCCGACGAACGCGCCCAGCGGCGCGCCCGGCGCGTCGAGCGGCGCGGCGACGAGGTCGCACGCATGCGGCGCCGGCGCGCCCGCGAGGCGCGCGAGCGTGCGAGCGTCATGGAGGGCTGCGATGCGGTGCGGCATGGCGCGCGATCCTACGCAGCGGCGTTCACTAGCATCCGCCGCATGCGAGGAACCATGCGCCCCGTCGATGCCCGCCCCGCCCATGCGACGGTCGCCGTCGTGCGCTCCGCCTTCACGCGGGTGCCCGTCATGCGGTCCGCCGCGATCGGTGCATTCCTCCTTGCGCCGCTCGCCGCGCCGCTCGTCGGCTGCGAACGCCTCCGGACCGCCGGCGACCCGTGGTCGGGCGTCGCGCCGCAGCCGCTCTTCAACGGCAAGGACCTCGACGGCTGGGTGCGCGTCAACTGCTTCGAGGACACGTTCCAGGCGCGCGACGGCATGCTGTACTGCACCGGCACGCCTACCGGGTTCCTGCGCACCGCGCGGACGTACGAGGACTTCGTGCTCGAGTTCGACTGGAAGCACGAGAGCCCCTCGGGCAACGCGGGCCTCTTCGTGTGGAGCGACCCGTTGCCGAGCCGCGAGCAGCACATGTTCCCGCGCTCGATCGAGGTACAGGTCATGCTGACGCCCGACGTCAGCGACAAGGAAGGCCGCCTGCTCTACACGGGCCACGGCGACGTCTTCAGCATCTGGGGCGCGAGGATGACGCCGCTGCGGCCGCACCCGGCCGGCTGGGAGCGCACGCTTCCGAGCGCGCGCGTCACCAAGGGCGCGGGCGAGTGGAACCACTACAAGGTGACGGGCGAGGGCGGGAACCTCACGGTCGAGGTGAACGGCGTCGAGGTGTCGGGCGCACGCGCGTGCTCGCCGCGCGAGGGGTACATCTGCCTCGAGAGCGAGGGGAGCCCCGTGTGGTTCCGCAACCTCACCATCCGGCCGCGCCGCGGCAACGCCGCCGTGCCGGCCGCGGAGCGCGCGATGGACGGCACCGGGTTCGAGCCGATGTTCGACGGCCGCACGCTCGCCGGCTGGCGCGAGGAGGCCGGCGAGGCGGGCCACTGGAAGTTCGCGGATGGCGTGCTGCGCTACGACGGCAAGGGCAGCCACCTGTGGTCGACCAAGGACCTCGGCGACTTCGAGCTCGTCTGCGACTGGCGCTGGACCAAGGAGCACCAGGGGCTGATGATGCGCCCGGTGATCGGCCCGGACGGCAACGAGGCCCGCGGCGCCGACGGCGCCGTGCGGCAGGTGCAGGTCGAGGAGCGCGACAGCGGCATCTACCTGCGCGGCAACGCCAAGAGCCAGGTGAACATCTGGATGTGGCCGTGCGGTTCGGGCGAGGTGTGGGGCTACCGCGTCGATCCGTCGATGCCCGAGGACGTGCGCGCGGCGTGCACGCCCAAGGCGTGCGCGGACCGGCCGGCGGGCGAGTGGAACCGCTACGTGATCCGGATGGTGGGCGACCGCCTGACGGTGGACCTGAACGGCACGCGCGTGATCGACGGGGCCCGGCTGCCGGGCGTGCCGGCGCGCGGGCCGATCGCGTTCCAGAGCCACGGCAGCCCCATCGAGTTCCAGAACGTGTTCGTGCGGTCGCTGCCGGCGAAGTGATGCCGCGCGGGCGCGCGTCGCGCGCTACCCCACGTACTCGCACCGACTCGTGCACGTCTCGTGCACGACCACCTGCGCAAGCTCGGGCAGCTGCGGCTTCAGCCGGTCCCAGACCCACTTGGCGATCA
>CAMDUT010000030.1 GCA_945877905.1 Phycisphaera mikurensis NBRC 102666 | reverse complement strand
CGGCATGCTCGTCGGGCAGTTCTACGTGGCCCAGAACACGGTGTCCGAGATGGTGAAGTTCACCAACATGGGCGCCACGCTCCGCCGCGTCGACAGCACGCTCAGCCAGGCCGCGTTCAGCGTGATCGTCGCCGTCCCCGCCCCCGGAGCCCTCGCGCTCCTCGGCGTCGCCGGCTTCGCCTCGCGCCGCCGCCGCGCCTGAGTCACTCGCACCTCCTCCGCAAGAGGATCCTTCTCACCGCCGTCCCGGCTCACGCCGGGACGGCGGTTGTTGCTTTTGGAAATTTGCGCCCCAGTTCCTTGACGGCGCCGAAACGCGGGGCACCCTTCCAAACACGTTGACTCGACACGGCGTGGGCAGCCCCCCTGCCCTCCGGACTTCCGGAACCGCGCCCTGATCGAGCAACACCCTCATACCCCGCCTCAGGGCGGGAAAAGGACCGAGACGCGGTTGTGCCATGGCGCATGCCATCAACCGCACTCCCGGTGGCCCCACGCCCTCATCGTGAGCCACCAGGACCTTCACCCTCTGTGACCCGCCTTGGGCGGGAAAAGGACCTGTCGTGCGTACCTCCCTGTTCGTTTCGTCCGTCGCGGGCCTCGCGCTCGCCTCCGCCGCCAGCGCCGACTTCGTCGGCTGGACCTCGTCCATCCGCTCCGTCTCCGGCGGCTACCTCGTCAACGTCTTCGCCGCCACCAACAACTCGACGGACGTCATCCTGAACGTCTACGGCGGCACCGCGGGACAGCCCTCGGCCGGCAGCATCACCACCAACTCCGCCGGCGGCTTCCTCCAGGGCGCGGGCGCCCTGGGCGTCTGGGCTCCCTCGGGCAGCCAGAACTGGACCACGCTCGACAGCTTCCTCACCGTCGGTGGCAGCCTCAACACGACCACGAACTCCTTCACGGGCAACGGCTCCACCAACGGCGACCCGCCGTGGAACGTGTCGTACGAGGACACCGACACCGGCGAGGTGACCTCGGTCAACGCGTTCAACACGCCGTCGAACGCCTCGGGCTTCACCAACCCCTACCTCAACAACATCCCGGCCACCGGCGGATTCTTCATCGCCGGCACGTCGAGCCCGGCCCGCAGCCTGGCCGCCCTCGGCGCCAACCGCAGCGTCAGCTCGAACGCCGCCGCGGCCGCCGCGAGCTTCGGCATGCTCGTCGGGCAGTTCTACGTGGCCCAGAACACGGTGTCCGAGATGGTGAAGTTCACCAACATGGGCGCCACGCTCCGCCGCGCCGACAGCACGCTCAGCCAGGCCGCGTTCAGCGTGACCGTCCCCGCCCCCGGAGCCCTCGCGCTTCTCGGCGTCGCCGGCGTGGCTTCGGCCCGCCGCCGTCGCGACTGAGCCGCGCGCTTCCCTGACCTCTTCGCCGGCCTGTGCCGGCATCACGTGTGATCGTTTCGACGGGGCCCCGGTCGTTCCGGGCCCCACCCCCTCAGAGAACCCGCCGTTGGGCGGGAAAAGGACCCTTCAAGTGAAGACTCTCATTGCCACGTCCGTCGCGGGCCTCGCGCTCGCCTCCGCCGCCAGCGCCGACTTCGTCGGCTGGACCTCCTCGGTCCGCAACGTCTCCGGCGGCTACCTCGTCAACGTCTTCGCCGCCACCAACAGCTCGACGGACGTGCTGCTCAACGTCTATGGCGGCACCGTGGGACAGCCCTCGGCCGGCAGCATCACCTCCAACTCCGCCGGCGGCTTCCTGCAGGGCGCAGGCGCCCAGGGCGTCTGGAAGCCCTCGGGCAGCCAGAACTGGACCACCCTCGACAGCTTCCTGACCTTGGGCGGCAGCTTCGTCACCACCACGAGCGCCTGGACCGCCAACAGCGCAACGCTCGGCGACCCGCCGTGGAACGTGTCCTACGTCGATACGGACACCGGCGAAACCACGACCGCGGATGCCTTCGCCACTCCATCAAACGACACAGGCTTCACGAATCCTTACCTCAACAGCATCCCCGCCACCGGCGGCGTCTATGTCGCTGGCGCGTCGAGCCCGGCCCGCAGCCTGGCCAGCCTCGGCGCTGCGCGAAACGTGTTGGCGTACAACGACGCTGCGGCAGCGCGCACCGCGACCTTCGGCATGCTGGTGGGACAGTTCTTCGTCGCCCAGAACACGGTGACCGAGATGGTGAAGTTCACCAACATGGGCGCCACGCTCCGCCGTGCGGACAACACGCTCAGCCAGGCGTCGTTCAGCATCACGGTCGGCATCCCCGCCCCCGGCGCCATCGCGCTCCTCGGCGTCGCCGGCTTCGCCTCGCGCCGCCGTCGCGCCTGAGCCTGGACTGATGCGTCACTGATTCGCAACCGGCCGTGCCGGTGTCCGCGCGCCCTTCGGGGACGCGGCACCGGCCGGACCGGGCCCCTCACCCCACCCTCACCCCACGTGCGCACCCCTCACGCGCACGCCCGCCTTCCGCGGGGAAAGTCCCTCACCATGAAGCACCTCCTTGCTTCGCTCGCTGCCGCGGCCACCGTCGCCTCGGCCTCTCACGCCGACGTCCTCGGCTGGACCGCCAACGTCCGCAACGCCTCCGGCGGCGGCTTCTTCATCGATGTCTTCCTGGTCGCCAACGAAGGCGACGCGCTCCTCAACGTTTACGGCGGCTACCCGGGCGCCTCGCTCATCGGGTGGGTCTCGACCACCGCGAGCGGAGGCTTCGCGCAGTCGACCACCGAGGCCCAGCAGCTCGCCTGGCGCCCGAGCGCGAACCAGAGCTGGAACTCGCTCGACAGCTTCCTGACCGTGGGCGGTGGGTTCAACACCACCTCCGGCGCATGGACGGGCAACTCGGCCACCGCGGGTGACCCGCTCTGGACGGTCGGCGGCATCGACACCTTCAACTCGGCGGGCTACGGCAACGCGAACAACGTGCCGTTCACGGCCGGTTGGTACGTCGCGGGCTCCTCGAGCCCGGCGCGCAGCCTCGCGGGCCTCAACGGCCGCGTGGCCAACTCGAGCGCCGCGGCGGCCGCGGGCAGCTTCGGCATGCTGGTGGCGCACCTCTACGTCGCCGACGCGGCCCCGAGCGTCATGCTCTGGAACATGCAGGCGTCGGTGCGCCGCGCCAACGGAACGATTTCACAGGACGGCGGAAGCATGACGGTGCAGGTTCCTGCGCCGGGCGTGCTGGCGGTCCTCGCGCTTGGCGGAAGCCTGCGCGGGGCACGCCGCCGCCGGTAAGGGAGGAGAAGGGGCCGCGGTCGGACCCGGCCGCTGCGTGGACTTCGGACGACGCCCGCATTCACCCCGCGGGCACCATCGGGCCGATCCAGGATCCACGCAGCGTGCCGGGCCGGCCGACGGCATTGAGCCCGCACGCGGGCCATGGGAACAGGACCATCGGAGACGGGCCCCGGGGCACCGGGCGGGAAGGAAAGGCACGCACATGAAGATGAACAGGGAAGGCGGCGCCGTCGTTGGCGCACTGGCACTTGCGGCATGCGCCCACGCGGGCGTCGTCGGGTTCGACGAGATCCCGGCCACCACGCTCACGGAGTGGGGCGACGGCGTCTTCGCGTCGGTGGGCACCGTGACCGCGGGCTACGTAGGCTTCACGTGGTACGGCACGCAGTCGCAGTCGGCCGAGGGCGCGCCCGCGCACAGCGTGGGGGTCTTCCGCACCGGGGGCTTCGCGAACGGCTACAGCGCGGGCGTGACGAGCGGCGACCAGGCGCTCTTCAACGCATGGGGTGCGGAGATCCGCATCAGCCGCACCGAGCGCTTCAGCTTCGCGGGCGCGTGGTTCACGGCCGCCTGGAACGCGGGGCTCACGCTCTCGTTCACGGGCCTGCGCGACGGCGTGCAGGTGGGCGCGGCGAGCGTCACGCTGGGCACGCCGGACGCCGCGACGTGGGTGGGCGGGCTCGAGGGCATGGCCGACATCGACGAGCTCCGCATCGCGTCGTCGGGCGGCTCGCTCTTCTGGACCGCGGGCGGCGGGACCAGCTTCGCGATGGACGACTTCACGTTCGGCTCCCCCGTGCCGGTGCCCGGTCCCGGGCCGCTGGCGCTGGGTCTGGTGGCGCTGGTGGTCGCGGGCCGTCGACGACGCTGAACACGCTCTTTTCCACGTGGTTTCCTTGACGCCGTGGAAACGGGTGGCAAGGTGACGGTGCTCCAGGATCGTTCCGGCGGGAGTTCCCCCTCCCGTTCCCACGCCGTGGCGGACGAACCCTGAGGCCCCTCACCCTCTGTACCCCGCCATGGGCGGGAAAAGGAACATCATGAAGATTGGTATCGGTGCGGCTGTTGCCGCATCCGGGCTCGCGGCAGCGGCCCAGGCGGACTTCATCGGCTGGACGGCGAACGTGCGGGCCGTCTCGGGCGGCTACCTGATCAACGTGTTCGCCGCGACGAACAGCTCGACCGACGTGCTGCTCAATGTCTATGGCGGCACCGTGGGCCAGCCCAGCGCAGGCTTCATTTCGACAAGCTCCGCGGGCGGCTTCCTCCAGGGCGCCGGCGCGCAGGGCGTGTGGGCACCCTCGGGCAGCCAGAACTGGACCACGCTCGACAGCTTCCTCACGGTCGGCGGCGGATTCAACACGACCACCCAGGCGTTCACCGGCAACGGCTCGACGCAGGGCGACCCGCCGTGGAACGTGACGTACACCGACACGGACACCGGCGAGGCGACCACGGTCAACGCGTTCAACACGGCGTCGAATGCGTCCGGCTTCACGAACCCGTACCTCAACAGCGTGCCCGCGACGGGCGGCTTCTTCATCGCGGGGACCTCGAGCCCGGCTCGCAACCTCACGGTGCTCGGCGCGAACCGGCTGGCGTATGCCAGCGTCGGCGGCGCCAACACGGGCGCGTCGAGCGCGGCCGCGGCGGCTGCGGGCTTCGGCATGATGGTCGGCCAGTTCTACGTCACCGACCTGTCGCTGAGCTGGCGCATGGGCGCCTCGATGCGTCGGTCGGACAGCACGGTGAGCCAGGGCGTGTTCGAGTTCTCGATCGTCCCGGCCCCCGGCGCGATTGCGCTCCTCGGGGTGGCGGGCCTCAGCGCCCACCGTCGCCGCCGCTGATCCTGCCACGGGCAGGGCCCTGACCGCAACCTTCGCGCCGCCCCGGACCTGTGCCGGGGCGGCGTTGCACTTGGAGGCCCGGGCGCGGAATCGTGGGGTTGACCGGGCGCCATGCATGCCAGGCCCGCCCCCGGCATTGCGTTACAGGGCCCGCGCACGATCGAATCGCCCGGAGCCCCCGCCACCCGCTTCCGACCGGAAAAAACGGTGCTAGATTCTGGATGGCCAGAACCCCCTCCCGGGTTCCGGCCTATAGATCACTGCGACGCCTGCCACGGCGGCCCTTGGCCGCGTGCTTCCGGGCGTCGCCGGATGGACCCCACGCCGGACCTGCCGGCACGCACTGGACCCCGCAAGGAACCCACGCATCATGAAGACCCGTGTCCTCGTCGCAACGTTCGCCGCCACCGGGCTCGCGCTCGGAGTCGGCCAGATGAATGCCATCGCGCTGCCCGCGGGCGGTGGCGAGGGCCTGCCCTCCTCGGGGCCCGACGTGATCGTCGGCGACATCCCGGACGTGGCGCGCTACGCGCCCGGCACCTTCAACGGCGTGCAGTACGCGTCGTACGCGATCGGGTCGACCAGCTGCAACATCGGCACCACGCAGCTCCTGTGGCAGCCCAACCCGAGCAACAAGCACCCCACGATCCCGCAGAACATGTACCGCGTCAAGAACGGCGCGATCGAGCAGATCGGCCTCAGCTGGTGCAAGCACGGCTTCTGCGCGCTGCAGGAGGACATCTGCGGAACGTGCACGCCCGCCGGCGGGGGCTGCCCCACGGTGCTGGGCGTCGGCTGCTCCGACCCGTACACCGCGAGCCTGAACGGCGCGCAGAACGACCTCAAGAGCCGCGGCCCGATCAATCCGTCGACCGGGTTCTTCTCCGGCACGTACACCGATCCCGCGGCTCCTTCGGGCATCCCGAGCTCGATCCGCGAGCGCCTGGCGATCGCGCGCAACGACCTCGACCCCGCGCAGAACGCCGGAGCCGCGTACTTCGGCGAGTGCCAGTACATCCACATCGATGACGCCGCCGCCGGCAACGACGACAACAACGCGTCGTACCGACGCGTCAACGTCGGGTCCACGTGGAGCAACACCCAGGGTTACTCGCTCACGCTGACGGGCTCCACGCAGCGCGGCCTCCCGGGCATCTACGCCTGGCAGAGCATCCACGCGGACGTGGTGGTCCGCACGGCGGACGTCGCGGGCGACGGCCGTTTCTTCGTCGCATATCGCGCGATCGACAACGGCAACGGCACGTGGCGCTACGAATACGCCGTCCAGAACCTGAACTCGGACCGGGCCGGCGGTTCGTTCTCGGTTCCGGTGCCGGCCGGCGTCACGGTCAGCAACGTCGGGTTCAAGTCGCCGGCCTACATCAACGGCGAGGGCTACACCAACGCCGCGTGGACGGTGACCCAGGCCAACGGCATGCTGACCTGGACCTGCGAGCCGAACACCAACGCGAACGCCAACGCGCTCCGCTGGTCGACGCTCTACAACTTCCGCTTCGAGGCCGACGCGCCGCCGGTGGCCGGCGACGTCTCGCTCGGCCTGTGGAAGGCGGCGAGCGCGGGCAGCCCCGCGACGTCCGCGGCGGTGGTCGCGGTGGGCCCCGGCATCCCGGCCCCGCCGTGCGGCGCGGCCGACTCCAACTGCGACGGCGTGATCGACGGCGTCGACCTGGGCGTGCTGCTCTCGCAGTGGGGCAGCTCGGGAAGCATGGACCTGAACGGCGACAACAACGTCGACGGCATCGACCTCGGGCTCCTGCTCGCGGGCTGGGGCACGGCAGGCTGAGCCCGAACCGACTCGAGAACTCCCGCGGCCCGGCCTCGCGCCGGGCCGCGGCATTTTTGCGTACCGTGAGGCATCGTGAACGCACGGTCCCCGAACGCCCAGACCGACGGACGCCGGCTCGAGCCCATGGCCCTGGCAGCGATGCTGGTGGCGGCCGTGGGTGGCTGGTGCCCACTCACCGCGCTGGCCGCGGTGATCCTGGGCGCCGTGGCCCTCCGCCGCATCGGCCGCGCGCCCGGCGCGCTGAGGGGGCGCGGGCTGGCGCTCGGCGGGATGGTGCTGGCCACGGCCATCGTCGTCGCGGAGGGCTGGCTGCTCGGCGCCTTCCAGGCGCGCACGCTGGCGGCCATGGACGACCAGGCCGTGGCCGCCATCCAGGCCGCGGTGGCGGGCGAGCGCGCGCCGGAGCCGCTGGCACGCCGCGCGGGCCCGATCCGCGGCGTCACGATCACGCGCCGCGAGGTCAAGGGCCTCACGGAGCCCACCATCTCGGTCGCGTTCAACGCCGAGGGCGAGCGCGCCACGGCGTTCGGCGTGGCGGAGTTCGGCACGGTGCCGGGAACGCTTCCACCGACGCTCGTCATGCGTTCGCTGAAGGGCATGGTGGGCGACGAGGCGTTCGAGGTCGACGTCGAGGAGGATCACCGATGAACGAGGCAGCATCCATGGCCGCGCGCCCGCTTCCCGAGCGATGGAGCCCACTCGCGGTGGCGTCGCTCGTGCTGTCGGTGCTCCCGGTAGGCAGCGCCGTCGCGCCGATGCTCGGCGCGGCGGCGCTGCTCCAGATGCGCCGCCGCACCGACCTGCGGGGCCGGGCACTTGCATGGGCGGGGATCGCGACGGGGCTGGTCGCGACCGCGCTCATGGTGCTCGCCGCGTGGGGCGTATGGAGGGCGACGCAGGCCCTGGCGATGCGCCCGGACGTGGCGCTGCGCGCCGCGTGGGCAGGCGACGCCGAGCGCTTCCGGCAGGAGATGGCCGAACCCGGCTCGCTGGCCACCGCGGCGCAGGTCGAGGCGTGGGTTGCGCCCCTTCGCGCCCGGCTCGGCGAGCTGCTCGAGGTGCGGCTGGGCGACCGTGCCCCGGAGGCGGAGGGCACGGTGCCCGAGCGCGAGCTGCCGGCCGCGTACGAGGCGGTGTTCGCGGGTGCGGGCGACGCACTCGGTTCGGCGCCGGTCACCGTCCCCCTGGTGGTGACCTTCGCCCGCCCTGCCTCGACCGAGGCGATCGAGTCGATCCGCATCAAGCGCTTCCTCTTCAAGATGCCCGACGGAACGCGTATCGTGTTCCCCGAGGATGAACGACCCGAAGCCAAACGACCCGCAGGCGCCGAGCCCGGCCCGCGCTGAGCGGGAGGCGGTGATCGAGGTCCGCGACCTCGTCATGCGATTCGGCCAGCAGACGGTGCTGAGCGGGCTCGACCTGCGCGTGCACCGCGGCGAGACGCTCGTCGTGATGGGCGGCTCGGGCTGCGGAAAGAGCACGCTGCTGCGGCTCATGATCGGCGCGATCGCGCCCACCCAGGGGCGCATCACGATGCTCGGCCAGGACATCGCGAAGGCCGACGAGGCCACGCTGGACGGGCTCCGCAGGCGCTTCGGCATCCTGTTCCAGAGCGCCGCGCTCTACCAGTCGATGTCGATCGCCGAGAACGTGGCGCTCCCGATGCGCGAGCTCACCGACCTGCCGCCCGACCTCATCGACATCCAGGTGAAGATGAAGCTCGAGGCCGTGGGGCTGCGCGAGCACGCCGACAAGTTCCCCGCGCAGATCTCGGGCGGCATGAAGAAGCGCGCGGGACTGGCGCGCGCCTTGGCCCTCGACCCCGAGATCATCTTCTACGACGAGCCGAGCGCGGGACTCGACCCCGTGACGAGCGCCGAGATCGACCAGCTCATCCTCACGCTCACGCGCAAGCTGGGCGTGAGCAGCGTGGTGGTCACGCACGAGATGGACAGCGCGTTCACCATCGCCGACCGCATGGTGATGCTCGACAAGGGCCGCTGCCTGAAGATCGCGCCGCGCGACGAGTACGAGCGCATCCGGCGCACGTCGGCCGAGGAGGCCGCGATGCTCTCGGAGGACGACCGCATCGTGAGGCAGTTCATCCGCGGCGACGCGCAGGGGCCGATCACGGACCGCCGCACGCTCACGAGCTACGCAGACGACCTGATGGGGCTCCTGGCGCCGCTGCCGGCGTCGCCCTCGATCACGCCCACCCGGTGAACACCGCGCGGCGCGCAGGACGCGCGCCGCCGACGCAAGGACGCGACATGAAGGGACTCCCTCGGACGCTCGACGGTGCACGCGTGACGGTGATGGGCCTCGGCCGCTTCGGCGGCGGGCTGGGGGTGACGAGGTGGCTGTGCGCGCAGGGCGCGCGGGTGCTGCTCACCGACCGCGCGGACGAGGCCGCCCTTGCGGCGCCCCTCGCGCAGCTCGGGGCCGAGCGCGCGTCGGGGCGCGTCGAGCTCCGGCTCGGGCGTCATGAGGCGACGGACTTCGCGGGCGCGGACCTGGTGATCGCGAACCCCGCCGTGCCGAAGCCGTGGGGCGACCCGTTCCTGGCAGCGGCGCGCGGCGCCGGCACGCCAGTCACCACCGAGATCCGGCTCGCGGCGGACCGGCTCGACCGCGACCGGACCGTGGGCATCACCGGGAGCGCAGGCAAGAGCAGCACGTCGACCATGGTGCACCTGGTGCTGGACGAGCCGGTCGGCGCCGCGCGGCTCGGCGGGAACATCGGGGGTTCGCTGCTCGAGGCGCCCGCGGGACGGGGGCAGTGGACCGTGCTCGAACTCTCGAGCGCCATGCTGTGGTGGCTCGGCGAGGGCGCGGCGCTCGCCGGCCAGGCGCCATGGTCGCCGCGCGTGGCGGTGCTCACCAACCTGGCGCCCAACCACGTGGACTGGCACGGGACGGTCGCGCACTACGGGCGGTCCAAGGGCGCCATCCGCGAGGCCCAGCGGCCCGGCGACGCCTTCGTCACGCTCTTCGACCGCGAGCAGCCGGAGGCGGCGGCCGAGTGCGCGCGCGCATGCGGCGCGTGGTGGGCGGGGGCGGCGCTGCCTGCCGAGGGCGAACTCGACGCGCTGCTCGCGTCCATCGACCTGCCCGAGGTGCCGGGCGAGCACCAGCGACGCAACGCGCGTCTCGCCGTGCTCGCGGCCGAGGCCGCGCTGCGCTCGGCGGGCGAGCGCCCGGACCGGGCCGCGCTGGTCTCGCGGCTCGCACGCTTCCGTGCCCTGCCCCATCGCCTGCAGTACGTGGGCACGCACCGCGGCATGCGCTGCTACAACGACTCCAAGAGCACCACGCCCGACGCGACCATGCTCGCCGTCGCGGCGTTCCCGGAGCCCAAGCGCATCCACCTCATCGTCGGCGGCAGCGACAAGCAGGTGGACCTGTCGCAGGTGCGGGACCTCGCGCCGCGGCTCGCGGGGCTGTACGCGATCGGCGCCACCGCGGGCCAGCTCGCACCGGCGCCGCCCGCGCTCGACTGCGGGACGCTCGAGGCCGCGGTCCGCGCCGCGGCCGGCCGCGCGCGCGACGGCGACGTGCTGCTCCTCTCTCCCGCGTGCGCCAGCTTCGGCCAATTCCGCAACTACGAGCACCGGGGCGAGGCCTTCACGGAGCTCGTCCGCACCCTGTAGGATCGATGCACCCATGGCGAACACCGCCCACGCCCGGACCGTCACCGCCCGCCGCATCGCCGCCGCGTCGCTGCTTGCCCTGAGCGCCGCGATCGCCGGCTGCTACAGCACGTCGGGCGGCTTCATGCCGCACACGGGCGGCGGATTCACCTACGAATCGACGTCGCTGCTGCCGACCACGGTCACGGTGATGAACGCGTGCGAGCGCTCGCCCGACCATCCCAACGGGACGCCGTTCTTCATCATGGAGATCCCGCCGGGCAAGCAGCTGACCTTCAACTTCGAGGAGGACGGCGGCGACGACCCGGTGAAGCGCCCCGCGCGCATGATGTACAGCCTGTGGAAGAAGGGCACGCAGACGGGCAAGCTCGAGAACGTGCTCAGCTGCCCGCCTTCGGCATGCCGCCGCATCGAGGTCGCGTACCGGCCTGCGCCGGAGCAGGCGCGCCCCGACGAGTCGTATCGGCTCCAGACCGGCCCCGACGCGGTGGGCCCGGTCGGGCGCCCGCTGGACCAGCCCCGAGCCCCGCGAGCCGACCGCCCCTCGCCGACCTCGGGCGGCTGACGTGGCGCCGCAGCACGTGGCGATGCGCATCGGCCATGGCTGGGACATGCATCGGCTCGAGCCGTGCGCACCCGCGGGACCCGGGCGGCGCCTGGTGATCGGCGGCCTCGAGTTCGCGCACGACCGCGGCCCCGTGGCGCACTCCGACGGCGACGTGCTCATGCACGCGCTCACCGACGCACTGCTGGGCGCGATCGGCGCGCCGGACATCGGCCAGCTCTTCCCGGACAACGCGCCCGAGAACGACGGACGCGACAGCCGCGACTTCCTTCTCGAGGCCGCGCGGCGCGTGCGCGAGGCCGGGTGGCGCATCGTGAACGCCGACATGACCGTGGTGTGCGAGCGCCCCAAGATGGGCACGCGCAAGGCCGAGGTCGTGGCCAACCTCTCCCACATCTTGGGGGTCCCGGCCGCGGACCTCAACCTGAAGGGGAAGACGCACGAGCGCGTCGACGCGGTGGGCGAGGGCCGCGCGATCGAGGCGCATGCGGTGGTGCTGTTGGCGCGCGCCTGAGGCGCCGAGAGCGCGAAACCGCGGCGACGGGCACGGCGCGCTTCCGTTGCCCCTACGATCCGCGTCCCATGAGAGCCATCGTCACCGGCCAGATCGGCGTCGACAAGAAGCCCTACCTCCAGGCCGTGGTGGACGCCGCCGAGCGGACCCACCGCAAGGTCGAGCTGTTCAACGTGGGGAACATGATGTACGCCGAGGCACCGGACGTGCGCCCGGGGCGGATCCTCGACCTGCCCTGGTCGCGCCTGGCGAGCCTGAGGCGCGCGGTGCTGAAGGACGTGATCTCCGCGACGAGCCCGGCCGCGGAGCACCCGAACGTGATCGTCAACACGCACGCCACCTTCCGCTGGCGGCACGGCCTCTTCAGCGCGTTCGACTTCGACCAGCTGCACATGCTGAAGCCGGACATGTTCATCTGCCTCGTCGACAACATCGAGGTGGTGCACCACCGGCTCCACCAGGAGCACGAGATCGACGCCACGCTCAAGGACTGCATGGTCTGGCGCGAGGAGGAGATCCTCGCGACCGAGCTCATGGCGCAGGCGCTCGGCTGCGGCAACAACTTCTACATCCTGAGCCGCGGGCGCCAGAAGGACACCGTCGAGACGGCGCTCCGCCTGGTGACCCGGCCCGAGATGCGCAAGGTCTACCCCAGCTTCCCGATGAGCCACGTCATGGACATGCCCGACGTGCTCGCGGAGATCGACCACTTCCGCGCCGAGCTCGCGAAGCACTTCGTCACGTTCGACCCGGGCGACGTCGACGAGAAGCTGCTCCTCGACCGCGGCATCGAGGCCGCGCGCACCGGCAAGGACTTCATCGACGTCGAGGCGCACAGCTTCGGAGGTCGCGCGGGCGGGCCCCCGATCCGCGTCCCCGTGCGCGAGATCCTGGACATCGCCGGCGACGTCGACGGCCAGATCTACATGCGCGACTTCAAGCTCATCGACCAGAGCGACATGATCGTGAGCCTGGTACCCGAGCTGCCGAACGGCCAGCCCGGGCTCTCGAGCGGCGTCGAGCGCGAGCTGCACCACGCCTTCGAGCACACCAAGGAGGTCTACGTGGTGTGGAAGCCGAAGAAGAACCCGAGTCCCTTCATCACCGAGACGGCGACCCGGATCTTCAGGAGCGTGCCGGAGGCGCTGCAGCACTTCGAGGACAAGGGGATGTTCGCGCCGACCGACCTGTTCGGGCACTGAAGGCGCGGGTTCCCGGCCCCACGGCTCGGCGGGAGGCCAATACCGACATCGATTCCGTGATTTTGCCCTTCCCTTGGACGGGATGCGGGCTACCCTTTTTTTCGGCGGCGCGTGCCGCCATTCCCGGACCTGCCAGACCTGCACCCGCCATGATTCGACGCCCCTCCACCGCGTTCGTCTTGGTCGCCTCCACGCTCGTTGCCGGCGCGGCCTTCGCGCAGGTGTCCACCCGCCCCGGCGTGGGCGCGGTGCCCTACACGAACACGTCCGGCTCCATCGGCACGACGTTCCGCACCTGGGCGCCGAACGCCACGGCGGTCAACGTGGTCGGCTCGTTCAACGGCTGGAGCACGTCGGCCACGTCGCTCTCGAACGAGGGCAACGGCTGGTGGTCGCGCGACGTTCCCACGGTCGGGGCGGGTGCCCAGTACAAGTTCTTCATCCGCCGGGGCACCAGCACGCTCTACAAGAACGATCCGCGGGCGCGGAGCCTGACCAACTCGGTCGGCAACTCCATCGTCTACAACCCGAACGCCTACCAGTGGCAGACGCCGCAGTTCCAGATGCCCGGCTGGACCGAGCTGGTGCTCATGGAGATCCACCCCGGCACCTTCAACCGGCCGGCCGGGCACCAGGGCGTCGGTACGTTCGCCACCGCGGCGCAGAAGCTCGACTACCTCGAGGACCTCGGCGTCAACGCGGTCGCGCTGATGCCCGTCAACGAGTTCCCGGGCGACAACAGCTGGGGCTACAACCCGGCGCACCAGTTCGCGGTCGAGAGCTCGTACGGCGGGCCGGACGCGCTGAAGTCCTTCGTCGACCAGGCGCACGCGCGGGGCATCGCGGTCCTCGGCGACGTGGTCTACAACCACTTCGGCCCGAACGACATGGACCTGTGGCAGTTCGACGGCTGGAACCTCAACAACCGCGGCGGGATCTTCTTCTACCAGGACGACGCCCGCCACACGACGCCGTGGGGGCCCCGCCCCGACTACGGCCGCGGCGAGGTGCGCAGCTTCATCCGCGACAACGCCTTGATGTGGCTCGACGAGTTCCGCATGGATGGCCTGCGGTTCGACGGAACGAAGTTCATCCGCACGTGCGATTACCAGGGGCCGTACGCCAACGTCGAGATCCCGGACGGGTGGAGCCTGCTCCAGTGGTGCAACGACTCGGCCGACGCGCAATGGCCGGGCAAGCTCATGATCGCCGAGGACCTCGGCGAGAACGAGTGGATCGGCAAGACCACGGGCGCCGGCGGCGCTGGCTTCGACACCCAGTGGGACGGGGCGTTCGCGTTCCCCGTGCGCAGCGTGATCGAGGCGGCGAACGACGTGGACCGGAACATGTTCACGGTGCGCGACGCGGTCACGAAGTCGTTCAACGGCCAGATGCAGCAGCGCATCGTCTACACCGAGAACCACGACGAGGTGGCCAACGGCCGCCAGCGCGTTCCCGAGACGATCTGGCCGGGGAACGCCGGCAGCTGGTTCAGCCGAAAGCGCTCGACCCTCGGCGCCGCGCTCGTGATGACCGCCCCCGGCATCCCGATGATCTTCCAGGGGCAGGAGCTCCTCGAGGACGAGTGGTTCCGCTCCGAGGACCCGGTCGACTGGTCGAAGGCGACGACCTACGCGGGCATCCGCCAGCTGTACAAGGACCTCATCGGCCTCCGCCGCAACCTGGGCGGGAACACGAAGGGCCTCTCCGGCTACTTCACGAACTTCTTCCACGTGAACAACGGCGCGAAGGTGGTCGCCTACCACCGCTGGGCCAACGGCGGGGCCGGGGACGACACCGTGATGCTGATGAACTTCAGCAACACCTCGTTCCCGAACTACCGCATCGGCCTGCCCCGCGGGGGCATGTGGCGCGTTCGCTTCAACAGCGACTGGAACGGCTACTCGGCGGACTACGGCAACTTCGGCGCGTTCGACGTCGCGGCCGACAGCTGGGGCTACGACGGCCTCGGCTACAGCGGCAACTTCCGCATCGGTCCCTACACCGCGCTCATCTTCAGCCAGAACGGCCCCAGCCGCTTCGACCTGAACGGCGACTGGAGCATCAACGGCACCGACCTCGGGATCGTGCTGGCCCAGTGGGGTGGCGACGGCTCGGCCGACTTCAATGACGACGGCGCGGTCGACGGCCAGGACCTCGGCGCGATCCTCGGGGCGTGGGGTCCCGTCCAGCAGTGAGGCCGCGGGGGGCGCGCGACCTTCGCCGCGCGCCACTCGGCCACGCCGTCAGCCGACCGCCTGCTCGTGCGCCGGGCGATAGCCCCACGAGTAGTACTCGCCCACCATCCGGTCGGTGTTGAACGTCGCGGGGACCGTGGTGGCCGAGCGCAGGGCGCGCTGGATCCACTTCTCCGGCAGGCCCGTGGGGCCACGCTCGTAGAACTCGGGGACCACCTCGCGCTCGAGCAGCTCGTACAGGCTGTCGGAGTCCTTGCGGGCCTGCAGCTCGTGGTCGGGGCTCTCGCTCCCGTCGCCGATGGCCCACCCGTTGGTCCCGTCCCAGCTCTCGGGCCACCAGCCGTCGAGGACGCTGAGGTTGACGCCCCCGTGGAGCGGCGGCTTCATGCCGCTGGTGCCGCTGGCCTCGTAGGGCCGCAGCGGATTGTTGAGCCACACGTCGCAGCCCGAGGTGAGCATGCGGCCCACCTCCATGTCGTACTCCTCGATGAGCGCCACGCGCCCCTGGAACCCCGCGTCGTGGGCGAAGCGCCAGATCATCTGCGCGTACTCCTGGCCGCCGAGGTCCTTCGGGTGCGCCTTGCCGGCGAACACCACCTGCACGGGGCGGTCCTTGTTCGTGAGGATCCGCAGGACGCGCTCCACGTCGTGGAAGATCAGCGGAGCCCGCTTGTAGGTCGCGAAGCGGCGCGCGAAGCCGATGGTGAGCGCGTCGTCGCGGAACGCCTCGCCCGCGCACATCACCTCGAGCGGGCCCTCGCCTCGCGCCATGGCCTGGCGGCGCAGGCGGGCGCGCACGAACTCGACCAGCTTGTGGCGAAGCGCACGGCGCATCGCCCAGAACTCGGCGTTGCCGACGTTGCGGACCGCGGCCCAGGGGTTGGCGTCGGGGGAGGCGCGGCTCAGGTCGATGCCGACCGAGCGCCGCCAGAACGACCGCGCCTCGGGCGCGATCCAGGTGGGGACGTGCACGCCGTTGGTGATGCTGCCGATCGGGACCTCGTCCACGGGGCACCCGTAGATCTCGTGCCACATCTCGCGGCTGACGCGCCCGTGGAGCTTCGAGACCCCGTTGACGCGGCCCGCCATCCGCAGCGCGAGCACCGTCATGCAGATCGGCCCCTCCTCAGGCTGCTCGCGGCCGAACTCGGCGAACGTCTCGGGCGTGAAGCCCGCGGTGCGCAGCGGCCGCCGCAGCGCCTTCCAGCAGGCGTCGACGTCGTAGCGGTCGTGGCCCGCAGGCACCGGCGTGTGCGTGGTGAAGATCGTGGTGGCGCGCACGCGCTGCACCGCGGCGTCGAGCGACATGCCGCGCGAGACGAGCATCGCCAGGCGCTTGAGGCCCGCGAACGCGGCGTGGCCTTCGTTGAGGTGCCAGACCGTGACCTTCTCCTTGAGCTTCGCGAGGGCCAGCACGCCCCCCACCCCGAGCAGCACCTGCTGCCGCATGCGGAGGTCGTGGTCGCCTTGGTAGAGCGCGCGCGTCAGCACGCGGTCGCGCTTGCGGTTCTCGGGGATGTCCGAGTCGAGGAGGTAGAGCGGCACGCGGCCGACCTGGAGCTTCCACACCTTCGCGCGCACGATGCGGCCGCCCACCGGGCAGTCGATGCGCACGCGTGTGTCGACCACCGGGAACCGGTCGAAGTCGTAGGAAGGGTGCAGGACGTTGGTCGAGCCGTCGCCACGGAGTTCCTGCAGGTAGTAGCCCTGGCGGTACAGGAGCCCGACGCCGACCAGCGGGATGCCGAGGTCCGAGGCGCTCTTGAGGTGGTCGCCCGCAAGCACGCCGAGGCCGCCCGCGTACTGCTGCATGCTCTCGTGGATCGCGAACTCGCTCGAGAAGTACGCGATCCGCATCCCCTGCACGTCGGCCGACTGGGTCTCCTCGAACCACGACGCGGTCTCGTAGTAGGCACGGCGGGCGTCGGCCGCGTCCTGCACCAGCCGGCGGAACCGCTCGTCGGCGAGCTTCGCCTCGAGGACGCCCGGGTCGACCGCCGCAAGCACGCCCGTGGGTGAGTGCTTGGTGGACTCCCAGAGCGTGGGGCTCAAGGCGGCGTACGGGCGCTGGCCCGTCTCGTTCCAGCTGAACCAGCAGTCCTCGCCGAGTTCCCTGAGGGTGCCGAGGATGCCGAACGGGTCCGAGATGCGCGGGAGCGAGCGTCGGGGGGACATGGGCTGTTGGGGGGCCTGGACGTGCGGGCGGTCAGAGGCGGGCCACGGCCTCGACCGAACGACGCATCCTAGCGGCGTCGAGGGTGCGCAGCGCGTCCGGAAGCATGCGCCAGCGCCACTGCCCGGAGCCCTCGCCGGGCGCGTTCATGCGTGCCTCGCGGCCGAGCCCCAGGTGGTCCTGCATGGCGACGATCGCGGTGCGCGCGGGGCCCTGCAGGACGACGTCGACCATCGAGCGCGGCAGCCCGCGTCGCGCGTCGGCCACCGAGCGCGCGCCGACGTACGCCGCGTAGCGTTCGCGCGCCTCGGCGGGGAGCGACGCCCACCAGCCGAGCGTGGTGTCGTTGTCGTGGGTGCCGGGGTACGCGACGCAGTCCACCGGGTGGTTGCACGGGAGGTCGCCGCTCGCGGGCCCGTAGAAGGCGTTGTGCACGAGCTTCATGCCGGGGAGGCCGAAGCGCTCGCGGAGCGCGATCACCTCGGGCGTCACCGCGCCGAGGTCCTCGGCGACCAGCGGCAGGCGCCCGCATGCCCGCTCAAGGGCCTCGAGCACCTCGCGGCCGGGCGTCGGGCGCCACGTGCCGCGCATGGCGGTCTTCGCGTCGCCCGCGATCTCGTAGGCGTGCACGAAGCCCACGAAGTGGTCGATGCGCAGCGCGTCGAACCGCGCGAGGCTTTCGCGGATGCGTGCCACCCACCACCCAAACGCCGTGCGGCGGTGCTCGGACCAGCGGTAGTGCGGATGGCCCCACAGCTGCCCGGTGGCGCTGAAGCAGTCGGGCGGGACGCCGGTGACCACGTCCGGCCGCCCCTTCGCGTCAAGCCGGAAGAGCCGAGGGTTGTCGCGGACGTCGGCCGAGTCGAGCGGCACGAAGATCGGCACGTCGCCGAGGAGCAGCACGCCGCGGCCGGCGCAGTGCGCGCGCAGCGCGCGCCACTGGCGGTCGAACTCGAACTGCAGCCAGGCGTGCATGTCGGCGTCGGGCGAGGCACCCGCGCGCGATGCGGCGAACGCGCACCAGCCGTCGAGCCACCACGCGTGCCGTGCGCGGAAGGCGCGCAACGCGCGGGCCGGCCCGCCGCCCCGCGCGCGGAAGGCCGCCCACGCCTGCGCGAGGCGCGGCTCCTTGAACCTCCGGGCCCGCGCGTAGTCCACCGCCGACGCGTCGCGGCCGGCGTCGCCGCGCCGCACGCGGAGCGCGGAGCGCGGCAGCAGGCCATCCTGCGCGAGGAGCTCCAGGCTGATGAAGAGGGGCTCGCCCGCGAAGCTCGAGGTGCTGGCGTACGGCGAGTCGCCGGGGCCGACGGGACCCACGGGCAGCATCTGCCAGACCGTCTGGCCCGCGCGCGCGCACCAGTCGGCGAAGGCGTGGGCCGCGGGGCCGAGGTCGCCGATCCCGTGCGGCGACGGAAGCGAGGAGACGTGCATCAGCGTGCCGGCGCGGCGGCGTGCGAAGATCGCGGGGCCGACGGTGGGGTGCTTGGCCATGGGGCGGCTCCGCGGGCTCATTCGCTGACCCAGACGCGACCGCCGAGCGGCGGGACCGTGGCGCGACGGAGCCCGTCGTCGCCCGGGGCGGGCGACCCGAACGCGTCACGGAACGCCCCTTCGACCGGGAGCGCGACGGTCGCCGGCTTCGTCGAGGCGTTGAGGGCCACCACCACGCGCTGGCCGTCCTTCTCGCGGACGAACGCGAGCACGTCCTGCGCATCGTCGGCGAGCACCGTGCGGTACGAGCCCGTGCGCAGCGCGGGCAGCGAGCGGCGCAGCCCGATCACCGCGCGGTAGTGCTCGCGCATGGAGGGGTCGGCGCGCTCCTGGGGGTTGTGGTTCGGCGGCAGGTCGTCCCACAGCATGGGGCGGCGGTTGTTGGGGTCGTTCGAGCCCCACATGCCCGCCTCGTCGCCGTAATAGACCATCGGCGCGCCCACGTAGGTCATCTGCAGGAGCGCGAGCAGGCGCTGGCGGGCGCGGTCCTCGTCGCCCGGGCGGCCCGCGTCGTAGGGGTTTCCCTCCTGCTCGCGGTTGAGGTGGTTGTAGGTGCGGTCGGGGTTTCGCGCCATGCTGGCGACGCGGTCCGTGTCGTGGCTGTCCAGGAGGTTCATCATGGCGTACGAGCACTCGGGCGCGTAGGCCATGCGCAGCTCGGCGAGCCGGCGGTCGAACTCGCTCGCCGTGATCTTCTCGCGCCGGTTGATGACCCACGCGATCGCGGGCTTGGCGAACTCGTAGTTCATCACCGCGTCGAACGCGCGTCCGTCGAGCCACTGGTCGGCGCGCTCCCAGATCTCGCCCACCACGTACGCCTGCGGGTTGATGCGCCGCACCAGCGCGCACCATTCGTGCCAGAAGGGAAGCGGAACCTCGTTCGGCACGTCGAGCCGCCATCCGTCGATGCCGTCCGACGGGTCGCCGTCGCCGTCGGGGTCCATCCAGCGGCGCGTGACGTCGAAGACGTGCTGGCGCACCGAGGCGCTCGCGAGGCCCTTCTCCTGGTCCTTGCGGAACACGGGAAGCTCCGAGAATCCCCACCATGCCTCGTACTTGAAGGGATCCCACGAGGTGATGTCGAACCAGTCCGCGTAGCGGCTCGACTGGCCGTGCGCCTTCAGGTCGCGGAAGGCCGGGTGGTTCGTCCCGCAGTGGTTGAACACGCCGTCGATCACGATGCGGAAGCCCATGCGCTTGGCCTCGCGGATGAACGCGAGGAAGCGCCGGTCGGTGGGCGTGAACGTCCACGTCCTCGGGTCGAGAAGGTCCTCCTTCGCCTCGGCGGGCGCGTAGTCGCCCTGGGTGCCGAAGTGCTCGTCGACGTGGATGAAGCTCGTCGCGTTGTACTTGTGCGGCGTCGTCGCCTGGAACATCGGCATCAGGTACAGCGCGTTGACGCCGAGGTCGCGCAGGTACGGCAGGCGGTCCTGCAGTCCCTGCAGGTCGCCGCCGGCGAAGCGCGAGAACACGAAGTGCTTGTAGAAGGTCTGGCCGTCCTTGCCCTCGGACCCGAACGGCTGGTACCAGTCGTGGTCCCACGGGATGGTGCCCTTGGGGTCGTTCGACGGGTCGCCGTTGCGGAAGCGATCGACCATGACCTGGTACCAGACCGCGTCCTTCGCCCAGTCGGGGGTGCGGAACGCGGCCTTCGTCGGGTCGAGCGAGTACGTCTTGGGGTCGCGTTCCATGGTGGGGCCGTCGCGGAGCGTGAAGGTGTAGAGGATCGGGAGGGCAGCTGGGGCGCCGGGCGCCGCGGCCGGGACGGGAATCGTGCCTTCCCAGACGTCGAAGGGGCCGTCGGTGCCGACGCGGGCCATCGGGCGCTCGGTGGCGGACGGCGAGGCGGCGGCGGGAGCAGGCACCGCGATCCACAGGCCCGCGGCGGCTACGT
>CAMDUT010000029.1 GCA_945877905.1 Phycisphaera mikurensis NBRC 102666 | reverse complement strand
GGCAGGCCCTCGAGGCTGGAGATGTCCCAGCAGACGCGGAAGCCGTTCTCGGCGGAGGCGATCCAGCTCAGGTGGGGCCAGTGGCTGAACCCGAGCCCCTCGGGGGACAGGATGGCGGGCTGGGTGGGCCGGCCGAGGTTCGGCTGCGTCTGGAGCGCCAGGTTGCCCCAGTTCGTCGTGAAGGCCGGGGTGACCTGCGGCCCGGGGGGCGCGGGATCGACGAAGTTCACCAACTGCGTGGCGAGCATCGCGCGCACCGGCTCGTTGCTCGCAAGCCACCGGGAGTCACCGAACCCCGGGTTGCCGGTGGCGTTCGACTCGCCGGTGACGTCGCCGTACCGCGCGGGCCAGTTGGTGGAGGGGATGGTGGAGTACGGCGCGAAGTTGTAGCCGTCGATGAAGTTGTCCGTGCCCTGCGCGAGCGTCCGGTTCACGATGGTGTCGACGTAATCGACGCCGTAGCGCACCTCGAGCGGCTCGGGCGGCAGGCGCGGGAAGTCGCTGCGGGCGAGGAAGGCGCCGAAGGCCGGGTTGGCCGGGCTGAGCCCGGTGGCGGTGTTGGCCTGCACCTGGGTCGGCAGGCTCGAGGCATCGATCCGACGCACGAAGAGCGCGTCCGCCACCTGCTGCGCCACCTGCTCCACCACGGTCTCGGTGCGGTCGTCGCGCCCCACCGCCTTCTGCTGCGCCGCGGCCTGCGCGCGGCCGGATTGCGAACGCACCAGGAACGCGGTGGCGATGATCACCAGGAGCACCAGGATCGCCGTCACCAGCACGAGGGTGTTGCCGCGGAGCGCGGCGGTCGGCGTGGGGCGCATGGGGGTGCAGGTGGTCACGGTGGGCTCCATCGGCGCGCCTCAGTCCTTGCGGCGCTTGGGCACGTCGATCACGAACTGGAACTCCCGGCCCCGGTCGAGGACCAGGCGCGGGTCATGGATGGTGGCGGTGATGCGCAGTTGCGTCGGCCACGGCGTGTAGTCGTCGCGCAGGACGACGGTGCCGTCGGGGGTGACCACGTAGGCCTCCTCCTGGTTGAAGCCGAAGACGGCGGTGTAGGCGCGAACGCCGGGCAACGGCGTCGTGATGGCGGCCGGGTTGCCGGGGAACGCCGCTCCCGCGATGCCCTCGACCGACTGGGCCACGACCCCCATGTGGCGGTTCGTGAACTCGAACGGCGCGCCGCCTCCAACCACCTGGTGGGGCACGATCGGCATCACCTGCTGGGCAAGCGTCACGCCGGCGGCGGCGTCGGGAAGGCCGAACCACGGCTGTCCCCCGGAACGGCTCGGCGGATCGCGGTCGATCGCGGCCCACGGCGCGACGGCGAACGGTTCGTACCCGCGGAGCACCCAGAGGTTGGTGATGTTCGACTGGTCGTACCCGAGCCCGGTGACCACGCGCACCGGCACGAGGGACCCGTTGGGCAGTTCGCGCACCTGCTTGCCGATGATGGCGCCGGAGCCATCCACCTGCCGGCCGGTTCCCGCCTCCCACGTCCAGTCGACGCGGAACGAGCTGCAGTTCGTGACCAGCGTCGGGGAGACGAGCATCTCGCTCTTGCGATCGTTGTTGGTCGCGGCCTTCTCGGCGCGCGGCCAGCCGAGCAGGCCGACGAACGGCGCGATCCCGGTCGGGACGGCCTGGGTGGCGGGGGTCCCGAACACGCCGCGCATGATCCGGTCGCGCTGGGTCGTGTAGCTCGTCACCGTTCCGTTCGGCGGCATGTTCGCGCCGACCAGCGTGACCTGGGTGGCCGCCGGCCAGTCCTCGTCGGGCGATGACGTGTCGAGGGGCCACCCGAGCGGGGGCGCGGCCGCGGTCGGCGCGAGGCCCGCGAACGAGGTCCACGGAGCCGACACCGAGTCGACCTCGACGCTCGGGGGAAGTTCGATCGGCGTGGCCAGGCGCAGCGTCGGCGCGACGAACCGCCGCACCTTGTCGAGGTCGCTCGCGGCGACGTCCACCCAACCCGACTGGAGCAGCGGGCTCGGGATCACGTTCAGGCTCCACGAGATCCAGTTGCGGTCGCGCGTCTCCTGGTAGTACGACAGCGCGTCCGAGACGCTCGGCGCCTGCGAGGTGGTGTTCGAGCGATCCCCGAACACGCTGGGCGCGGCGCTCGCCCCTTGCGTGCCCGCGAGCGCGAGGTCGATCGGCTCGGGGTAATAGATCGCGCGCCCGCCATCGTCGGCAAGAAGCGTGGCCTTGCGGGCCAGCACCCACTGGCGCGCCTCGGGCTGGTTCGGGCTGACGCGCGGGTTGGCAGGCTCGTTCGTCGTGCCGTACCTCCATCCCACGCGGCTGTTGGAGGCGACCGAGGTCCACGTCCACGGGACGATCGGGGCGCGCGCCGCGCCGACCACGCCGGTGATGATCGGGCGCACGGGAGAGTTCACCTGCGGCGGGTCGTTCACGGGGTCGTTCGGCAGCCCCGGCATCTGCACGCCATGCCCGTAGCGCACCATCGCCACGCGCGCCTGCTGGCCGCCGCCCGCGGCGACCAGGTCGCCGGGACCGGCCCAGCGCGCACTGGTCTCGCTGCCGGCGGTGAAGAACACCAGTTGGTCGCAGCGCACCGTCGCGGCGGCGGGCAGCTGCGGGTTCAGGAGCGGCCCGCCCGCGGCGACGTTGACGTCGTTCGGCACCTCCACGCACTGGATCGCCATGAACCCGTCGCGGCAGATGCGCTGCAGGTCGCGGCGCAGCTGCTCCTCGATCACGGTGCCCTGCTGCAGGACGTCGGCGTTCGCCTCGCCCGTGGAGGACACCTTGCTCGCGGTGTTGAAGATCTTGCTGGTGGCGATGATGACCGCCAGCAGCACGACCACCGCGACCAGGAGCTCGATGACGGTGAAGGCGCGGCGCATCAGAGGTCCCTCACCGTGGCGTAGATGGGCACCAGCTGCGTGCCGTTGGCGTCGATGATCACCGGCACGTAGTGCATGGTGCGGAGCCCGGGCACGGTGTCGTTCGGGAGCTCGTAGTCGTCGAAGGCCTGCGCGTCGGGCATGCGCGGGACCGGGGCGGAGAATCGCACCTGCACCGGGTCCTGCGGCCCGCGACGGCCGATGGCCACGCGGTGCACGTTGCCATTGTTGTCGACGATCCATTGGCCCGGCGACTGCCACTGCACCTGCACCTGCGGCAACGCCGCGGCCGGGAAATCGCCGGGAAGGAGCCCCTGCCCCGTCGCGCCCGTCCCGGCGACGAAGGTGCCTGTCGTGAACGGGCCGACGGTACCCATGGCGAGCGCGCCGAGCGGCTGCTGCCATCCCTGCGCCACCTGAAGGCCCGTGTCCTGGCCCGTGGTCGCCGCACCGGCCGATGCTGAGGTCGACGCGGTCACGCGGCGATACGGGACGGGCGGGAGCGCGGGCAGGCCCGCGCCCACGGCGTTGTCGTAGGTGCCGGTCTGCCCCGTCGGAGCCGCGTTCCATGGCTTGAGCGCGCCGCCGACGCCCACCACGCGGAACACGAAGATGGCGACCTGGATGCGGCCGCCGCAACGGCGGAACATGCACTCCCAGGCGTACTGCGGCGGCACCGAGACGGCGGCGCCCGACGGCACCGACGGCCACCACCGCTCGCGTTGGCTGACGAAGACCGCCGGCGCCGCCAGCGACTGCACGGTGCTGTACGGCGCGCCGTACAGCGTGATGCCGAGGCCACCCGAGATGCCCTGCGGGAACTCGCAGAACTCCTGCGCCCCTCCGCCCGTCCCGGGGCCGGGCGGGCCGGGGCGCTGCGCGACGGCCGAGAAGACGTCGATGGTGCCGGGCTGCTCGCCGGGCGGCAGGGTCAGCAGGTTCGCCTGTGTCTGGCGCACCACGGCGGGGCGGATCCAGCTCCAGTCCCCGGGCGCGGGCCGGTACGCAAAGCTCTGCGAGGCCACCGACTGGCCCAGCACGTCGAGGATGCCGAACTCCTCGAACGTGCCGAAGTCCTTCGACTGCACGCGGCTGCGGAGCGTCCCGAGCGCCTGCTCGGCGATCACGGGGCCGAGCTGGTCGTCGGCGCTCTGCTGCTGCTGCGCGATGCCCGCGGGGAACAGCGCCGACACCGAGATGATACCGATCGCCAGGATGAAGACCGAAAGCAGCAGCTCGATGAGCGAGAAGCCGGGGCGGACGCATGCGGGGCGGCGGGTCATCGCTGCAGGATCCCCGCGACGCCGGTGTAGCGGTTGAAGGTGATGCGGTCGGACTGCTCGTCGATGAACCTCGAGAGGTCGCGGACGCGCGGGGGCACGGTGGCGACCTGCCCGCTCACGGTGTTTCCCAGGCCCCCGATGTTCGGCCCGCGCCATGACGCGGTGTCGAAGCGGTCGCGCGCCTCCGCCATGTTGAACACGGCGAGGTACGGGACCAGGTCGACGAAGGTCTCGTCGATCGGCTCGTCGTAATAGAAAAACGAGACGTTCTGGAGCGCGGGGAACGGGGCGAAGACCGACGTCCCGCGCGAGGGAAACCCGTTGCCGTCGAGGTCGACGAAGGGCTTGGCCCAGGCGTTGCCGTCCGACGCGGCGACCGTGTCCACCTCGACCACCTGCTCGCCGAGGCGGGAGACCATGCGGCCGTCCGGCGCGAACAGGATCCCGATGTTGTTGCCGACCTCGGAGAGCGTCGGGTTGAACGTGTACGTCGGCGTGGCGGTCGTGAAGTTGGCCGCACCCACGAACGTGGGCTGCGTGAACCAGAACTGGTCGGACGCGCCGTAGGAGGTTCCCGCACCGCGGAAGAACCCGGGCCCCGCCACGTACACGCCCGACGGCAGCTCGCGCTGGGGCACGCCGGGCACGGGGAGGAACCGCTCGCCGTACACGTCGTTCGTGGAGGGCATCTCGACCCCCGCCGGCAGCGGCGTCGACGGCGTCACCACCTCGCCGGTCCACTTCGACGTGATCACCTGCACCACCTGCGGTTCGCGCGGCACGATGCGCGAGCGCCGGTCGGGCGCGATGCGGAAGCTGACCAGCACGTACGTGTTGTCGCGGATGGCGATGGCGCGCGCGTTGCCGAGCGACGCGATCAGCGTGTTGGTCGCGTTGGCGAGCTTCGCGTCGCGCGTCACCTTGCCGACGCTGATGGCGGTGAGCGTGGCAAGCACCAGCAGGATGCCCATGACGACCAGGAGCTCGAGCAGCGTGAAGGCCGCGGAACGCCGGCACGCGGCGTGCGCGGAGCGGGAGGACATGGGGGCGCGCGCAGGGCTCACGAAGGCGGGTCCAGCGGGTAGAGGTAGATGTTGTCGCCTGCGGCCGCGGCGCGCGCGGCGGCGGCCGCGGCGGAGGTGCCGGTCATCTCGGGGCTCTCGCCAGACACCCCGAACACCCCGTCCGGGCCGGCCGAGACCATGCAGATGCGACGGTTGGAGCACACGCCGAAGACGCGCTCGTAGGGAGTGCGTACGGATCCGTCGGAATCGGCCACGCCGCTGTCGACCAGCGGCCGGAACGCCCGCCCCGGGAACACGAAGGCGATCCGGTTGCCCCAGGTGTCCACGAACTCCGAGCGCGTCGAGGCCGACCCGCCGCCCGAGGTCCGCGCGCTCGGCAGGTAGAGGCCCGCTCCCGTGCCTCCGATGTTCGCCTGCGGGAAGGTGGACGCGTTGGGCTCGGCCCGCAGCAGCGACTGCGGCACCGGTCCCAGGATGCCGCGGATCGAGTCGTACTGCCGCAGCAGGTTCACGGCGAACACGCCGAGGCCGCGGGCGCGGTTCACCCAGATGCGGTCGCCCGTGTTGTTCGCGGGGGCCGGCGCCGTGCCGGGATTGCGGACGTCGAACACGGCGTCGACCGCGCCGGTCGGGAACACCTCGAGGTTCCCCGCGGCGTCGTACGCGCCGTTGAACGTCATCTGGCGCCCCATCTGCGCCTCGAACTCGTTGAGCCCGCTCTCGATGATCTGCATCGCGCTCTCGACCTGGCTCTTCTCGGCGTTGCGCAGGAGCGCCGAGCCGACGCCCAGCACGAGCGACATCAGCGTGATGATGACCGTGATCACGATCATCACCTCGAGCAGGGTGAAGGCGCGCGCGGCGCGGGCCCCGGTGCTGGCCCGCAGGGGCATGGTCACGGGCCGAGCCTCACGATGTTGTCCTCGTTGCGGCCGGCGTCGTCGGCGCGCACGAAGGGGTCGTACTGCTTGTCGGGCCCCGCGGAGAACAGCCCGTACTCGGCGGCACGCGCGGCGCGCGAGGCGCTCGGGTCGTTGTTGAGGTCGGGCATCGAGTCGAAGTCGTCGCCCGAGCCGAACCGAGACGGGCGCAGCGCCACGATGTCCGCGAGCGTCCAGCTCTGGTCGAACTGGCGCGGGTCGGAGTTGACGAAGCCTCGGCGGTAGTACATGATCGGGTTGCCGAAGTAGTCGAGGAGCACCTTGGGGTACGCGTCGAAGTCCGGCACCTCGCCGGCCTTGGCCACCTGGGGGCGGCCATCGGGGTCGAAGCCCACGAGGGCACCGACGTCGGAGTCCGACTTCACCTCCAGATACGGGCCGAGGCTCTTTCCCTTGAGGAAGAGGTTCGACTTTTCCGCATTGCCGGCAACGGTCGCGGCCGCGAGGTTCCGGGACCCGTACAGGCCGTTCGCGTTCTGCCCCGGGCGGGGGTTCGAGATCGCCCCCCAGCAACCGTCCTGGCCGGGGTTGCGGATGCCCAGGACCGGCTGTTCCCGGTAGCCCGGCGTGTTGGTGTCCGGGGCCCCGGCCGTGAAGATCCACCCGTACCCGTCCGCCGACCGGTCGCCCGGGCCGAGCAGGAACTCCGGGAGCGCCGTGGCCGAGCCGGCCCGCTGCAGCAGCCGCCGCTGGTCCGCGCTCCACCCGCCGTAGTTCGGCGCCCCGTTCACCATGGGCAGGCCCGAGGCGTTGATCACGTCCCGCGCCCACCCGGTCGCCGGGATCGACGCCGTTCCCCGCGCCGTCGCGGGCGTCACGCCGAGCTGCGCCTGCGGGTCGCCCAGGGACAGCGGCAGGTACCCCGTCTCGCTCTTGAACCGCGAGAGCGCCGACGCGATCGAGTTCAGGAGGAACTCGGTGTTCGCGCCGCGCGCGCGGCGGGTGGCGATGCTCAGCCCCACGACCAGCGTGCTGATCACGCCGATCACGATGCCGATGATCACCAGGAGCTCGACCACGCTGAACGCGCGGCGGGCCGACGACGGGCTTCGGTGCGCCATCACTTTCCCTTCTGTCCGGAGACGCTCTCGATCATGGACACGAGCGGCAGGAACAGCGCCAGCACGATGGTGCCGACGATGCCGCCGAGGATCACCACCATGAACGGCTCCAGGAGGCTCAGGAGGCTGGCCACCGCGACGTCGACCTCCTCGTCGTAGTTGTCGGCGATCTTCATGAGCATCACGTCGAGGTCGCCGGTCTCCTCGCCGACGTCGATCATGTTCACGACGATCAGGTCGCACACCTTGGCCTTGCGCAGCGGCCCGGCGAAGGTCTCGCCCTCCTTGATGCTGTCGTGCACCTTGCCGAGCGCCTGCTCGAACACCCAGTTGCCCGAGGTCTCCTTGGTGATGGTGATGGCCTCAAGGATGGGCACGCCGGCCGCCACCAGCGTGCCGAGCGTGCGCGTGAAGCGGGCGACGGTGGTCTTCTGGATCAGGTTGCCGATCACGGGGATCTTCAGGGCGATCCAGTCGGTGGCCGCCCTTCCGTGCCCGGTTTTCCTGATGATCTTGAAGAAGAAGAAGATGATGAACGGCGCCGCGAGGATCCAGATGACGCCCGGCACCTTCTGGTCCGGCGTCGCGGTGCCCGCGATCCACTTGCTGGCGCTCACCAGCCACAGCGTCAGGGCCGGGAGCTTCACGTTGAAGTCGTTGAAGATCTCCTGGAACTTCGGGATGACGAAGTACATGATGCCCGTGACGATGGCCACCGCGATGCAGATGACCACGGTCGGGTAGATCAGGGCGCCCTTGATGCGCCGGCGCAGGCGCTGGCCCTTCTCCATGAAGTCGGCCAGGCGCTGCAGGATGACGTCGAGCACGCCGCCGATCTCGCCGGCCTTCACCATCTTGGTGTAGAGGCGGTCGAACGCCTTCGGGTGCTTCGCGAAGGCGTCGCTCAGGGTGTTGCCGCCCTCGACGTCCTCGCAGACGGTCTCGAGGACGCTCTTCAGCTTGCCGGGCTTCTGCTGGCTCTCCAGGATCTGCAGCGAGCGCAGGAGCGGCAGGCCGGCGTCCTGGAGGGTCGAGAGCTGGCGGGTGAAGAGCGTCATCCGCTTCAGCGGGATGCCGCCGAAGGAGATCGAGACCCCGCCCTTCTTCTTCTTCTTGGCGGGCTCGGCGACCTCCTTCTTCTTGCCCTTGCCCTTCTGCTCCTTCGGGGTCCCCGTGGGGAACAGCCCGTCGGCGCGGAGCTTGGCCTCGGCGTCGGCCGGGCTGGACGCCTCGAGCGTGCCCTTCTTCTTGTCGCCGTTCTTGTTGACGGCCTCGTATGCGTAGGTGGGCATGGGTCGCTCAGTCCTCGCTCAGGGTCTCGCGGACCACCTCGTCGATGGTCGTCTGTCCGTCGTAGATCGAAAGCAGCCCGCACTCGCGCAGCGTGCGCATGCCGCGCTTGCGGCACTCGTGGCGGAGGACCGCGGTGCTGGCCTGGGTCATGATGAGCTCGCGGAGGTCGTCCGACATCACCATGATCTCGAAGATCGCCAAGCGGCCCTTGTAGCCGCTCTTGATGCACCGGTCGCAGCCCGCCCCGCGGAAGAAGCCGCGGTCGCCCACGTCCTGCCGGCGCAGCGCGAGCTCCATGAGCTGCTCGTCGCTCGGCATGAACTCCTCCTTGCAGCCGGTGCAGATGCGGCGTACCAGGCGCTGGGCGACGATCGCCTCGAGCGTCGCCGTGAGGAGGAAGCTCTCGACGCCGAGGTCGAGGAGTCGGGCGATGCTCGAGGGCGCGTCGTTGGTGTGCAGGGTGGTGAACACCAGGTGGCCGGTGAGCGACGCCTGGATGGCGATCTGGGCGGTCTCGAGGTCGCGCACCTCGCCCACCAGGATGATGTCGGGGTCCTGGCGGAGGAAGCTGCGCAGCAGGCGGGCGAACGTGAGCTCCTGCTCGGTGTTCACCTGGCACTGCACCATGCCGTCGATGTCGTACTCGACGGGGTCCTCGGCCGTGAGGAGCTTGGTGTCCGGGGTGTTCAGCTCGTTGAGCGCCGCGTACAGCGTGGTGGTCTTGCCCGAGCCCGTCGGGCCCGTCACGATCACGATGCCGTTGGGCTTGTTGATGAGGGTGCGCACCGTCTCGAGGTCGTCGTCTCGCAGGCCCACCTTGTCGAGCGACAGCTGGACGTTCGAGCGGTCGAGCACGCGGAGCACCACGCTCTCGCCGAACATGGTGGGGAGCACGGCGACGCGCAGGTCGACCGGGCCCGTCGGCAGGTTCAGCTCGACGCGGCCGTCCTGGGGGAGGCGCCGCTCGCTGATGTTGAGTTTCGCGAGCACCTTCACGCGGCTCACCATCGGGAGCGCCATGATCTTGTCGACCGGCGCCATCTCGTAGAGCACGCCGTCGATGCGGTAGCGCACCTTGAACTCGCCCTCGAAGGGCTCGAGGTGGATGTCGCTGGCCTTGTCGGCGATGGCCTGCATCAGGAGGTGGTTCAGGAGCTCGACCACCTTGTTGTCGCTGGCGGCCTCGCTCAGCGTGGTGAGGTCGATGCTGGCGCTCGAGCGCACCGCGGCGGCCTTCAGCGCAGGCGACGCCTCCTCGGCGAGGATGCGCTTGGCGCCGGAGCTCGCGGCCGCGGGCCCCTGCCCCGGGGCCGTCGCGCCGTAGTGCTTCACGAGGAGCGCGTCCACCTGCGCGGGCTGCGCGATGACGCACGTCACCGTGCGGAAGTTCAGGACGTTCTTCAGGTCATCGGCGGCGCGGAGGTTGCCTCGCTCGCGCATCACGATCTTGACGGTGCGCGCCTCGGGGTCGAACTCGACCGGCACCACCTTGTAGGCGTTGGCCGTCGCGGGCTGGAACGCCTTGAGCACCGCGGGATCGGGCTCCCACCCCTCGAGGTCGACGTACTCGTAGCCGGCCTTCGCCGCGAGCGCGATCTCGACGTCGAGCTCGGTGACCTTGCCCATCTCGACGCAGATCGCCCCGAAGCGCTTGTCCTTGTGCGTGGTCTCGCGCATCCGCTGCGCCTTGTCGGTGTCCTCGCGGCTCATCTTCCGCATCTTCTCGAAGATGCGGCCGATGCGGCGCTTGGCCAGCTCGGGGATGGGGAGGGGCGTCAGGACCTTCGGACCGGGCATGTTCGTCTCCGGCGGCGCGCGGGCCGCCCTCGGGTCATCCTTCGTGCTTCTCGTCGAGCTCGGCGCGGCCGACGCTGCCGCCGGAGCGGTGGACCTTCTCGGTCATGTCGCCGGGATTCCGGCACTTGTCGATCATCTCCTCGGCCGAGATCCAGCCCTTGGAGTAGAGGCTCCAGAGGTGGTCGTCGAGGAGCTGCATGCCGAACTTCTTGCCGGTCTGGATCGCCGAGTCGATGCGGAACGTCTTGTTCTCGCGGATCAGGTTCGAGATCGCGGGGGTCACCACGAGGAACTCGTAGCCCGCCACGCGGCCGGGCTTGTCGACGCGTGGCATCAGCACCTGGCTGAGCACCGCGATCAGCGAGGTCGACAGCTGCACGCGCACCTGCTCCTGCTGGTTGGTCGGGAACGCGTCGATGATGCGGTTGATGGTGCCGGCGGCGCCCGTGGTGTGCAGGGTGCCGAACACCAGGTGGCCCGTCTCGGCGGCACGGATGGCGGCCTCGATGGTCTCGAGGTCGCGCATCTCGCCGACGAGGATCACGTCCGGGTCCTGGCGCAGCGCGCGGCGCAGCGCCTCGGAGAACGTGGGCACGTCGATGTGCAGCTCGCGCTGGTTCACCACCGACTTCTTGTGGTAGTGGTAGTACTCGACCGGATCCTCGACGGTGATGATGTGCCGCTCGAGGTTGTTGTTGATATAGTCGATCATCGTGGCGAGCGACGTCGTCTTGCCGCTGCCGGTGGGGCCGGTGATGACGAACAGCCCGCGGGGGCGCCGGATCAGCTCCTTGCAGATCTCCGGGAGGCCGATCTGCTCGAAGGTGAGCAGCTTGTTCGGGATCTGGCGCAGCACCATGCTGAGCACGCCCTTCTGCTTGAACACCGAGACGCGGAAGCGCGCCGCGGTGCCGAACGCGAAGCCGAAGTCGGTGCCGCCCACCTCCTGCAGCTCCTGCTGGTTCTTCTCGGGCGTGATGCTCTTCATGAGCTGCATCATGTCCTCGGGCTCGAGGGTCTTCGTCGCGAGGTTGCGCAGCCGGCCGCTCAGGCGGATCGTGGGCGGGCGGCCGCACGAGAGGTGCAGGTCGCTCGCGTCCTGCTTGACGACGACGTCGAGCAGGCGGTCCATCTGGAGCGTCGGCTTGCCAGATTCGACGGTGGTGGTGGGGTCGGAGGCCATGGTGGGTGCGTGTCCGTGTGCGCGTCAGCGGGCGCCGGCGAGCTCGTTGGGGTCGAATCCCTCGATCTGTGCGTACTTGGCGACTTCCTCGGGCGTCGTGACGCCCTTCAGGATCTTGATGCGGCCGTCGCCGAGGAGGCTGCGCATCCCGCCGCGCACGGCGGCGGCGCGGATCTTCGACACGCCCGAGCGCTGGAACGCCAGGTCGCGGATCTCCGCGTTCATGATCATCATCTCGAAGATGGCCTTGCGGCCCTTGTAGCCGATGCCGCCGCACGCGGGGCAGCCGACGGCCTTCATCACGCGGCCCGCGGCCTCCTCGCGCCCGATGTCGCAGAGCTTGAGGAACTTGGGGTCCGGCGCGTCGTCGAGCGCCTTGCACTTGTTGCAGAGCACGCGCCCGAGGCGCTGCGCGAGCACGGCCTGGATGGAGCTCGCGACCAGGAAGGGCTTGACGCCCATGTCGATGAGGCGCGTGATGGCGCTGGGCGCGTCGTTGGTGTGCAGCGTGCTGAACACCAGGTGGCCGGTGAGCGCGGCCTGGATGGCGATGTCGGCGACCTCGCGGTCGCGGATCTCGCCCACCAGGATGATGTTCGGCGCTTGGCGCAGCATGCTCTTGAGCACGGCGCTGAAGGTCAGGCCGATGTGCTCGCGGATCTGCACCTGGTTGATGCCGTCGAAGTTGTATTCGACCGGGTCCTCGGCGGTGATGATCTTGCGGTCGGGCGTGTTGAGGACGTCGAGCGCCGAGTACAGCGTGGTGGTCTTGCCGCTTCCCGTGGGACCGGTGACCAGGAAGATGCCGTTCGGGCGCCGGATGATGCGGTTGAAGACGTCGAGCGAGTCCTGCTCGAAGCCGAGGTTCAGGAGGCCGATGCGGACGCTGTCCGGGCGCAGCACGCGCAGCACCACGCTCTCGCCGTGGTAGGCGGGGCACGTGCTCACGCGGAAGTCGACCATGTCGATGACGGGTTTGCCGTCCTCGCCGACCATGGGCGACCCGTCGTCCTTCAGCTTCGGCACCGGGAACTTGATGCGGCCGTCCTGCGGCACGCGCTTCTCGGCGATGTTGACTCCGGCGAGCAGCTTGACGCGCGAGAGCAGCGCGTTCTGCAGATTTTTTTGAATTTTTCCGCGGATGATGCACTCGCCGTCGATGCGGTAGCGCACCCGCACCACCTCTTCGGTGGGCTCGATGTGGATGTCGGATGCGCGCCCCTGCACGGCCTCGACGATGATCCGATCGGTGAGCCGAATGATGGGCGCTTCATCGCCACCAGAGGAGATGTCGACGGACTTGTCGACGGACTTGCCTCGGTCGATGGACACGTCTATCGAATTCGTGACGAGTTGCTTCTGAAAAGCCGGTTCACCGCCGCTGGCCTGCCCGCCCGTGCGGATCAGCTCCTCGAGCCCCGCCTTGGTGGCGATGCCGCCCTGGTCGAACTCCTCGCGCGCGCGGAAGCGCAGCTGCTCCAGGACGTCGATGTCCATGGGGTCGTGGATGACCAGCCGAAGCCGGCCGGCGCCCGCGAGGGGCGCGACGAGGTACTTCTTCGTGACTTCCTTGGGCAGCCGGTCGAGGTCGACCTTGGCGATGTCCTCGGCCTTGGCGAAGTCGAAGTACGGCACGCCGAACTGCTCGGCCAGCGCCCGCGCGACGTCCTCGAGCGTGCACGCGGCCGCCGTGACCAGCGACTCGCCGATGCGCATGCGCCGCGCCTTGGCCTCGGCCGCGGCGGCGTCGACCTGCGCCTGGGTGGCCTTCCCCTGAGTGACCAGGATCTCGCCGAGCTTCTGACGGACCTTGCGTGCCACCGTGACCTCCTGAAGCGCCACAGGCCCTCCCCGGCGCCGGCGGGGCCGGCGCCTTCACGGGGCGGGTCTTGCGACCGACTCTTCGCGCCCGGGGTCCGCACAGGTTGCGGCCACGGGCCCAGGACCGACCGGAACCATCCGGATCGATCCCTGGGTCCGTAGTATGCGGCTTCTCGGCCCGTCGCGCAACGCCGATGGCCGAGAACCGCCGATCCGCCCGCCCGCCACCCCGCCATGATCCGAGCCCTGGTCACCGCCGGACCCACGCATGAGCCGATCGACGCGGTCCGTTTCATCGGGAACCGCTCGAGCGGGCGCATGGCGCTCGCGATCGCCGATGCCCTCGCGGGACAGGGGTGCCGGGTCAAGATCCTGGCCGGTCCGGGGGTGCCCGCGGACCCACCGGCCGGGGGCACGCCCGACCGCGTCCGCCGGTTCACGACCGCCGACGACCTCGGCCGGCTCCTCGCCGAGGAGTGGCCGGCCCATGACCTTCTTGTGATGGCAGCAGCCGTGGCCGACTTCAAGCCTGCCCGGCGTGCCGAAGGCAAGCTCCGGCGCGGCGCCGCCGTCGCCCCGATCGAGCTCGTGCCCACCGGAGACCTGCTGGCCGGATTGGCCGGCTCCACGCGCCCCGACCAGTTCGTGGTGGGCTTCGCCCTCGAGGAACCCGCCGAACTCGACCGATCGGCGCGGGACAAGCTTGCCCGCAAGCGCGCCGACGTGATCGTCGCCAACCCGCTCGCGACCATGGACGCGTCCGACGTGGACGCGACCCTGTACCTGCGCGACGGCCGGGTCGAGCGACCGGCCGACCGCCCCATGCCGAAGCCGGCGTTCGCGGCGTGGCTCGCCGCGCGCATCCTTCCCGAGGTGCGTGCGCGACTCGAACGCGGCGGCACCGCTACCCTCCCCGGCCCGCATCCCTGACAACGCAAGGAACCGCATGCAGCTTGGAATGATCGGACTCGGGCGCATGGGCGCGAACATGGCGAAGCGCCTGATGCGTGCGGGACACACGGTGGTCGGGTGGAACCGCGATCCGGCGCCGGTCGCCGAGCTCGCCGCGCTGGGCGCGACGCCCGCGAAGGACGTGGCCGACCTGGTCCGCTCGATGGCCGCCCCGCGCCACGTGTGGCTGATGCTGCCGGCCGGCGTGGTCGACGCCATGATCGACGAGCTGGCGCCGCTCCTTGCGGCGGGCGACGTGATCATCGACGGCGGCAACAGCTACTACCGCGACGACCTGCGCCGCGCGAAGGCGCTGGCCGCGCGCGGCATCGACTACGTCGACGCGGGGGTTTCGGGCGGCGTCTGGGGGCTCGAGCGCGGCTACTGCGTGATGGTGGGCGGCCCGAGGCACGTGGTGGAGCGGCTGGACCCGGTGCTGCGCGCCCTGGCGCCCGGCAAGGGCACGATCCCCTCGACCGAGGGCCGCGGCGGCGCAGGCGACACCAGCGACCTCGGCTACCTGCACTGCGGGCCCGTGGGCGCCGGCCACTTCGTGAAAATGGTCCACAACGGCATCGAGTACGGGCTGATGGCCGCGTACGCCGAGGGCTTCAACATCCTGCGCCACGCGAACATGGGCAACGACCAGGTGACGCTCGACGCCGAGACGACGCCCCTGCGCGACCCGGAGGCCTACAAGTACGACTTCGACGTCGCGCGGATCGCGGAGCTCTGGCGCCGCGGCAGCGTGGTCTCGAGCTGGCTGCTCGACCTCACGGCCACGGCGCTGGCGGACGACCCGCGGCTGGAGCGGTTCGGCGGGCGCGTGAGCGACTCGGGCGAGGGCCGGTGGACCGTGCTGGCCGCGGTCGAGGAGGGCGTGCCCGCCCACGTGATCTCGGCCGCGCTGTTCGACCGGTTCGAGAGCCGCGGAAACGCCGAGTTCGCGAACAAGCTGATGAGCGCCATGCGCCACGCGTTCGGCGGGCACCACGAGAAGCAGCCGGGCTCGCGCCACTGAAGTCGCCCCCTATCCTCTGCCCCGGCTCCGTGGCGGAATCGGCAGACGCAGCGGACTTAAAATCCGCGGCCCGGAGACGGGCGTGTGGGTTCGACCCCCACCGGAGCCATTCGTCACCCGCGCATGTAGCCTAGGGGCCGAACGATGGCCCTCAGCGAGCGTGCATCCCCCGGCCAGCGATCGGCGGTGGTCCTCCTGGTGACCTCGGACGCGGGGCTCGCCGCCCGCATCCGGGCGATGACCGCCCCCGACCGCGAGATCGCCGTGCACGCGTCGCAGTCCGTCGGCGACGCCGAGATCGAGGCCCTCGAGCTGCATCCCACCGTGGTGATGCTCGACCTCGACCTCAAGGGGCGCACGCCGGCACTGGACCTCCTGCGGCGGCTGCGCAGGCGGCCCGAGACGGGGGCACTGCCCGTCATCGTGCTCGGGAGCGCCGAGGAGAGCCAGCTGCGGGGCGCGGTGTTCGACGCGGGCGCGGCCGACTACGTCGAGAAGCTCCCGGACCCGATCGAGCTGCGCGCGCGCATCCGCAACCTCTCGGCGGCGTTCAACATGTCCGAGGAGCGCAACGAGGCGGTCGCCGCGATGGGCCGGCTGCAGCGGCAGCTGCGCGACGCCGTGCGCGAGGCCGAGGAGGCGCGGCGCGTGGCCGCGAGCGAGGTCCCCGGCGCGGACCACCTGCTCGGCTGGCAGGCGCGCGTCGACTCGCTCACGCGGCTGGGCGTCGAGCTCAGCCGCATCCACGACTTCCACCTCCTGATGGAGCGGATCCTCACCGAGGCACGAGCGCTGTGCGGCGCCGACGCCGGCACCATCTACACGCGCGAGGGCGACGCGCTGCGCTTCGCCTTCAGCCAGAACGACACGCTCGAGCAGCCCGGGAAGCACTCGACCACGCGCTTCTCGAGCCTGGTGGTGCCGGTGAGCGCGCGCTCGATCGCCGGCTGGTCGGCGATGAGCGGCGAGATCGTGAACGTGGTCGACGCGTACCTGATCGACCCGTCCGCCCCGTACGCGTTCGACCGAAGCTACGACGCGGTCACCGGCTACCGCACGCGGTCGGTGATCGCCGTGCCGCTGCGCAACGCCGCCGACGTGGTGCTCGGGGTGCTGCAGCTCCTCAACGCGCCGGGGACGCCCGACGGCGCCCCCGGCCGCTTCACGCGCGAGGACGAGCGGCTGGTCGAGCACTTCGCGTCGATGGCGACCGTGGTGATCGAGCGCGCGCAGCTCACCGAGAGCGTGATCCTGCGCATGATCCGGATGGCCGAGGTGCGCGACCCGGCCGAGACCGGCCAGCACATCGAGCGCGTCGCCGGCTACTCGTGCGTGGTGTTCGACGAGTGGGCGCGCCGCCGGGGCTTCGAGGGCGCGGGCTTCGAGCGCCAGCGGGACCGCCTGCGCATCGCGGCCAAGCTGCACGACGTCGGCAAGATCGGGATCAGCGACGCCATCCTGAAGAAGCCCGGCCGACTCGACCCCGACGAGATGCGGCAGATGCAGCAGCACACGGTGATCGGCGCCCGGCTCTTCGCAGACAGCCCCACCCAGTTCGACGAGACCGCCCGCGACGTGGTCCTCAACCACCACGAGCGCTGGGACGGGGGCGGCTACCCGGGCTACGTCGACCTCGACGGGCGGCCCCTCGTCGACCCCGCCACCGGGCTGCCGAGGTCGGGCGGCAAGCGCGGCGACGACATCCCGCTCTTCGCGCGGATCGTCTGCATCGCCGACGTCTTCGACGCCCTGACCAGCCGCCGCGCCTACAAGGAGGCCTGGAGCGAGGAGCAGGCGCTGGAGTTCATCCAGGCCGAGCGCGGGCGCCAGTTCGACCCCGAGCTCGTCGACATCCTGTTCGCGCAGCTCGAGGCGATGCGCACCGTCCGGACCGCGCACGGCGGCGACTGACGCGGATCCCCCGGGCCACCCCGGCCGCGCCCGTATCCTGCGGGGATGACCAGCGGACCCCGCACGCGGACGTTTGCGCGAAGCCTTCTCGGCAGGATCATCCTGTCATCGCTCGTGCCGTGCGTCGCGGTGCTGGTGATCGTCGTCGCGGGCAACGCCTACCGCAAGTACCACCTGATGCTCGAGGGCGCGCAGGAACGGCTCGCGCTGCAGGTCGAGGCGCTCGCGGGCTGGGTCAACGCCATCAACGCGTCGGGCGTCGAGGTCGCCAACACCCTGCAGGCGACGTGCCACGGCGCCTTCGGCGACCGCGAGCGCACCATGGCGATCCAGCAGGAGATCGCGGAGCACACCACCTGGGCGGCGGGCATCGCGATCGCATACGAGCCGAACGCGGACGGCAACGACGCCTCGAGCGCAGGCGCGCGCGGGGCGGACGCCGCCGGCCGCTTCCTGCCCTACTGGTTCCGCGACTGGCGGAGGAACAACGAGCTCGGCTTCAAGCTGCTGACCGGGATGGCGACCCAGGAGTGGTACCTGGGACCGAAGGAACGCTTCGAGAAGGAGCGGAGGACCGCGCCGCTCATCACCGAGCCCTACGACTACGAGGGCAAGCTCATGGTCAGCTGCTGCGCGCCCATCGAGGACGAGGACGCGCAACGCCTGATCGGGGTCTGCTGCGTCGACATCGCGCTCGACACCATCCAGTCCGAGGTCAGCAACCGAGCGAAGGCGCTCGGCGCGGACATCTACCTGATGACGAGCGGCGGGCTGCTCGTGGTCGTCGCGGACGGGTCCGGCCGCACGTTCCGGGAGGATCCCGACAGCTGGCGCATGAAGAGGCTCGAGGACGTCCCGCTCGGAGACGTGCTCGCCGGCTTCAACCGCGCCTCGGAGACGGGGAGAACCGAGAACCTCCTCGACCCGAACACCTCGGACATGTCGTTCTTCGCCGCGTCGCGCATCCCGGCCGGGCGGTGGACGCTCGTGATGAGCGTGCCGGCCGCGACGGTGACCGGGCCCATCCTCACCGACACGGTCCAGACCGCGTCGATGGCGGGCGCGGGCATCGTGGCGGTCGTGCTGATCGTCTACTTCCCCGCCCGCCGTACGGTGCGGCGCGTCGACCAGGCCGCGCAGGCCGCGCGGGAGGTGGCGAGCGGGGACCTTACGCGCGCACCCTCGCGCAGCGAGTGCGACGACGAGACCGGCGACCTGCTCCGTTCGCTGGACAGCATGACCGACGACCTGAACGCGCTGGTCGGCCAGGTCCGCGGCGCGAGCGTGGAACTCACCTCGACGGCAACCGAGCTGTCGGCGACCAGCCGCCAGCAGGAATCCGTGGTCGCGTCCTTCGGCGCGAGCACGACGCAGATCGCCGCCGCCGTGCGCGAGATCACGGCGACCGGCCAGGAGCTCTCCCGCGAGATGGACCACGTGAACGACGTGGCGACCTCGACCGCGCGGCTGGCGCAGGACGGGCGAGTCCAGCTCGAATCGATGGAGGGCGCGATGCAGTCGCTCGACACCGCCACCGCGGGAGTCGCCGACCGGCTGGCCGCGATCAACGAGAAGGCCGTGAACATCGGCGGCGTCGTGACGACGATCACGAAGGTCGCCGAGCAGACGAACCTGCTCTCGGTGAACGCGGCGATCGAGGCCGAGAAGGCGGGCGAGTACGGCCGCGGCTTCCTGGTCGTGGCGCGCGAGATCCGGCGGCTCGCCGACCAGACCGGCCAGGCCACGCTCGACATCGAGCGGATGGTGAAGGAGATGCAGGGCGCGGTGTCGAGCGGCGTCATGGAGATGGATCGCTTCAGCGAGCAGGTCCGGCGGAACGTGGGCGACGTGCGCACGATCGGCCGCAGCATGAACGAGATCATCGGCAGCGTCGCGGAGACCTCGCGCAGCTTCGGGAACGTGCGCGAGGGCATGCAGAGCCAGGCCTCGGGCGCCGCGCAGATCTCCGACGCCATGACCACGCTCACCTCGAACGCCAAGGCCACCGGCGAGGCGGTGCGCGAGTTCGGCCGCGCCGCCGAGGACCTGCAGCGCGCCATCGGCATGCTCAAGTCCGCGATCGCGGCCTTCCACCTCCGCGGCTGACCCGCCCGTGCGCGCCTTCGTGTTCATCGCCGACGGAGCGCGCTACGCGGTCGATGCCGCGTGCGTCGAGGCGGTGCACCCGCTGGTGCGGGCGCGGCCCGTCCCGGGCGCCCCGCCCTGGCTCGCCGGCGTGATCGACGTCCACGGCGAGTTCGTGCCGTTGGTGGACGCGGTCGCGCTGATGCGCGGTTCGGGCGCCGTGCGGCCGACGCTCGGCGCGCGCGTGATGCTGCTCGACACCGGGATCGGCGCGGGGCCGCGCGCGCGCTTCGCCCTTGCGGTGGACCGCGTGCTCGACGCCGCGACGCTGGACGACGACGGCGCATGGCGCGCCGGCGCGGGGACCGTCGCGTGGCTCGGGTCGGTCGTGCAGCACGCGGGCCACGCGGTGCAGCGCTTCGAGCCGGCATCGCTCGCCGAGGCCCACCGGCAGCTCGCGGCGCCCGCGGCCGCGCATGCGCCCGGGAAGGCGCTGCCGTGAAGGCGCTCGCGCGCATCTCGGACCTCCTGACGCGGTCGCAGATCGACCCGTCGCTCGCGCGCGAGGAAGCGATCGAGGGAATCGTCGACGAGCGCCGGCGCGAGGTGGGCGGCGACCTCGACGACTACGCCGTGCGCCTCGAGCGCGACCCCGAGGAGCTCGCACGCCTGCGCGAGCGCATCACGGTGCCCGAGACGTGGCTGTTCCGTTACCCGGCGGCGTTCGAGCTGCTGCGCGTGCGCCTGGCGGGGCGCACGGGGTTCCGCGCGCTCTCGGTGGCATGCGCCACCGGCGCCGAGCCCTTCTCCATCGCGGCCGCGGCGCTGGCCGCGGGCCTCCCGGCCGAACGCGTCCGCGTGGACGCCGTCGACCCGAACCCCGAGGCGCTCGCGCGCGCGTCGACCGGACGGTTGGGCCGCATGGCCGTGCGAGGCGGGATCCCGGATTGGGCGGCCGGAATGTTCCGCACCGACGAGGAGGGCGTGACGGTCGACGCCGACGTGCGTCGCTGCGTGCACCTGCAACGCGGCTCCGCGCCCGGCGCGACCGCGTCGTTCCCGAATGGCTCGTGCGACGCCGTGTTCTGCCGCAACCTGGCGATCTACCTGTCCGCCGATGCGCGTAGGGCCATCGGTCGCGAGCTGGACCGCGTGCTGGCCGACGACGGAGCGCTCTTCGTAGGCCACGCGGAGCGCCCGGCGGCGTTCGGGCTCGGCGACCGCTTCGAGCCCGCATGCGACCAGGCGCTCGGGACGTTCGCATGGGTGCGGGCGCGCGTGCCGCACGTGGAATCGCCCCGGCCGTCGGCGTCACGGGCCACCGCCCCGCGTCCGCGGAC
>CAMDUT010000028.1 GCA_945877905.1 Phycisphaera mikurensis NBRC 102666 | reverse complement strand
GGGTCGACGACGTACCAGTCGCCGTTCGTGTCGGCGCGCCACTTGGTGGCGCGGCCGTCGATGCTGCAGCTGAGCTTGCGGTCGGGGCGCACCAGCGCCTCGGTGAGCGGGATCGGGTGACCCCCGAGCTCGAGCACGCCCTGCGCGATGCCGGTCCAGGCGCTGAACATCTTCGCGCGGATGTCAGCGTCGTTGCCGCCGCCGAGCGAGGCGACGATGTCGAGCCCGTTGATGCTCGCCTCCGGGGACATGAACATGTAGGGCCACGCGAGCGCGAACAGGCTGGCGATGCCGCGCGCGTCCTCCACGTACATGACGGCGGGGTACTCGGCGATCTCCGTGTGGAGCTCGAGCGCGAGGTCGCGGTACTCGGTGAGCCCGCTCGCGAGCCGGCGAGGGTCGATCTTGTCGTCCTTCATCTGCTCCTTGACGGCGTCCATGTACTTGTCGAGAGAACGGCCGTCGCGGGACTTGATGCGGAACAGGATGACGTCGGGCTTCTGCTTGCGGACGTCCTCGATGATCTTGTCGTAGATGCCGGGCTTGCCGTTGATCTCGCCGTGGATGTCGGTGCCCATCTGGCCGTCGAGCGGGATCTCGTAGACGCGCGGCGGCGCGGACAGCTGCGTGTCGACGGCGTAGGGGCTCTTGCCGGGGCGGTTCTCCGCCGTGCGGCCGAGCGTGAACGGCTTCGCGGGCTCCTCCTTCTCGGCGGGCGCGGGCACCTCGACGCTCTTGAGGTCCGAGCCCCCGGGCGCGGAGGCGGGATCCTGCGCGGGCTCGGAGGCCGGGGCCTCGGCCGGCGGCTCGGCGGCCGGGGTCTCGGTGGGCTCGTCCTGGCGGACAACGATCGCAAGGGCGACCGATGCGGCGGCGATGAAGTGGAGCATGGCCATGGGACCTCGAAGTCTAGCGGGAGGGGGCGACCGGCCAACCGCAGAACGCCGTGCCCCGCCAGGGCTTGCGGGGTTCAGGCGGTCCCGAGGGACTTCGCCGCCTCGAGGGCCGCGGGCCGATCGGCCACGGTTCCGTTCAGCTGCAGGTCGTAGACCGCGTCGAGGACGGTCTTGAACCGGGGACCGGGGGCCATGCCGAGCGCCACCAGGTCGTCGCCCGTGACGAACGGAGCGGGCCGGAGGCCCTCCGCGCGCAGGGCGGGCAGGTCGGAGGCGACGCGGGCGGCGACGCCCTGCCCCTCCGAGACGAGCAGCGCGCACGCGCCGGCGAACCCGGGCGCGGACGCCATGCGCTTGCGGAGCGCCCGGTCGGCGGGCGCCCACCCCTCGACGACGCGGGCACGCATGCCGAGCATCGCGACCAGCGCGTCGGTCTCGTCGTTCGAGAGGACGAGCGCGTCGCGCCACGCGAGGCATCGCGCGCGCGAGTCGTCCGCGTGCGGGACGTCGCCCGCGCACGAGGGCGCGATGCGACCGTCATGCGGGCGGCCCAGCATCCAGGCGGCGAGCGCCTCCTCGAAGGGCGCGCCGGGCGGCAGCGCCGCGACGCGCGAGAGGTCGGCGGCGCACGAGGGCTCGAGGAGCGTCGCGGGCGCGAGCCCGAGGTCCTCGACGAGCGCCGCGGCGCGCGCGCGCGTCCGGTGCGCGAGCATGCGGCGGAGCTCGTTGCCGACGCGCTCGCGGCTCACCGCTCGCAGGTCGCGCGCCACGCGGCGCACCGCGGCCTCGGTGGCGGGGTCGACCGCGAGCGAGAAGCGCGCGGCGAAGCGCACGGCGCGCAGCGCACGGAGCCGGTCCTCGGCGAGACGCGTGTCCGGGTCGCCGATCGCGCGGAGGATGCCGGCCGCGAGGTCGGCGCGGCCGCCGACGTGGTCGATGATCTCGCCGGTCTCCGGGTCCTCGAAGAGGCCGTTCACCGTGAAGTCGCGGCGGAGCGCGTCCTCGCGGTCGTCGGAGAACCGGACCGTGTCGGGGCGCCGTCCGTCGGCGTAGCTGCCGTCGGCGCGGAACGTGGCCACCTCGACGGTGCGGCCGCCGTGCCGCACGAGCATCACGCCGAACGACTCGCCGACGCCGATCGCGCGCGGGAAGACGCGGCGGACGGCCTCGGGCGTCGCGTCGGTGGCCACGTCGTGGTCGGCGGGTTCGAGGCCGAGCAGCGCGTCGCGCACGCATCCGCCCGCGAAGAGGGCGCGGAACCCGGCCTCGCGCAGCCGGCGCGCCACCCACGTGGCGGCGGCGCGCGGCGTCACGGGCTGCCCGTGGTCGTGGTCGCCGCGCGTCGGCATGGTCAGCCCGCGTCCTCCCAGTACGGTCGGTCGGCGGGCCCGGGCGGCGGGAAGCGACCGCCGCTGCGGGCGCGAAGGCGCGCACGGCAGTTCATGCGGAGCTCCTCGATGCGGCGGCGCAGCCGCTCGAGCAGGACGTCGCTTCCCTCGCGAGCCCATGCGCGCACCGTCTCGGGCGGGATCGGCTCGCCGACCTCGACCTCGAGCCAGCCGCTCGGCGCGGGCAGCCTCGCGCCCTTCGGCCACACGTCGGTCGCGCCCTCGATCGCCATCGGCACGATGGGCACGTCCGCCTTGCGCGCGAGCAGCGCGACGCCGGGCCTGAACGCCTTCGTGCGGCCGTCCTCGTTGCGCGTGCCCTCGGGGAACATGAAGACGCATCGGCCCGCGGCCAGGTGCTTGAGCGCGGTGCGAAGGGCGCCCAGGTCGCCCGAGCCGCGCTCGATCGGCACCGCGCCGAAGCTTCGGATCAGCGCGGCGAACGGCGCGAAGCGGAACAGGCTCTCGCGCGCGATGATCGTGTACGGGCGGTCGATCGTGACGCTGCCGCACACCGGAGGGTCGAGGTAGCTCTGGTGGTTGCTCACCACCAGGATGCCGCCCTCGCGAGGCAGGCGCTCGCGGCCCGTCGCCCTCAGGCGGTACGCGACGCGGAACGCCGCGAGCAGCGACGACGCGCACGCCGTGTACCACGCGACGCTGAGGTTGCCGCGGCCGGGCGCGCGGCGCGCCGCGTCGAAGAGCGCGGTCATGCCCGGACGGCCGCGTGCGGCGAGGCGAGCAGCCCGGCGGGGACGCGCGAGCGCACGCGCCGCTCGAGTTCGTCGACCACCTGGGGGAGCGTCAGCAGGCTGGTGTCGATGCGCTGGGCCTCGGCCGGGCACACGAGCGGGCCGTCGGTGCGCGTCTCGTCGAGGCGGTCGCGCTGCTGGATCGCGCGCAGCACCGCCTCGTAGTCGGCGGGGCGGCCCTGCGAGCGCATCTGCTCGACGCGCCGGCGCGCGCGGACCTCGGGGTGCGCGTCGAGGTAGAAGCGCACTGCCGCGTCGGGGAAGACCACCGAGCCCTGGTCGCGCCCCTCGGTGACGAGGCGCGGGTGCTGCCGGCCGATCTCGCGCTGGGCGCGGACCAGCGCGGCACGGAGCGGCGCCTGCCGCGCGACGATGCTGACGACCGTGTTCACGTCCTGGTCGCGGATGCGCTCGGTGAGGTCCCGCCCGCCGAGGAGCAGGCGCGGGGGCCGCTGCGACCAGTCGAAGACGAGCCCTTCCTCCGCGATGCGCGCCGCGAGCGCCTCGCCGTCGTCGGCCGGGACGCCCTCGTCGATCGCGACCACCGCGGCCGCGCGGTACATCGCGCCGGTGTCGAGCATCTCGAGGCCCAGCCGCTGCGCGAGCTTGAGCGCGACGGTGCTCTTCCCCGTCCCCGCCGGGCCATCCATCGTGACGATGACGCCCTCGGAACCGCTCATGCCTCCTCGACCTCGGCCTCGGCGGCCTCCTCCTCGTCGTCCTCGACCTCCTCGGGCTCGATGAGCAGCGCCAGCATGTCGCGCGCGGCCTCGATGTTCCCGACCGGGTCGGTCTTCGCGGAGTAGTCGATGCAGACGGTATTGCCGTAGCCCACGGCGCTGATCGCGCCGAACATCGCCTTGATGTCCCACGCCTCGTGCTTGCCGGACTTGCCGAACGCCTTCACGCTCGCCTCGATGGCCTGCGCGTAGGGCGCCAGCCGGCGGAGCGCATCGACGGGGTCCTTGGTCGAGGCGGCCTGGGCGAAGGTCGGCATGCTGCCGATGCGGAATCCGCCGATCTTCTTGATGAGGTCGGCGATGCGCTGGGGCTCGCCCGCGCTTCCCTCGCCGGGCCGGATCAGGAGGTGGGTGTCGTAGCGGTCGAGCGCGGCGAGCGAGCGCTTCACGTTCGCGGCCACGGAGTCGAAGCCCTCGGGGGTCGCCGGGATGGACGCGATCTCGACCGCGACGCTCGGCGCGCCGAGCTTGCTCGCCGCGAGCCCCAGCCTCTCGACCCGCGCGATGCACTCCGCGGGCGCCTGCGCGAAGTCGAGCACGCGCTCCTCGACGAGCACGAGCACCGGGCAGCGCGCGCGGTCGGCACGGTCCCGCAGCCGCTCGAGGTCCTTGACCGCCATGCCCTTCAGCAGCGGCACGTGCACGTTGAGGCCCTTCAGCCCGAGGTGCTCGGCGACGAAGTCCGGCACCTCGATCGGCTCGAGCGGGCGCTTGTCGCGCTTGACGTGCTGGAGCGACCGGCTGGTGACGGTGAGGAGCATGTTCGTGGGGCGCGCCGCGGAACCCGGCGCGGACGCATCGTACACCCCGGGCTATCATTCCCGCCCTGCCCGCCCGGCGCGAGGTTCGCGCGGTGCGGTCCACCACCCGGAGCCGACCGATGCCCACCCCCACGAACTGCCGCTACAGCGAGTCGCACGAATGGTTCCGCCCCGAGTCGGACGGGACCGTGACCATGGGCATCACGCAGCACGCGGCCGACGCGCTGACCGACATCACCTTCGTGCAGATGCACAAGGCGGGTTCGTCGGTGAAGGCCGGCGGCTCGGTGGGCGAGGTCGAGAGCGTGAAGACCAGCAGCGAGATCTACGTGCCGGTCGACGCGACCGTCGCGGCCGTCAACGATGCCGCGCACGCGGACCCGTCGCTCCTCAACAGCGACCCGTACGGCAAGGGCTGGCTGGTGCGCCTCTCGGGCTGCGACCTCTCGAAGGCGGCGGGCCTGATGGACGCGACCGCCTACGACGCGAAGAATGGCCACTGACGCCGCCAACGCGGCGACAGCGTCATCCGGCCCGCGCAGCGACGCCCCGGCGGCGTTCGTGCGCGCGCTCGACGTGCGCAAGGCGTACCGCACCGGCGGGCGCGAGGTGCACGCCCTGCGCGGCGCGAGCCTCGAGATCGGCGAGCCCGGCTTCTACGCGATCATGGGGTCCTCGGGCAGCGGCAAGAGCACCCTGCTCCACCTCCTCGCGGGGCTCGACCGCCCGGACGCGGGCACGATCGAGGTCGCGGGCTCGCGCATCGACTCGCTCGACGAGCACGGGCTCACCGTGCACCGGCGCACGCGCGTCGGCGTGGTGTTCCAGCAGTACAACCTGCTCCCCACGCTCTCGGCCGTCGACAACGTGATGCTGCCCGGGGTGCTCGACGGGCGCCCACGGGCGGCGTTGCGCGCACGGGCGCTCGAGCTGCTGGCGACCCTCGGGCTCGCCGACCGCGCCGATCACCGGCCCGAGGCGCTCTCGGGCGGCGAGCAGCAGCGCGTGGCGATCGCGCGCGCGCTCCTCTTCGAGCCGCCGGTGCTCTTCGCCGACGAGCCCACGGGCGCCCTCGACAGCGCCAACAGCGAGCGCATGTGGCGGATGCTCGACGAGCTCGCGCGCGAGCGTCGCATGGTGGTGCTCATGGTGACACACGAACCCGCGGCAGCGGCGCACTGCCGCCACGTCTTCGTCATCCGCGACGGCACCGTCGCGGGCGGCTTCGACACGAAAGGCCTGAATGCGAGCGACCTGGTGGTTCGCGCTGCAGGGACTCTCGGCGCGGCGCGGTAGGACCGCGCTGCTCGCCCTGGCGGTCGCCCTCTCCGCCACGCTGGTGACGGCGGTGGCCTGCGGGCTCGAGACCGCGCGCGGCAACGCCGAGGCGGGGCTGCGGCGGTCGATCGGCGACGTCGACGCGCGGCTCGTGAACCGCTTCGGGGCGGCCTTCGACGCGGCCGAGGCCGATCGCGTGCGCGCGCTCCCCGGGGTCGACGCGGTGGGCGTGAGCCTCGGCGGTTCGCTGAGCCTGGTGCGCGCCGACGGCGCGAGGGACGCGGACGGTCGGCCGCGCCGCGCGGTGGCGCAGGCGCGCGGGCTCGAGTCCGCGGGCGACCCCCGCTTCCGCGAGCAGCGCATGCGCGAAGGCCGCCTGCCCGAGCGCGCGGGCGAGGTGGCGATCGACCCGCTCACGGCGAAGGCGCTCGACTGCGGCGTGGGTGCCGCGCTCGCGGTGCAGCGCTTCGGCGACCCGATCCCGCTCACGGTGACCGGCATCATCGACCGCGCGACGCTGGGCGCGCTGCAGCGGCCGTACGTCGTCGTCGAGCGCGCGACGCTCGTCGAGGCGAACGGCTCCGACGAGGCGACCACCGTGATGGTGGCGCTCGCCGAGGGCGTCGACGTGCCGGCATGGGTGGCCAAGCACGCACCCGCGTTCGCCGAGCCGCTCTCGCTCGAGCCCAGCGAGCTCTACACCACCGGCTTCGACCGCCAGATGGAGGCGATGCGGCTCGGCTTCGTCCTCGTGAGCCTCGTCGCCTTCATGAGCTGCGCGTTCATCGTCGGCACCGGCATGACGACGGCCGTCGCCGAGCAGCAGCGCGAGCTCGCGGTGGCGCGGTGCGTCGGCGCGAGCCGCGGGCAGGTCTTCATGAGCCAGGTGTGGGCCGGAGTGCTGCTCTGCGGCGCGTCGGGCGCGGCGGGCGTGCCGGTGGGCGTCCTGCTCGCGGCCATCCTGCGCTGGTGGTTCCGCGAGTGGCTCGACGACGGGTTCTTCATGAGCTGGTGGGGCGTGGCGCTCGCGATCGCGGGCAGCGTGCTCGCGGGGGTCGGAGGATCGCTGTGGCCCGCGTGGCAGGCGGCGCGCACGAGCCCGCTCGCGGCGCTGCGGCCGCGCGCCGAGGCGCCCCGGCTCGCGGGCATCGCGTGGCTCGCGCTCGCGGGCGCCGCGTGCATCGGCGCGCAGGTGCTGATGCTCGCGCTGGTGACCGAACCGCAGGCGCGCTTCTGGTCGTATGCGATCGCGGGGCTGCCGCTCATCCACGCGGGGTGGTTCATGATGGCGGTGCCCGTGCTCTGGGTCGCGGCGCGCGCGTTCGCGGGACCGATCGAGCGCGTGCTTCGGATCCCGCAGGGGCTGCTCTCGGGCGCCGTGCGCCAGGCGCCCTACCGGCTCGGCTTCACCGCGGGCGCGCTCATGGTGGGCGTCTCGATCCTCGCGAGCACGTGGACCAACGGCACCGCGGTCGTCAGGGACATCAGCGAGCGCGTGCGCATCTCGGACGGCTTCGTCTTCAAGGCCAACGGCATGACCGTCGCCGAGCAGGAGCGCCTGCGCGCGCTGCCCGGCGTGATGGGCACCGTGCCCATCGGCTACCTGCCGCTCAAGGTGATCGGCGAGACCGTGTTCGGGATCGACGGCGTCGCGACGCCGAACGTGGTGTGCATCGGCTTTCCCCCGGACGACTTCCTCGCCCTCAACCGGCTCGAGTGGGTGGAGGGGGCGCCCGGGTCCGCGCTCCCGAAGCTGAAAGCCGGCGAGGGCGTGCTGGTCGCCAAGGAATTCCTCGTGGCGCGCGGCAAGCGGCCGGGCGACCGGATCCGCCTCGGCGGCGGGCGCACCGAGAAGGACTACGAGATCGTGGGCGTCGTGGGCGCCGCGGGGCTCGACGTCGCGGTGCAGTTCTTCGGGATCCGCAGCGTCTACACCGAGAACGCGGTGAGCTGCGTCTTCATGGACTTCGACGAGGTGGCGCGGAGCTTCGGCAGCCGCGACGCGTTCATCCTGCAGGTCGACGTCGACGACGCCAGCCCGCCCGAGGCCGATGCAGCCCTCGGCGAGCTCGTGACCGACGCAGTGCCGGGCGCGGTGTTCGCGAGCGGCCGCGCGATCCGACAGGCGATCCTGCAGGTCGGCGACCGCATCCTCGCGATCACGAGCGCGATCGCGTTCGCGGCCCTCGCGCTCGCCTGCTTCGGCGTCGGCAACGTGGTGGCGGCGAACATCGGCGCGCGGCGGTTCGAGTACGGCGTGCTGCGCGCGACCGGCGCGACGCCCGGGCTCCTCGCGCGGCTGGTCCTCGGCGAGGTGGTGCTGCTCGCGCTCGCCGGCGCCGCGGTCGGGACGGCGCTCGGGCTGCACCTGGCGCGCATGGGCGTGCTCTGGCACAAGGAGCTCGGTGGGCAGGAGATCGGGTTCGAGCCGCCGGTGGCGCCGATCGCCATCGGGTGGGCGGTGGTCGCCGCGATGACCGTGGCGGCGGCGATGCCCGCGGTGCGGGGGCTGATGCGCAGGAGCGTGCGGGAGCTGGTGGCGTAGGGGAGCGTGCGCGTCGGCGGCCGCCCTACGATTGCCCCCATGTTCCGCCTCCACAGCCCCTACCGGCCCATGGGCGACCAGCCCGAGGCGATCGGGCAGCTGGTGGACGGCCTTGCGCGCGGGGAACGGCAGCAGACGCTGCTCGGGGCGACCGGCACCGGAAAGACGTTCACCGTCGCGAACGTCATCGCGCGCACGGGGAAGCCGACGCTCCTCATCAGCCACAACAAGACGCTCGCGGCGCAGCTCTACGAGGAGATGAAGGCGCTCTTCCCCGAGAACGCCGTCTGCTACTTCGTCAGCTACTACGACTACTACCAGCCCGAGGCGTACATCCCGCAGCGGGACATCTACATCGAGAAGGACGCGAGCCGGAACCAGGACCTCGACCGGCTGCGGCTCCTCGCCACCAGCAGCCTGCTCTCGCGCGAGGACGTGATCGTCGTCTCGAGCGTCAGCTGCCTCTACGGCCTCGGATCGCCCGACGAGTTCCGCAACCGCATGACGGTGGTCGAGCGCGGGCGCACGATCAAGCGCCGCGACTTCCTCCTCAACCTCGCCGCCATGCAGTACGTGCGCAAGGAGATCGAGCCCGCGCGCGGCAACTTCCGCGTGCGCGGCGACTCGATCGAGGTGTTCCCCGCGAGCGAGCAGCACGCGATCCGCATCGGGCTCTTCGGCGACGAGGTGGAGTCGATCGAGCTCTTCGACCCCGTCAGCGGCGAGGTGCTCTCCGAGGAGTCGCGCGCGTGGATCTTCCCGGCGGTGCACTACATGATGCCCGAGGAGCAGATGAAGCGCGCCGTCGAGGAGATCCGCGCCGAGCTCGACGCGCGCGTGACCGAGCTGCGCGCCGAGGGCAAGCTGCTCGAGGCGCAGCGCCTCCTCGGGCGCACGAAGTACGACCTCGAGATGATCCAGGAGACCGGCTACTGCAGCGGCATCGAGAACTACAGCCGCTTCTTCGACGGCCGCCCGCGCGGCGCGCGCGCATGGACCCTCATGGACTACTTCCGCCGCGTGCCGAACCGCGCGCCCGACGACTGGCTGGTGGTGATCGACGAGAGCCACGTGACGCTTCCGCAGGTGCGCGGCATGTTCTTCGGCGACAAGGCGCGCAAGGAGGTGCTGGTCGACCACGGCTTCCGCCTGCCGAGCGCGCTCGACAACCGCCCGCTGCGCTTCGAGGAGTTCGAGGAGATCGTCCCGAGCGTCATCTACGTCAGCGCGACGCCCGGGCCCTACGAACTCGAGAAGTGCCACGGCGTGGTCGCCGAGCAGGTGATCCGCCCGACGGGGCTCGTGGACCCGGCCGTCACGGTGCTGCCCGCGCGCGGGCAGGTGCCCGACCTCCTCGAGCGCGCCAAGGAGCGCGCCGCGCGCGGCGAGCGTGTCCTGGTGACGGCGCTCACCAAGCGGCTCTGCGAGGACCTCACGACGTACCTCCACCGCAACGGCGTGCGCGTGCGCTACCTGCACTCGGAGATCGAGACGCTCGACCGAATCACGATCCTCAAGGAGCTGCGCGAGGGCGAGTTCGACGTGCTGGTGGGCGTGAACCTGCTGCGCGAGGGGCTCGACCTGCCCGAGGTGAGCCTGGTGTGCATCCTGGACGCCGACACGCAGGGGTTCCTGCGCAGCCGGTCGAGCCTCATCCAGACCATGGGCCGCGCCGCGCGCAACGCGGGCGGCGAGGTGGTGATGTACGCCGACGAGGTCACGCCCGAGATGCAGGCCGCGATGGACGAGGTCGAGCGCCGCCGCGCGAAGCAGCTGGCGTACAACGCCGAGCACGGCATCACGCCCGAGACCATCGTCAAGGCGATCCGCTCCGGCATCGAGCTCGAGATCAAGGCCAACCGAACCGAGCGCGAGGCCGTGGGCGCGAGGGAGCCGCGCCGCTTCGACAAGGGCGAGGCGATGCGCGAGCTCGAGGAGGAGATGCTCGCCGCGGCCGGCGCGCTCGAGTTCGAGAAGGCCGCGCGGCTGCGCGACCAGCTGAAGAAGGTCAACGCCCTGCCCGAGGTCGACGGGATGGCCGAGGAACCCGTCGAGGAGGAGAAGCCGCGCCCGAAGGCCGGGATGCCCGGGACGCGCGCGGGGCGCGGCAAGAGGGGGAAGCGGTAGGGTTCACCGCACGCGCGCGTGCAGCACCATGCGGCGCGCCGCGGCGCGCATCCACGCGAGGTCGTCGCGCCCGGCGCGGCCTTCACGCGTCGCGCGGGCCATGGCCGCGGCGCGCGCGCCCGGCGTGCCGGGGCGTGGCTGCGTGGCTCGGGACTCGGAGGCCTGGTGGGGCACGGTTCTCATGAGCATTCGGCGCCCGGGCGCCGGAGGACGCACATTTCCGGCATTCGCGCCGGGCCCGCCGCCCCGCACCCTGCGCAACCACCGCGGACGCCTATATTTGCGGACTCGCCATGGCGCGCCCGAAGGCCACCTCCTCCGCCCCGCACGCCGCGGCCGACGCCCGCTGCATCCGCGTGCGGGGGGCGCGCGAGCACAACCTCAAGGGCGTCGACATCGACATCCCGCGCGACTGCCTGGTCGTGATGACCGGCGTCTCGGGCAGCGGCAAGAGCTCGCTCGCCTTCGACACCGTCTTCGCCGAGGGACAGCGCAAGTACATGGAGAGCCTCTCCGCGTACGCGCGCCAGTTCCTCGACCAGATGCAGAAGCCCGACGTCGAGTCGATCGAGGGCCTGCCCCCCACCATCGCCATCGAGCAGCGCGGCGGCGGGCACACGCCGCGCTCGACGGTCGCCACCACCACCGAGATCTACGACTACCTGCGACTGCTCTTCGCGCGGTGCGGCACGCCCACGTGCTGGCACGTCGACGAGCGCGGCCGCACGTGCGGCAAGCCGATCGCGGCCACGGCGCCCACGCAGATCGTCGACGCGCTGCTCGCGCACGAGGGCGCGCGGCTCATGCTCTGCGCGCCCGTGGTGCGCGGCAAGAAGGGATTCCACAAGGAGGTGCTCGAGGCCTTCGCGAAGCAGGGGCTGGTGCGCGCGCGCGTGAACGGCACCGTGCTCGACGTGCGCGAGGCGCTGAAGGCCGGCGGCGAGAACCCGCTGGGCCTCGGCCGATACGAGAAGCACGACATCGAGGCCGTGGTCGACCGCGTGGTCGCGCGCGCCGACGACCGGCAGCGCCTGGCCGAGAGCGTCGAGACGGCGCTCAAGCTCGGCGAGGGCAACCTGCTGGCGCTGCAGGAGCGACCCGACGGCACGTGGGCCGAGCACCGCTACAGCGAGCGCTTCAGCTGCCCCGACCACCCCGAGTGCGCGCTCGAGGAGCTTGAGCCGCGCCTCTTCAGCTTCAACAGCCCGCACGGCGCGTGCCCCACGTGCGCCGGGCTCGGGCACGTGCAGGAGTTCGACGTGGCGCTCGTGGTGCCCGACCCGTCGGTGCCGTGGTCCGAGGCCGTGGAGCCGTGGCGGCGCAACGGTCCGCGCATGAACATGTACTACGCGCGCGCCCTGCGGAACTTCGGCGCGTTCTTCAAGCTGAAGCCGTCGTTGCCGTTCGACGCGCTGACGGCGAAGGTGCGCGGGTACCTGATGGACGGGATCCCCGAGGCCGAGCGCGAGGCGCTCGGCGGGAAGTTCGAGGGCGTCCTCCCGAACCTCAAGCGGCGCTTCGAGGAGAGCGAGAGCGAGTTCGTCAAGGAGCGCCTCCTCGGCTACATGAGCGCGACGCCCTGCCCAGCCTGCGGCGGCCGGCGCCTGCGCCCCGCGGCGCTCGCGGTCAAGCTGCGCAGCGGGACGCTCGACGCGAGCGTCGCCGACGTCACCGCGATGAGCATCGAGCGCGCCCTCGGGCTGTTCTCGTCGCTCACGCTCGGCGCGATGCAGGCGCAGGTCGCGCAGCCGATCCTCAAGGAGATCGACGCGCGGCTCGGGTTCCTGGCCTCGGTGGGACTGGGGTACCTCACGCTCGACCGATCGAGCGGCACGCTCTCGGGCGGCGAGGCGCAGCGCATCCGGCTGGCCACGCAGGTGGGGAGCGGGCTCGTGGGCGTCGCGTACGTGCTCGACGAGCCGACGATCGGCCTGCACCAGCGCGACAACGACCGCCTGCTGGCCACGCTGCGGCGCCTGGCCGACATCGGCAACACCGTGCTCGTCGTCGAGCACGACGAGGACGTGATCCGCGCCGCCGACCACCTCGTGGACGTGGGCCCCGGCCCCGGCCGCCACGGCGGGCGCATCGTGGCGCAGGGGACGGTGGCCGAGGTGACCGCGAACCCGGCGAGCGTCACGGGGGCGTACCTCTCGGGGCGCCGCGCCATCGCCGTGCCGCCGAGGCGCCGGCCGCTGCGCGCCGACCGCGCGGTGACCGTGAAGGGCGCGCGCGAGAACAACCTGAAGGACGTCGACGTCGCGTTCCCCCTCGGCGGGCTCGTGTGCGTCACGGGGGTCTCGGGAAGCGGCAAGAGCACGCTCGTCACCGACATCCTGCTGAAGGCCGCGCAGAAGCACGTCCACGGCTCGAAGACGGTGCCGGGCGCGCACGCGCGCGTGAACGGGCTCACCGGGATCGAGCGCGTGGTCGAGGTCGACCAGAGCCCCATCGGCCGTACGCCCCGCTCGAACCCCGCCACCTACACGGGCATCTTCGACGAGGTCCGCAAGCACTTCGCGAAGGTGCCCGAGGCGAAGATCCGCGGCTACGAGCCGGGGCGCTTCAGCTTCAACGTCAAGGGCGGCCGCTGCGAGGCGTGCCAGGGCCAGGGCACGGTGAAGATCGAGATGCACTTCCTTCCCGACGTCTTCGTCGCGTGCGAGGCATGCAAGGGCAGCCGCTACAACCGCGAGACCCTGGACATCCGCTTCAAGGGCAAGTCGATCGCGGAGGTGCTCGACATGACGGTCGAGGACGCGGTAGCGCACTTCGACGCGCACCCGCGCGTGCGCGGCATGCTCGAGTGCCTGCGCGACGTGGGCCTCGGCTACATGCAGCTCGGGCAGTCGAGCACCACGCTCTCGGGCGGCGAGGCGCAGCGCGTGAAGCTCGCGACCGAGCTCGGGAACGCGTCGAGCGCGCAGACCCTCTACGTGCTCGACGAGCCGACCACGGGCCTGCACTTCGCCGACGTCGAGCGCCTGCTCTCGGTGCTGCAGCGCCTGGCCGACGCGGGGCACACGCTGGTGGTGATCGAGCACAGCCTCGACGTCGTCAAGTGCGCCGACTGGATCGTGGACCTCGGCCCCGAGGGCGGCGAGCGCGGCGGCACGGTGGTCGCGACGGGCACGCCCGAGGACGTCGCGCGCAACCCGGCGTCGCACACGGGGCGGTACCTCGCGCCGATCCTCGCGAAGGCGGGGACGCTTGCGGGCGGGGCGGCGGCGGACGAAGTCGCCGCTACGCCCGCTGCAGCTTCGCGTACTCGAGCACCAGCGTCTTCACGCCGACCGTCCGGAACGCGACCCGCACGCTCGTGACGCTGCCGCGGGGCAGGATCGCCTGCACCGTGCCGACGCCGAAGAGCGCGTGCCGCACCTGGCATCCCACCGGGAACTGCGCGCCGAGGCCCTTCGGACGCGCGGGCTCGAACTCGTCCATCCACGGCGCGTCGACCGCGTCGTCGCCCGAGCCGCCCGCGCCGCCCGATCCGTCGTCGCCGCCCTCGAGCCACGAACGCGTGACGCCCGTGCGCTCGACGTGCTCCTCGGGGATCTCGCGCAGGAACCCGCTCTCCATCGCGCCCATGCGCATGCCGCGCACGGTGCGGTTCGCCGCGTGCGTCATCCACAGGCGCGCGCGCGCGCGCGTCATGCCCACGAAGCAGAGCCGGCGCTCCTCCTCGACGTCGTCGGTGCCCTCGCGCGACCGCGCGTGGGGCAGCAGCCCCTCCTCGCAGCCGACCATCGCGACGAGGTCGAACTCGAGGCCCTTCGCCGCGTGCAGCGTCATCAGCGTGACGGCGCCGGCCTCGGGGTCGAACGCGTCCGAATCGGCCACCAGCGCCACCGACTGCAGGAATCCCTGCAGCGCGCGCAGCAGCGTGGGCGGCGCGCCCGCGGGGTCCTCCGGCAGCTCGAAGTCGCCGGCCGCGTTCACCACCTCGTCCAGGTTCAGCCTGCGCTGGTCGAGCTCGTCTCCGTCGGTGCCGTCGGCGAACTCGCGCAGCCCGCTCTCGTCGAGCACCATCTCGGCGAACGCGGCGAGCGCGTCGGGCTCGCCCGTCTCGAGCAGCCCGCGCCAGCGCGCGACCATGTCGCAGAAGTCGTCGACCTTGCGCGCCGTGCGGTCGGCGACGCCGGCCTCGCGCGCCAGCCGCAGCGCGCCCAGGAGCGGCATCGCGCGCTGGGCCGCCGTGCGCTCGACGCGCACCAGCGACGACTCGCCGATCCCGCGCGCCGGGACGTTCACGATGCGCGCGCACGCCACGTCGTCGGCCGGGTTCGCCGCGAGCCGCATGTAGGCGAGGAGGTCCTTGACCTCCTTGCGGTCGTAGAAGGCGGTGCCGCGCACCACGCGGTACGGCACGCTGCGCCGCCGCAAGGCGTCCTCGACGACGCGGCTCAGCGCGTTCATCCGGTAGAGCACGGCCATCTCGCGGAACGGGATGCCCTCGCGCTGCGCCGCCTCGATCGCCTCGGCCACGAGCGTCGCCTCGGCGTGCTCGTCGGCGGCGCGCGCCACCCGCACGCGCTCGCCCTCGCCGCGGTTGGTGTAGAGCGGCTTCGCCTTGCGGCGCTTGTTGTGGCGGATGAGCCCGTCGGCCGCGCCCACCACGTGCGAGGTGGAGCGGAAGTTCTCGCCGAGTGCCACGGTGCGCGCGCCCGCGAAGGTCTCCTCGAACTCCAGGATGTTCCGGATGTCCGCGCCGCGCCAGCGGTAGATCGACTGGTCGGGGTCGCCGACGACGCAGATGTTCCGGTGCGCGCCCGCGACGTGCCGCGCGATCGTGAACTGCGCGCGGTTGGTGTCCTGGTACTCGTCGATCAGCACGTGGCGGTAGCGGTCGGCCGTGCGCGCACGGAGCCCGTCGTCGGCGCCGAGCGCCGTGGCCGTCCGCATGAGGAGGTCGTCGAAGTCGAGCGCCTTCACCCGCCGGAGGATCGCCTCGTACGCCTCGTACGCCTTCGCGACCTGGCGCGCCGAGTAGTCGGACGCCTGCATGCGGAACCCCTCGGCGTCGAGCAGCTGGTTCTTCGCCGCGCTCACCTTCGAGAGCACCGCGGAGGGCTGGAAGTTCCTGTCGTCGAGCCCGGCCTCGGCCATCGCGGCCTTCATCGCGCGCTTCTGGTCGTCGGCGTCGTAGATCGCGAAGTCGGGGTCGACGCCGCACTCGAGCGCGTTGCGCCGCAGGAACATCGCGCAGAACGCGTGGAACGTGCTGACCACGAGCCCGCGCCGGCCCACCGCACCCTCGGGCAGCATCGACTCGACGCGGTGCTTCATCTCGCCCGCGGCCTTGTTCGTGAACGTGAGCGCGAGGATGTTCCACGCCGGCACGCCGCACGCCACGAGGTGCGCGATGCGGCGCGTGATCACGCGCGTCTTGCCGGAGCCAGGGCCCGCGAGCACGAGGAGCGGGCCATCCATGTGGAGCACGGCGGCGCGCTGGTCCTCGGTGAGGCCCTCGAGCAGCGACTCGCGCGTGGGGAAGGCAGGCGTCGCGCGCGGTTCTTCGGGGATTTCTTCGGGAAACAGCATGCGTCCGTGCATGAATGGCGAGAGCGCGCATCGGCGCGGCTCCGGTGGGTCGGGCGACCGAGTCTAGAGACAGCCTCCGACACGCTGTCCACATCCCGAAGCGACGAATGAACTCCGTTTAGAACGCACTAACCCCATGCGCGGGATGCACTTGCGAGCGATGGTTCGAAAGTCGATAAAAACGGCAACCTCCGGGGTTGCACCCACTACAGGTAGGGGTACCATGAGCGCCGGGCCCAAGGGTTGGTGGTGCTTGGGCCCACGCGACACACCGTACACGACCCGAACATCGGCGTCAACATGCGGTCCCTGGAGCGTCTCGTGAGGTGGCGTCGGAGGTTCGGTTCAACAAAGCACTCGACTGGCCAGGATGGCCGGTTCAAGGGGTCGGGCAATGAGCATTCTCTGTGACACGCAGATCCGCGAGTCGGTGCGGATCGTTCCCTTCGCCGACAACGCGAAGCGGCCCGGGTCCGTCTCCTTCGGCGTGTCGAGCTACGGCTACGACGTCCGCGTCGGCACCCGCTTCAAGATCTTCACGAACGCCACGAGCGGCGGCACCGCCATCGTCGACCCCAAGGCGTTCTCGAGCGACCTCTTCATCACCATCGACACCGCCGAGACCGGCCGCGACCACATCGTGATCCCGCCGAACTCGTTCGCGCTGGCCGAGACCGTCGAGGTCATCGAGGTGCCGCGCGATGTCCTGGCGATCTGCGTCGGCAAGAGCACCTACGCCCGCTGCGGCATCATCGTGAACGTCACGCCGCTCGAGCCCGAGTGGCGCGGCAAGGTCACGATCGAGATCAGCAACACCACCCCGCTCCCCGCCAAGATCTACGCCAACGAGGGGATCGCCCAGATGATCTTCCTCAAGGCCGACCGCCCCTGCTCCGTGAGCTACGCGGACAAGGGCGGGAAGTACCAGGACCAGGCCGGCCTGACGCTCCCCCGCGTCGACGGCCTCCCCTTCTCCGAAGGCACCCCGAACCGCAACTGACACGGACCCAGGGACGCGCGTCGCGCATGCCGCGCCGCGCCGTCGCATCGACCTGAACGCATTCTCCCGAACCCGCGTCGCACGGGCATGTGCGCCGCACGAACGACACGCAAGGAAGGCAAGGACACCGCAATGAAGATCGCACGCCGCTTCACCACCGCAGGCAGGGACGTCTACGGGACCGTCGAGTGGGCCACCCGCTCGAGCCGCATCTCGAACTCCGACGGCAGCACCGTCTTCGAGATGCAGGACGCGCAGATCCCGTCCACGTGGAGCCAGCTCGCCACCGACATCGTGGTGAGCAAGTACTTCCGCAAGGCCGGCGTGCCCCAGCTGGACAAGGAGGGCCGTCCGCTCAAGGGCGCCGACGGCAAGCCCGTGCTCGGCCCCGAGCGCAGCGTGCGCCAGGTGGTGCACCGCCTCGCCGGCTGCTGGCGGCACTGGGGCGAGAAGTTCGGCTACTTCACCTCTCGCAAGGACGCGGACGCGTTCTACGACGAGATGGCGTACATGCTGCTGCACCAGATGGCTGCGCCGAACAGCCCGCAGTGGTTCAACACAGGACTCAACTACGCGTACGGCATCAGCGGCCCCGCGCAGGGCCACTGGGTCGCCGACCACAAGACCGGCAAGGTGACGCTCGCGAAGGACGCGTACACGCACCCGCAGCCGCACGCATGCTTCATCCAGGGCGTCCGCGACGACCTCGTCGGCGAGGGCGGCATCATGGACCTGTGGACGCGCGAGGCGCGCCTCTTCAAGTACGGCTCCGGCACCGGCACCAACTTCTCGAACCTCCGCGGCGAGAACGAGAAGCTCTCGGGCGGCGGGCGCAGCTCGGGCCTCATGAGCTTCCTCAAGATCGGCGACCGCGCGGCGGGCGCCATCAAGTCCGGCGGCACCACGCGCCGCGCGGCGAAGATGGTCTGCCTCGACGTCGACCACCCCGACATCGAGTCGTTCGTCAACTGGAAGGTGCGCGAGGAGCTGAAGGTCGCGGCGCTCGTCGAGGGCATGAAGCACCTCGCGCCGAACCAGAAGGCGATCGCCGAGCGCCTGGGCCTGAAGCTCGACTACGACTTCAACGGCGAGGCCTACTACACCGTCAGCGGCCAGAACTCCAACAACTCGGTCCGCCTTTCGGACGAGTTCATGGACGCGGTCGCGAAGGACGGCGAGTGGCAGCTGACCCGCCGCACCGACGGCAAGGTCGCCAAGACCATCAAGGCGACCGACCTGTGGGCGCAGATCAACGAGGCGGCGTGGCACTGCGCCGACCCGGGCGTCCAGTACGACAGCACCATCAACGCGTGGCACACCTGCCCGGAGGGCGGGCGCATCAACGCCAGCAACCCGTGCAGCGAGTACATGTTCCTCGACAACACGGCGTGCAACCTGGCGTCGATCAACCTGCTCAAGTTCTACGACTCGGAGGCGCGCGCCTTCGACCTCGAGGGCTACGAGCACGCGATCAGCCTGTGGACCGTCGTGCTCGAGGTCAGCGTGCTGATGGCGAGCTTCCCGTCGCGCGAGATCGCCGAGCTCAGCTGGAAGTACCGCACCCTCGGCCTGGGCTACGCCAACCTCGGCGCCATGCTCATGCAGGCGGGCATCCCCTACGACAGCGAGGCCGGCCGCGCGGTGTGCGGCGCGCTCACCTCGATCCTCACCGGCCGCAGCTATGCCGCGAGCGCCGTGCTCGCCGCCGAGCACGGGCCGTTCGAGGGCTACAAGGCCAACAAGGAGCACATGCTCCGCGTGGTCCGCAACCACCGCCGCGCGGCGATGGGCGTGGCGCGCGACGGCGGCGAGTACGAGGACCTGCGCATCGCGCCGGTGCCGATCGACCACTCGGTCTTCGCGACCGGCCAGGTCAACATCGCCAACTCCCCCGAGATGCTCGAGCGCGCCGTCGCGGCGTGGGACGACGCCCTCGCCTTCGGCAAGAAGCACGGCTTCCGCAACGCGCAGGTCACGGTCATCGCGCCCACGGGCACGATCGGCCTCCTCATGGACTGCGACACCACCGGCGTCGAGCCCGACTTCGCGCTGACGAAGTTCAAGAAGCTGGCCGGCGGCGGGTACTTCAAGATCGCCAACCAGTCGCTGCGCCCGGCGCTCAGCGCGCTCGGCTACTCGGCGACGCAGGTCGACGAGATCCTCACGCACGTCATGGGCACGCTCAGCCTCGAGACGCCCATGCCCGCCGAGGACGGCTCGTTCCCCGCGCACGGCACGCTCTTCCGCGACTTCCTGGTCGAGGCGGGCTACACCGGCGACGAGGTCGTCGCGATCGAGAACTCGCTGCCCACGGCGTTCGAACTCCCGTTCGCCTTCAGCGCCTGGAGCATGCCCGAGCGCATCCTCACGTCGCTCGGCATCGACCCGGCGGTGGCGCGCGCAGACCAGAAGTTCAACGGCCTCCGCGCGCTCGGCCTCAGCCGCCGGCAGATCGAGGCGCTCAACCTGCGGATCTGCGGCACGCAGACCGTCGAGGGCGCCCCGCATCTCAAGGAACGGCACCTCGCGGTGTTCGACTGCGCCAACCGCTGCGGCAAGCTCGGCACGCGCTTCATCGCGGCCGAGGGCCACATCCGCATGATGGCCGCCGCGCAGCCCTTCATCTCGGGCGCGATCAGCAAGACCATCAACCTCCCCAACGAGGCGTCGGTCGAGGACATCGGCGGCTGCTACCGCCTGAGCTGGGAGCTCGGCCTCAAGGCCAACGCGCTCTACCGCGACGGCTGCAAGCTGAGCCAGCCGCTCAACACCAAGTCCGACTCGTCCGACGACGACGCGAAGGAAGCGAAGGCCGAGGCCGCCGAGAAGGTGGTCGAGACCCGCGTGGTCGAGGTCGAGCGCGTGGTCGAGGTCGAGCGCGTGGTCGAGCGCGTCGTCGAGCGCCCGATGCGCCGGCGGCTGCCCGACACCCGCGAGTCCATCACGCACAAGTTCAACGTGGCGGGCCACGAGGGCTACCTCATCGTCGGCCTCTACGAGGACGGCAAGCCCGGCGAGCTCTTCATCACGATGGCGAAGGAAGGCTCGACCATCGGCGGCCTCATGGACTCGCTCGGCACCGCGGTGAGCCTGGCGTTCCAGTACGGCGTGCCGGTGGAGAGCATCGTCAACAAGTTCGCGCACCAGCGGTTCGAGCCGATGGGGATGACCACCAACCAGGACATCCCCTTCGCCAAGAGCCTGGTCGACTACATCTTCCGCTGGCTCGGCATGCAGTTCATCGACGGCTTCCGGGAGCAGAACGCCCCGAAGCGCTCGAGGCCCGCGGAACCCACGGCCGGCGACGCCGGCACGGCAGGCGCAGGAAGCGCCTCCGCCCACGCACCCGCCAACGGCAAGGAGGCAGCATGGCCCGAACGGAACGCAGGACACACGCACGCCGCGTCGACGGGCGCTCCGTCGGCGGCGGATCGCGCTCGCGCCGACGCCAGGGCGAAGGACGACGCGGCGTCGATCCTGCACGGCCGGTCCGTGACGGACGTTGTGGCCGCGTCGATCATCGACGGTTCGGATGGGGCGGCGTCGCGGATGGAGGTCAAGCAGGTGGTCACCGTCACCGAGGTGCACGGCTCGGCCAGCGCGCTGAACCAGTCCAACGCGCAGCTCATGGGCGACGCGCCGCCGTGCAGCACCTGCGGTGAGATCACCGTGCGCAACGGAACCTGCTACCGCTGCCTGAACTGCGGCACCTCGATGGGCTGCAGCTGACCCGACACCACCGCGGGCGCCGTTCGCGGCGCTCGCCACCGCCCGCCGTGCGGCGCGCCCATGGATGGGTGCG
>CAMDUT010000027.1 GCA_945877905.1 Phycisphaera mikurensis NBRC 102666 | reverse complement strand
CGCGGTGAAGGCCGACCCCTCGTTCCCGGCCGCCGCGCAGGCCGCGGCCCCGACGCCCGCGCCCGCCGCCGCCCCCGACGCCGACTTCGACCAGCGCATGTCGCGCATGCTCTCGGCCGCGTGGCTTGCGGACCTCTTCGTCTTCACCCTCGACCGCGACATCAGCGACGAGGGCTACGAGTCGGTGCTCCAGCTCGCGCGCCGGTGCGCGGCGCTCGCGCCCGACCGGCGCCCGGCGTGGGACATGGTGCTGGTCCTCGCCGACCAGATCGAGAGCGGGAAGCCCGACCTCGCGCGGGAGGCCCGTCGCGAGGCGCTTGCCGCGCTCGCGAAGCTCGACCCTGCCGACGACGTGGTGCGCCTGGCGCGCATCGGCGACGCCATCGACTCGCACGCCACGGCCGAGGCGCGCGTGCGCGCGTACGAGTCGGTGCTGGCGCCGCAGAACCGCCCGGCGATCGGCGCGCCCGTCGCGGCGCGGCTGGCGTACCAGCTGGCCTCGCTCGAGAGCCGCATCGGGAACACCGAGCTCTTCGCGCGATGGCTCGGCGACGCGGTGAAGGCCGACCCCTCGTTCCCGGCCGCCGCGCAGGCCGCGGCCGGGTTCTTCCGGATGCGCGTCAACGACCCTGCGTCCGACGTCGAGTTGCTCTCGATCGCGCTCGACGCGAACCCGCGCGACCTGTCGACCTGGAGCGCGATGCTCACGGTGCTCCTCGACGGCGGCGCCTTCCGCGGTGCCGAGCGCATCGCGCGCCTGGCGATCGCGGTGGCCGACGCCGAGCGCCGGCCCGAGACCACGTACGCGCTCACCGGCGACCTCGCCACCGCGCTCTGGGGGAGCGGCCAGCGCGACGCCGCGCTCCGTGAGCTCGAGCTGCGGATGGGCCGGCTCACCGACGAGTACCGCCGCAACATCTCGCTGCAGGACCCGAGCATCACGGTCGAGCGGCTGAACCGCGAGTTCCCGCCGCTGCCGTCCTCGCTCTCCATCGCGATGCTCGCGCTCAACCAGGCCAAGGGGCGCACCGCCGAGGTCGCCTCGCTCGTCGAGCGCGCGAGCCGCGGCACCGACGCCGAGATCCGCCGCGCCGAGATGCAGGGCGCGCGCGCCGAGGAGATCGGCGCCCTCGAGCTGCAGCGCGCGACCACGGCGCTCCTCTTCGCGAAGGACGTCTCGAACGTGCCCGCGATGCTCGAGAAGGCCGAGAAGGCCGGCGCGCTCGGCGTGGATGCCAAGGTGCGGTTCACCGCCATGCTCGACTGGCGCCAGGGCCGGGCCGACAAGGCGATGGCCGCGCTCGAGCCGATGCGCGCGTCGGACCCGCTGGCGCAGTTCGTCTACGCGTCGCTCCTGCAGGAATCGAAGCGGCTTCCGGAGGCCGCGAAGGAGTTCCGCGCGCTGGCGCAGGGCGCGGTCGGCACGTCGCTCGGGCTGCTGTCGCTCGACCGGCTGGCGCAGTGCCTGGGCCAGGAGGCCATCCTGACGTCGCAGCTTGCGGCACCGATCGCCGAGCGCGCGAAGGCGCTCGACGACTCGCTCGACCGCAGCCTGCCGCGCGCCATCGACGCCATCGTCGAGGCGCCGATGCGCGCGCTCGTCGTCGACCTCGAGCCGTCGGCCACGTCCATCGCGCCGTACCAGCCGCTCTCGTTCCGGCTGCGCCTGCGCAACGACTCGCGCCTGCCGCTGGCCATCGGCAGCGACGCGCCGATCGCGGGCAAGGTCACGCTGCGCGCAGCGGCGTCCCGCGCGGGCCAGAACGACCCGCCGGACCTTCCGCCGCAGCCCATCCTCATCGACCGCAGGCTGCGCCTGGAGCCCGGCGCGTCCATCGACGTCACGGTGGACGCGGACCTCACCACGATCGGCCTGCTCCTCAACATCCACCCCCTCGACCCGCACCTCATCAACGTCGCGTTCGTCACGAACCCCGCGTCGGCGACGGGCGGGTACGCGCCCGGCTTCATGGGCACGGTCACCTCGTCGCCCCCCATCCAGAGCTCGGGCGTCAACGTCACCGAGGCCTGGGTGCGCGAGAGCCTCGAGGCGATCAAGGTCCCGGGGCGCGTCGACGCCGTGCTGCGCGTGGCGCTGCTTGCGCACGCGGCCGCGGCGGAGGACCGCATCCCGGCGGCGATGAAGCCGGAGATCCCCGCCATCTGGGACGCCGTGCTCAAGGCCTGGTCCGCCCTGCCCGACCGCGCGAAGGCGTGGGTGGTCGCGGTGCTCCCGAAGGAGACACCCGCCATGGCGCCGCTCCTCGACGCCGTGCGCGCGAGCCCCGCGCGCGAGGTGCTCTCGAGCTGGGCCATCACGCGCGTCGTCGACCCCGCCGACCCCATGCTCGACGTCTGCCGGCGCAGCGGCGACGAGGCGCTGTCCACGTTCGCCGATGCCACGAAGTGGGTGCTCGAGCGCCGCGCCAAGCGCGCCATCGAGGAGGTCGGCATCGAGGCCGACCGCAAGCGCGCCGCCCCGCCGCCCGGGGGCGCGAAGCCGTGACGGGCTTCGTGCTGCGGCGCCTGCTGCAGCTGCCGTTCATCCTGCTCGCCATCTACACCATCGCGTTCGCGCTGGTGTGGGTGGTGCCCGGCAACCCGTTCGAGGCCGCCGAGGGCCGCCGCCCGCCCCCGGAGATGCAGGAGGCGATGCGCGCGCAGTACCGGCTCGACGACCCCGTGGGCTTCTACCTCGACTACCTGGGCAAGGCGAGCGGCGTCTCGTGGGCCCTCGGCCGCGCCGACCGGCCGTTCGACCTCGGGCCGAGCCTGGCGCACCCTGACTGGACCGTCAACTCGATCATCGCCGACGGCGTGCCCGTGTCGCTCTCGATCGGGCTCGCGGCGATCGCGATCGCGGTCACGGTCGGGACGGTGGCGGGCCTGGTCGGTGCGCTGCGGCCGGGGTCGCTCGCCGACGCGGCCACGCAGCTCGTGGCGGTGGTCGGCATCAGCGTCCCGAGCTTCGTGACGGGCGCCGTGCTGCTGGTGGTGTTCGCGGCGAAGCTGGGCCTCGCGCCCGTGGGCGGCTGGAGCGGGCTGCGGAGCATGGTGCTCCCCGCGTGCGCCCTGAGCCTGCCGTTCGCGGCGTACGTGGCGCGGCTCATGCGCAGTTCGATGATCGAGCAGATGTCGGCCGACTACGTCCGCACCGCGCGCGCGAAGGGCCTCGACCGCCGCGGCGCGGCCATGCACCATGCGTTCCGCAACGCGTTCCTGCCGGTGCTCAGCTACCTCGGGCCCGCAACCGCGTTCGCCGTCACGGGGTCGTTCGTGGTCGAGCGCGTCTTCGCGGTGCCCGGCATCGGGCAGCACTTCGTGGCCGCGGTGCTGTCGAAGGACATCACGCTCCTCCTCGGCACCGTGCTGGTGTTCGGGACCGCGGTGGTCCTCATGAACCTCGCGGTCGATGTGCTCTACGCGTGGGTCGACCCGCGCATCCAGGTCACGGGCTGACGGGCCGCACCAGCCGGATGTTCTGGAACCGCTGGTCGAGCGACGCGTCGCGCGTGATCCCGCGCACGCGGCACGGGTCGTACATGTACATCGTGACCAGGTGCGAGAGCGGCAGGATCGGCAGGTCGCGCTCCATGAGCAGGCGCTCGGCGTCCCGGAGGATGGCCATGCGCCGCGCGGGGTCGGGCTCGTCGGCCGCGCGGTCCAGCAGCGCGTCGAACTCCGGGCACGAATAGCCGCGGTCGTTGTTGCCGTCGCCGGTGCGGCTCAGCTCGAGGAACGTGACCGGGTCGCCGTAGTCGCCGTACCAGCTGCCGCGGGCGACCATGAAGTTGCCGGTCTTCAGGTCCTCCTTGAAGAACTTGCCGTCCTTGCCGCGCACCTCCACCGCCACGCCGAGCGCACCGCGCCACATGTCGGCCATCGCCAGGCTCAGGTCGCGGTAGCGCGGGCTCGCGGTCGAGTAGAGGACCTCCACCGTGGGGAACGGCGCGCCCGACGCGTCCTCGGGCGTGCCGTCGCCGTCGCGGTCGGACCATCCCGCCGCGGCCAGCTCGCGTCGCGCCTCGGCGGCGTCGAATCCGAGGCCCGCCGGCGGCTCGTATCCGCGGATGCTGCCGGGCGGCACCAGCGAACCCGCCACGCGCTCGCCCATGCGCACCACGCGCTCGGCGAGCGCGCGCTTGTCGACCGACCGCGCGAAGGCACGCCGCACGCCGGCGTGCGCGAACGGGTTCGCGCGCCCGTCGTTGAGCGTCGCACGGCAGTTGAAGCTGTAGAAGTCCGTGCCGAACGAGGGCACCACGTGCACGTCGCGCGACTCGCCCGCGCCCGGCGTCGGCAGCGCGGCCAGCGCCTCGTCCCACGACTTCCCCGCGGCGCGCAGGCGCTCGAACTCCGCGCGATGGCGCTCGAGGTACCGCATCGACTGCGCGGCGAGCTCGGGGCGGTACGGCGCCCGCACGTCGGCCAGCCAGTCGACGCCGCCGGCCTCGTAGGCGAGCACCGCGGTGTTCGGGTCCTCGATGGGGATGATCTCGACCGACCGCGGCAGGCCCACGGCGGCGTCGCGGTGGTGCGGGTTGGGCTCCAGGCGCATCCCGCGCCGGTAACGCCACTCCGCCAGCATGAGCGCCCCGTTCGAGACGATGTTCCCCGGCTTGGTCCACTCCACGTCCACGCGGCGCGCGCCGGTGGCGAGGTCGAACGACGCGAAGCGGTCGAACGTGGGCCGGTGGATCGGCGACATCGGCGGGAACGCGACGAGCTCGGGCCAGTACGGCACGCGCCTGCGCAGCGTCATGCGCAGCGTGCGGTCGTCGGGCGCCTCGAGCCGCACCAGCTCGCGCGCCGCGCGCTCGGTGGCGGTCCAGAGCTCGGCCGCGCGCGCCGTGGTGCGCTCGCCCGCGGGAAGCGCCGCGAACTCGCGGAGCATGCGCGCGCGCAGGGACGCGAGCTCGCGCCCGCCCTCGATCTCGAGCATGAAGCCCGCGTAGTCGCTTCCGCAGTCCGGGAGCATGGCGCGGATCCACGCGGCGCGGAAATCCTCGGCCGTCACGGGGTCGCCGTTCGACCAGCGCCCGTCGGTGCGCAGCGTGAACGTCCACGTGCGCCCGTCGGGCGCGCACTCCCAGCGCTCGGCGGCCGCGGGCACAAGGCCGCCGCGGTCGGCGTCGTTGGCCACCAGCGTCTCGTAGATCGACCGCCCCACCAGGATGTCGTGCTGCCAGCTCATGCGCTGCGGGTCCAGGGTGAAGACGTCGGACCCCTGCACGCACGTGAACTCGGCGCGGTCGCGCCCGCCGTCGCACGTCCACAGCGCGACGGCGAGCAGCCCGGCGGCGAGGAGCGGGACGGCGAGGCGCACCTCGGTTCATCGGGCCGCGAAGGGGTTGCCCTACACTCCGCGCGTGCGCGCCACCGCCGGACTCATGCCCATCCTCGCCTGCGCCGGCCTCGCGGCCTGCGAGTCGCACGTGGAGGCGGTGCGCACCTTCGACCGCGCCGAGTACGACCGCGTGTTCGACGCCGCCCTCGAGAGCGCGCGCGAGGACGGGCTGGACCCGGTGGTGGTGGACCGCGAGCTCGGCGTCATCGAGACCGCCCCCCGCACGGCTGGCTCGCTGGTGGAGCCGTGGCGCACCGACAACGCCGGCTTCGAGGACATGCTGGCGCACACGGTGAACTTCGAACGACGCCGGGCCCGGTTCGAGTTCATGCCCGAGGGCTTCGCGGCCCCGGTGCCCGAGCCGTCGCAGCCGTCGCGCGGGCCCGCGGTGCCCGGTTCGGACGCAGCCGAGGGGCGATTCGGGCTGCTCGAGACGAAGGGCCGCATCGAGATACGGACGTGGGTGTTCGTCGACCGCAGCTTCCGGCCGAACCAGTCGTTCGGGCGCTGGACGCTCGGCGAGACCCGCTACTCCACCGACCCCACCCAGGCCCGGCAGCCCGGTGACGACGCCACGCAGATCGCCACCGAGTGGACCCCGATCGGGCGCGATGTCCCATATGAACAGAGGCTGATGCGCCGCATCGGTGAGCTGCTTGCCACGCATGCGGCCGCACCGCCGGCGGACGCGCCCGAGGGGAACCTCGAGGCGCACGCCGCCGAACCATGAACCAGCGTGCCATTGACCGGGTTTCCGGGGCGAAGTACCGTTCCGGGCTCCCCCTTTGCCACCGGTACCCCGAACGATGAATCCGCGCCACTTCGTCCTGAGCCTGGTCGCTTCGCTCACGCTGTCCGCCGTATCGGCGGCGCAGGTGGAGGCGATCTCGCAGCAGACCATCGCGGCGCCCGGGCCGATGACGCCCGCGCAGCAGGCCGAGGTCGCCAAGGCGGTCGACGGGTGGGCCGAGCGGGTGATGGGCAGCGATCCCGACGAGGTGACCGCGGCGCGCGGGGAGCTCGAGAAGCTGGCCACGAAGACCCCGAGCGTGACGGTCGCGTTCCGGCGGGAACTGGGCCTGGCGTTCGCGAAGCGGTTCGAGGACGCCGTCACGGCCGACAAGGCCGAGCGCTCGGTGACCGTCTTCTACATGGCCCGCGCGATCGGCACGGTCGAGACCATCGACTTCATCGTCGACCACATGGACGCCGAGAAGACCGAGTCGCCCGCGATCCGGATCGCGGCGTCGGCCCAGCTTCCCCGGGCGGTCGAGTCGATGCAGCTCTCGGCCCCCCAGCTCGACGCCATCGCGAAGCGCCTGGTACCGCTGGCCGGCAAGGAGCGCGAGTGGGTGGCGGCCACGCATGCCTTCGAGGCGATGGGCGCGATGATCCGGCGCAAGGGCCTGTCCGCGGCGCAGGCCGACGCGATCGGCTCGAGCATGAGCGCGACCATCAACGACCTCACCGAGCACGTGACGGACGGCTCCGCGCCCGAGATGGTGAACGCGCTGCAGCGGGCGCTCCTGGTGGTCCGCAACCAGCTGTCGGACGTGCCCGCGCCGGCGCGGACCAAGCTGCTGACCGCCATCGCGCCGTCGCTGAAGCTTCTGGCGGACAGCAAGGGCAAGGCGCCATCCGGGATCACCCAGGCGGGCCTCGGCGACACCTTCGAGGCCGTGGTCCGCACCGCTGGCCTGCTCCAGAAGGTGCGATCGACCGACGGGGCCTGAGTTCGGGGCGGGCCCTGCGGGGTCGCAATGTCCGAGAACTCCGTCCCTTCGGATTCCGGGATCCAAAATGCCGCAGATCGGCTCCACGAGTCCGTTGACTCGACCGATCCCCACTGGCACCCTGAGTCGTATCGTTGAGTGACGATCCCAGGATTCCCAGACCCGATGAACACGCGCCGCCGAATCACCGCCATCGCCCTGTCCGCAACCATCGGAGCGACCGTCGCGGTGGGCACTGTCAGCGCGTTCATGGGGGGCGTCCCGCCGCAGCAGCAGCTGCCGACCACGCTCCAGGACTTCTTCCAGCCCGGCACGCAGCCGAACACGGTGCCGGAGCAGTTTGCGCCGGTCATCCCCTCGATCAACTGCACCTTCTGCCACAGCGACTACAGCGAGGAGTTCGCGCCGTTCGACACGTGGGTCGGCAGCATGATGGCGCAGTCCGCGCGCGACCCGGTGTGGCATGCCACGGTCGCGATCGCGAACCAGGACGCGCACAACTCCGGCGAGTTCTGCATCCGCTGCCACGCGCCGAGCGCCTGGCTCGGCGGGCGCAGCACGAGCGGGCAGATCGAGGACCTGCTGTTCGACGACCTCGACGGCATCAACTGCCACTTCTGCCACCGCGTCGTCAACCCCGAGCTCGGGCCGGACAGCGCCGTGGGCTATCCCGCGGAGGGCCAGGATCCCGACCCCGACCCCGAGGTGCTCTCGCCGCTCGCCGCGGCCGGGCTCGTCCCGCAGGGGCACGGCAACGCGCGCTACGTGGTCGACCCGCGCGACGTGCGCCGCGGCCCGTTCGACGACGTCCCGCTGAACATCCACGGCACGTCCGACTGGGGCGAGAGCGTGTGGCTCATCGCAAGCCCCTTCCACTCCAAGAGCGAGTTCTGCGGCACGTGCCATGACGTGTCGAACCCCGTCTTCTCGAAGAACAAGGCGGGCCAGTACCAGCTCAACGCGCTGAACACGCCGCACCCGACGCAGGACCCCTCGGACATGTTCCCCGAGCAGCGCACGTACAGCGAGTGGAAGAACAGCCAGTTCGCGACCACCGGCGTCGAGTTCGCCGACGGCCGCTTCGGCGGCACGCTCGAGGGCCCGATGAAGAGCTGCCAGGACTGCCACATGCCCGACCAGGCCGGAGGGGGCTGCGTCTTCTACCAGTTCGGCGAGCCGTGGTTCGCGCGGCCCAACATGCCGCAGCACTCGTTCGCGGGCAGCAACACGTGGGTCATCGACGCCGTGCGCGACCAGATGGGCAAGGACGCGGACTCGCTCGGCCTCACCGCCGCGCGCGCCGAGACCTCGAAGGCGCGCAACGTGCAGATGCTGCGCGACGCAAGCGACATGGAGCTCTCGGTGACCGGCCAGCAGCTCACCGTGCGGGTCATCAACCAGAGCGGCCACAAGCTGCCGAGCGGTTACCCCGAGGGGCGGCGCATGTGGGTCAACGTGCGATTCACCGACGCCGCGGGCGCGACGGTCGCCGAGCACGGTGCCTATGACCATGCCGCGGCCGAGCTCGCGGGCCTGCCGACGAAGGTCTACGAGGCCAAGCACGGCATCGACGAGGCGGTCTCCGCGGCCACGGGGATCCCCGCAGGAATCAACTTCCACCTCGCGCTGGCGAACACGAAGTACCTCGACAACCGCATCCCCCCGCGCGGGTTCACGAACGCCGCCTTCGCGGCCGACGGGTGCCAGCCGGTGAACTACTCGTACGCCGACGGCCAGCACTGGGACGACACCTCGTTCGCGATCCCCGCGGGCGCCCGCAACGCGGTGGTGACGCTGTACTACCAGACCACCACCAAGGAGTACATCGAGTTCCTGCGCGACGCGAACGTGACGAACGCGTCGGGCCAGCTGGCGTACGACCTGTGGGCGAAGTTCGGCAAGAGCGCGCCGGTCGACATGGACACCGCCGCGATCGAGCTCGAGCCGGCGAACCCCGCCGACCTCAACGGCGACGGGTCGGTCGACGGCCAGGACCTGGGCGTGATGCTGGGCAACTGGGGCAACCCCGGGCTCGGCGACCTGAACCAGGACGGCGCGGTGGACGGCCAGGACCTGGGCATCCTGCTCGGCGCCTGGGGCTGATCGCGGGGCTACGCTCCCGCCATGAGCCTGGCCCGCTGGGCGTCGGACCTGGTGCCCACCAATCCCATCGTGCTCCGCATCGTCGCGAACGGATCGCGGCGCGCGAGGCACCTGTGGATCCGCAGCGCGTTCCTGGCGGTGCTGATGGTGGCACTGCTCTTCGGGATGATCGGCTCGAGCAGCTCGCTGCGTGACCTCGCGCAGCGGGGAGCGACGGCATTCACGGCGCTCTCGTTCGTCGAGGTGACCATCATCTGCCTGCTGACGCCCCTCTTCATGGCAGGCGCCATCGCGCAGGAATCGAACCCGCGGACGTGGGAGATCCTGCTGACGACCCCGCTCAACCGCGCGCAGATCGTCGCGGGCAACCTGCTCGGGCGCCTCTTCTTCGTGCTCGCGCTGCTGGTGGCCGCGCTGCCGCTGATGCTCGGCACGCAGCTCTTCGGCGGCGTGCCGCCGTCGGCGGTGTGGGGCAGCTTCGCGATCTCGGCGTGCACGGCCACGTTCGTGGGCGCGGTGGCGGTCGCCCTGAGCGTCACGCGCACGGCGGGCAAGCGCAGCGTCTTCGTCTTCTACAGCACGGTGGTGCTGTACCTCTTCGCCACGTGGGCCGCGGACGGCGCGCTGCGTTCGCCCATCGGCGCAGGCAGCATGGCCGAGACCACCACCGCGCTCACGCCGCTGAACCCGTTCCTGGCGCTCGAGTCGCTCCTCATGCCCTCGACGTACGCCGCACCGCCCGGCGACGCGGGCGGCGTGCTCGCCGCGCAGTGGATGGCGCACCCCGCCCGCACGTACTGCCTGATCACCGCGGGCGGGGCCGTGGCGCTGCTCGCCGCGTCCACCGTCACCGTGCGCAGCCTCGGCGCGCGCACGGTGCGCACCCCGTGGTGGCGGCGGCTCAGCCGCAAGGCGTCGGCCGCGAACCGCGAGGCCAAGCGCGTGTGGCACAACCCCATCGCCTGGCGCGAGAGCCAGCTGCGCGGGACCAGCGTCATGGCGCTCGCGGGGCGCTGGGGGTTCGTGCTCGCGGGCATCCTCGGCGGGCTGGCGCTGCCGGCGCTTCACCGCGCGGGCATGCTGGGCACCGCCGGGCTCCGCGTGGCGCTGCTCACGGTGGTGACCGCCGAGAGCGTGGTCATCGTGCTCACGGCCCTCAACATGAGCGCCACCGCGGTGAGCCGCGAGCGCGAGGACGGGTCGCTCGACATCATCCTCACGACGCCCATCCAGCCGGGGCCGTACCTCTCGGGGAAGCTCCGAGGCATCATCCAGTTCCTGGCGCCCATGATGCTGGTGCCGACGCTCACGCTCGCCTTCACGGCCGCGTACGTGCTCGCGGGCGGGTTCGGTGCGCCGGCCGGGGTGACCCTGAACGCGAGCGTGGGCACCGCGACGCTCGCGGTGCCGGCCATGCTGCCCGAGGGCGCGCTCGAGTACCCGCTCGTCATGCTGGCCTTCACCGCGTTCGCGGTCATGGTGGGGCTGCAGTGGTCCATCAAGAGCAAGGGAACCATCGGGAGCGCCGTGGGCGCGGTGTTCGCCACGGGCGTGGCGGGGCTGGTGCTCGGGCTCTGCGGCATGGCGGCGGGCGGCAGCATCCCGCTGGTCGGGGCCTTCATGAGCGCCTTCACGCCCGTGAACCTGGTGAGCGCGGTGGTCACGCCCGAGGTCACGGGCGGCAGCACCGTCGAGGAGGGGCTTGGGCCGTTCCGCGTGGCACTGGCGATCGGGGCCGTCGCCGCGGCCGCCGCCGGAGCCGGCGTGGTCTGGGCCATGCGCTCGGCGATGCAGCGGACCTTCATGTTCACGGTCCGCAAGCTGGCCGGGACCGCCTGAGGCCCGCGGCCGGTCGGCCATTGACCCGGGCCCCCGGAACGCCGACAATGCACCCTTCCTTCCCGCCGCCATCCGGCCGCGGGGTTCATCCGGCCGAGCGCGGGCCCCTGCGGTCCGTCCCGACCGACCATCCGACGGGCGCTTCCCTTCCATCGGCCCCACGCCACGGACCGGGCCCGCCCGAAGGCAGCCGACCAGGCCATGTGGCCGCGCGGCTGATAGATCCGACCGTGCATCTCGACCTGGACACCGACGTCCGCATCCCGCGCACCCGCAACGCAACGCGCATTGCACCCAAGGTCCTGATCCATCGTCCGTTCTGAGGTCGCCCGCGGCATGCCGCGGGACGGGACGTGCCGCCAGCCCGCTCGAGGCCGGTTCACCTGGAGGTGGCCGTGCAGATCGACGTCTGGCTCTTCATCGTGATCGTGCTCGCCCTGCCCCCCGCCGGCGCGGGCGTGATGTGGTGGCTGGTGCAGCGCTTCTCGACCCGCTCGGCCGCCAAGGCCACGCAGGAGGCCGAGCGCGTGGTGGCCGCGGCGCGCGCGCAGGCCGACGCGCGCGCGAAGACCATCGAGCTGGCCGCCGAGAAGGCCGCCACCGAGCGCCGGCAGGCGCTCGACCGCGAGATGCAGTCGGCGCTCGCCGAGGTCAAGGCCTCCCAGGCCCGGGCCGAGAAGCGCGAGGAGGCGCTCGACCGCAAGCTCGGGCAGATCGGCGACCGGGAACAGAAGCTCGACGCCCGCGAGCAGCGGCTTGAATCGCTCGAGCGCGCCGCCGAGGAGCTGCGCGCCAGCCTCGAGGCCGACCGCGCCCAGCTCCGCCAGCGGCTGCAGGACGCGGCGCGCATGACGGTGGAGGAGGCGCGCGAGCTGTTCCTGGCCGAGGTGCGCCGTTCGAGCGAGCACGACGCCGCGGCGCTCGCGCAGCGGATCGTCGAGGACGCCGAGCGGGACGCGCGCGAGAAGGCGCGGCAGGTCACGCTGCTGGCGATCCAGCGGTATGCCTCGGAGAACGTGAGCGAGACCACGGTGCGATCGGTGAAGATCGCCAACGAGGACGTGAAGGGGCGCATCATCGGGCGCGAGGGCCGCAACATCCGCGCCATCGAGCGCGCCACCGGCGCCGACATCCTGGTCGACGACACGCCCGGCATCATCAGCGTCAGCTGCTTCGACAAGGTGCGCCAGGCGATCGCGGCCGAGACCCTGCAGCGCCTGGTGGCCGACGGCCGCGTGCATCCCACGCGCATCGAGGAGCTCGTCGCGCAGGTCACGCGCGACGTCAACGAGCGCATCCAGAAGGACGGCCAGGCGGCGCTCCTGGAGACCAACATCCGCGGCCTGCACCCCAAGGTGGTCGAGGCCATGGGCAAGCTCTCGTTCCGCACCAGCTACGGGCAGAACGTGCTGCGCCACTCGGTGGAGGTCGCGTTCCTCTGCCAGATGATCGCGGACGAGCTCGGACTCGACGGCAACGTCGCGCGCCGCGCCGGCTTCCTGCACGACATCGGCAAGGCCATGGACCACGAGATGGAGGGCGGGCACCCCGCGATCGGCGTCGAGTTCCTGCGCCGCCACGGCGAGCGCAGCGAGGAGGTGCTGAACGCGGTCGGCGGCCACCACGGAGACATCCCGTCCACCACGCCGTACACCCCCATCGTCATGGCGGCCGACGCCATCAGCGGCGCGCGCCCCGGCGCCCGCCGCGAGAGCATGGAGATGTACGTGAAGCGCCTGCAGCAGCTCGAGGGCATCGCGCGGCAACACCGGTTCGTCGAGGAGGCCTACGCCATCCAGGCGGGCCGCGAGGTGCGCGTGGTGGTGGACGCGAAGAAGGCGGACGACGCCTATGCGTTCCAGATCGCGCAGGACATCGCCAAGCAGGTCGAGAAGGAGATGACCTTCCCCGGCGAGATCAAGGTCACGGTGCTGCGCGAGGTGCGCGCCGAGGCCACGGCGCGCTGATGGCGCAGACGCTGACCGAGATCCGCGCCGAGCTGGCCGCGCGCGGCATCCGGCCCAAGCACCGGTTCGGCCAGAACTTCCTGCACGATCGCAACCAGCTGCGCAAGCTGCTTGCGGCCGCTCGCGTCGGCCCGGGCGACCTGGTCCTCGAGGTCGGGCCCGGCACCGGGACGCTCACCGAGGAGCTCCTCGACGCGGGCTGCCGGGTGGTCGCGTGCGAGCTCGACCCCGACATGGCGGCGATCGTGCGCGCGCGGAACCTGCATCGCATGGGGTGCGGGCCTGGCCAACTCACGGTGGTCGAAGGCGATTGCCTCGACGGCAAGCACGCGGTGTCCGCGGCGGTGCTCGCGGAGCTCGGCGGCGAGCGGTTCTCGCTGGTCGCGAACCTGCCCTACCAGGCGGCCACGCCGCTGATGGCCACACTGGTGGAGCAGCACCCCGCGTGCGTCGCGCAGTCGGTGACCATCCAGCGCGAGGTCGCCGACCGGCTCGCCGCACCCGCCGGCGGCGAGCACTACGGCCCGATCAGCGTGACGATGGCGCTGCTCGCGGAGGTCGAGCTCGTGAGCGTGCTCCCGCCCGGCTGCTTCTGGCCGGCGCCGAAGGTGACGAGCGCGATGATCTCGATCCGCCCGCGCGGCGGGGCGCGCCCGGTGGCGGACTGGGCCGCGTTCTCTGGGTTCGTGCAGCGCACGTTCGGGCAGCGGCGCAAGCAGCTCGGGTCGATCCTGGGGCGCGATGCCGTGGCCGCGGCGGGGTTCGACCCCGTGCGCCGCCCCGAGACGCTGTCGCCGCAGGAATGGGTGGCGCTGCACGCGTCGATGGGTGCGTGCGGCTGACCGGTGCGCGGCCGGGCGCGCCGCTCAGCGCGTGGCGACCTTCGACGCAGGCTTCTCCCGCTTCGCGGGGTCCTGGTCGTACGGCACGCCGAGGTACTGGAGCGTCTCGTCGACGACGTCGCGCACGACCGGGCCGGCGATCGAGCCGCCGTACCAGTAGCTGGTCCGCTTGTCCGGGTCGTCGATGATGCACAGGATCACGATCTTCGGGTCCGTGACAGGCGCCGCGGCCAGGAAGCTCGCCGTGTAGCGATCGCGGTCGTAGCCGCGCTCGCCGGGGATCGAAAGTTCCGCGGTGCCCGTCTTTCCGAAGATCCGGTACCGCGCGCTCTGCGCCTTGCGAGCCGTGCCCTCCTCGACGACGCCCTGCATCGCCTCGCGCGCGACGCGTGCGATGCCCGGCTCGATGAGCGTCCGCGAGGCCACCGGCGTGCCGTCGCCCGTGACCGGCAGCACGAGCCGCGGCGAGACCATCGCGCCGTCGGGGCGCGCGAAGGCGCTGAACGCACGCACCATCTGGATGGGCGTCGCGGCGATCTCGTGGCCCATCGCGACGGAGGTCTGCGTGTAGTTCGACCACTTCCCGGGCTTCGTCACGATGCCCGCGCTCTCGCTGGGGATGCCCATCGCCACCTTCTGCCCGAAGCCGAAGTCTCGCACCATCTCCTGCAGCTGCGCGTGCGTCATGCGCTGCGCCACGGTGGCCATGCCGCCGTTGAGGCTCTTGACGAGCACCGTCTTCCAGCTCACCGAGCCCGGGTACTTCACGTCGCGGATCACGCGGCCGAACGGCGTGACGTAGGGGCCGCCCTCGGGCAACGGGATGATCTCCTCGGGCCGGGCCGCGCCGAGCTGCGTGGCGCGGGCCCACACGAAGCTCTTGAACGTCGAGCCGGGCTCGTAGGGGTCCGTGAAGTTGCGGTTGCGGCCGAGCGAGGGATGGATGCGCCGCGCGGGGTCCCGCGTGGCTTCCTTCCAACCCGGGCGCTCGCGCAGCATGTCGGCCATCGCGAGCACGTCGCCGTTCTGGGCGTCCATCACGATGAGGCGCCCGCCGCCGGCATTCGACTTCTCGACCATGGCCTTCAGGTGGCGCTCGGCCGATTCCTGGATCGCGAGGTCGATGGTGAGGCGGACGTCCGTGCCCGGGTCGCCCGGCACGTAGTCGTCGCGGTTGATCCACAGCGTGCGGCCGAACGCGTCGCGCAGCGCGCGCACGTGGCCATCGACCGGGCGCAGCTCGCGGTCCAGCGCGAACTCGACGCCCGACTGGCCGGTGTGCTCGAAGCCCACCTTGCCCACCAGCTGGCTCGCGAGGCCCTGCGCGGGGTACGCGCGCACCAGCTTCGACTCCATGCCGATGCCGTCGATGTCCAGCGCGCGCAGCTGCTCGACCTGCGTCTCGTCCACGTCCTGCGCGAGCACCACGAAGCGACGCTCGGCATTCTGCCTGAGCATCTCGAAGATCGCCTGCGGCGGCTGGCGGAGCACGGGCGAGAGCGCGATCGCCGCGTCGCGGAACGGGTCGCACTCGGCGATCGCGGTCGGGTCCTTCTTCGCGGCCTGCTTGGCCTTGTCCCATCCGCTCTCGTAGATGTACGCCGGGTCGCAGTACAGCCGGTAGCCGACCAGGCTCATCGCCAGCGGCCGGCCGCGGCGGTCGAGCACCTCGCCCCGCTGCGCGATCTCCTTGCGCTCGCTGGTGCGACGTCCCGCGGCTGCGTCGAGCTGCGCCGGCGGGGCGATCTTCAGCTGCGCGACGCGAACGAGCGTGAGCGAGAGCGCGACCGCGGTGCATGCGAGCGCGATGCGGCTCCACGACTTGATCCGGAGGCCCTGCGACGCGTCGGTGGGTTCAGCGGGCATGGCGCGTGGATCCCTTCGGCGACTTCGCCGGTGCCTTCGTCGACGACCCTGTCGGCGCCTTGGCGCCCTGCCGGGCGGTGGCCGCGCGCGCGGCCGACCGTTCGCCCAACGCGCCGTCGGGCGACACGGATTCCGTGGAGGCCCGCGCGGCCTCCTCGTCGGCCTGCTGCATCGGCGTCAGCTCGAGGTCCAGCCGCTCGGCGTACCCGCGGATGTCGGCGGGGTCGCAGCGCGACGCGATGTCGGCGCGGAGCCTCCACTGCGTGCGCTCCTGCTCGACGATCTCGTTGTGGGCCTTCGAGATGGCGTTGGACACCTCGTACCGCTGCTGGCGCAGCGAGAGGAGGCCAAGCCCCGTCGCGCCGAGCGCGACCAGGATCACGACGAGCTTGGCGAGGAGGCGCATGCCGGGGGCCGGGGATTGGGCGCGATCAGCCCTTCACGGGGATCTTGATGGTCTGGCCGGGCTTCAGGCCCGAAGGGTCCTTGATGCCGTTGTGCCGCAGCAGGTCGGCCACGTTCACGCCCTGGCGCTTCGCGATGGCGTAGGGCGTGTCGCCCTTCTTGACCTTGTAGGTGGCGGCCACGCGCGGGGCGGGGGCCGGGTTCGACTGCGCCACGGCCGTGCCGGACGTGCGCGGCGCCGCGCCGGGGCGCAGCACCTCGACGGGCGGCAGGCGCAGCTCGGAGTCGATCGCCAGGCGCGCCGCGTCGGGCGCCACGGCCTTGTTGTACTCCTGGAGCTTCTCGCCGAGCGAGCCGTCGCCGTACTCGCGCGCGGCGATGCTCCAGTAGTTGTCGCCCTTCTTGACCTTGTGGAACTTCACCGGGGTGCCATCGGCCTGCGCCACCTCGACCGGCAGCGCGACCACGGCCTCGGCGCCGCCGGCACCGATGATGAGCTCGCCGGGCGCGGGCGCGCCGGGGATCTGGCTCGCGCCGTTGGAGGCGAGCTCCACGGGGCCCGCGTCGGGCACCGGTGCCACGGGGGCCAGCGACTCGCTGCCCACCTCGTCGAGGCGCACGGGGTCGAGCGAGGCGGGCTCGTCGGCCTGCACCACCGTCGCGGGATCGAAGCGCTGCGCCGAGAAGTGGTCCGAGACCAGGATCCCGACGAACAGCATGAGACCGAAACCGATGACCAGAGCCAGCTTGTTCTCGCGCGTCATGACGCCACCCTTCGAGGCCCCGCCTGGGCCGAATGCCGGGCGGGCGATGCGGGCCGACGCCGGCCGCACCACCCGCTTCCGGATTCATCGGCAGAGCCGCGCGGAATTGTTCAGCGGCCGGACGCGATTTCCGCACCCACCTCGATCACCCGCAGCTTGGCGCTCCGGGACCGGGGGTTCAGCCGAATCTCGGCCTCGTCGGCCTCGACGGGCTTGCGGGTGATCCGGCGTGCGACCCCCAGGCGCTCAAGCTCGGCGAACGCGTGCTTCACCATGCGGTCCTCGAGGCTGTGGAAGCTGATGACGGCCACCCGCGCACCCGGCGCAAGCCACCCCGCGGCGGCACCGGCCACCCCCGCGGAACGCGCGCCGCGCGCCACCGCGTCCAGCAGCGCGGCAAGCGCACCGAGCTCGTCGTTCACCATGATCCGCAGGGCCATGAACGTCCGGGTGGCCGGATGCATCCGGCTGAAACGGGCCTTCGGGCCGTAGGCGGACACCACCGCCGACGCCAGCTGGCCGGTGGTCCGCAGGGGAGCCGACCCGCGCCGGTCGACGATCACCCGCGCGATCCGTCGGGCGAACGGGTCCTCGCCGAGCCGGAAGATGGCGTCCGCGAGGTCCCGTTCCGGCATCCGGGCCAGGAGCTCGGCCGCCGACTCGCCCTGCGAGGGATCCAGCCGCATGTCGAGCGGGCCGTCCTGCTGGAAGCTGAAGCCGCGCGCCGGGTCGTCCATCTGGTTGCTCGCGAAGCCGAGGTCGGCCAGGACGCGGTCGACCGGCCGAACGGCCAAGCCGGCGCCGGAACCGGCCGAAGGCGCGGTCACCGCCCGCTCGCACCCCGCGAACGACCCATGGATTCCCTGTACCGGCGTCCCGGTCGCCGCCGCCCGGGCCGTCGCATGGGCCAGGTTGGCGGCATCGCGGTCCATGAGGAAGACGTGGCCCGCAGGACCCACGGCCCGTGCCAGCAGTTCGGCATGGCCCCCGCGCCCGGCGGTGCAATCAAGCACCCGTTGCCCCGGCGCCGGAGCGAGCAGGTCCATCACGGGCTTCGCGAGGACCGGCAGGTGGCCGGCCGGGGCGTTCATGGGGGGCCGGGGGTCTGGCTTGCGGCCGGGTTGGCCGGTGCGCCGGCAGCCGGGACCTTGGTCGGCGCGCCGCCGACCCCGCGCAGCCCCACCGCGACCAGCGCAATGAAGGCCGCGACCAGGAACAGGAACGACCACAGGAGCCGGCCGCCCACGAGAAGCAGCGTCGCCCCGCAGCCGAGCCCGAGGAGGACGAGACCCACCTCCATGGCGTAGAGCGAGAGCACCGCCCGGCGCACGGACCCGCCGAGCGCGCGCTTGACGCGGTGGTGCAGGTGGTTGGCGTCAGGCACCGAGAACGGCACGCCCGCGCGCTTGCGGCGCACCATGGCGAGCGTGGTGTCGAGGATGGGGAGCCCGAACATGGCGAGCCCGCACACCACGAGCACCGTGGAGAAGCCCTCGTAGCCGGCCTGCTGGCCGGGGATCTGCGAAACCGGCACCTGCGCCGTCGACGCGTTCACGCCCTCGACCACCGATCGCTGCACGTACGGGCACGCGAACGGCGCCAGGTTTGCGAAGCTCATGATGATGGCGACCGACATGAACCCGATGAGCAGGCTGCCGGCATCGCCGAGGAAGATGCTCGCGGGGTTGAAGTTGAAGACGAGGAAGCCAAGGCACGCCCCCAGCAGGCTCACGCAGAGCGTGATGCGCGCGCCCGCCATCGGGTGCATGCCCTCGGTGGCGAAGGAGAGGTCCGGGGGCAGCGCGAAGACAACCACCAGCGAGAGGGCGAGCAGGCCGACGCACATCACCGCGGTGATGCCCGACAGCAGCCCGTCGAGCCCGTCGAGCAGGTTGGCCGCGTTGCAGCCGCCGAGGACGAACACCGCGACGAGCGCGGTGCCCACCCAGTAGAAGACGGTGGCGTTGGTGAGGGCGAACCCGCCGAGCGACACGATCGTCTCGCCGGGCGAGCCCATCACGGGCGCAAGCAGCCCCGTGGCCACGTTCACGCCGATCTCGTCGATCGCCAGCGCGGCCGCGGCCACCAGCTGGCCGGCCACCTTCAGGCGCGCGTCGAACTTCCAGATGTCGTCGGCGAGCCCCGTGAACGTGATGGCCACCATCCCCAGCACGATCGAGAACGGCACCGGCGGCATCGAATCGACGTCGGCGCCGGACGCGATGGCGCCGGCGATGATGCCCACGAACGCGCCCACGAAGACGCCCACGCCGCCGAGGTAGGCGACCGTGCGGCCGTGCAGCTTTCGGACGCCGTCCGGGGCGTCGACCACGCCGGTGCGCAGCGCGATCGAGCGCGCGATGGGGACGGTGACCAGGGTCGCCACGAGGCTCGCGAGGAACGCGGGCCACGCGGCCACCAGCAGGGCGACGGCGCCCTCGAGCCGTGCGTCGAAGGTGAGCGAGTCGCAGTTCATGCCGCGGCCTCCGCGCCATGGGCGCGCTCGGCGGCGAGGTCACGGACGGTGTCGGCGAGCGCGATCGCGGGACGGAACCCGATCGCCTCGCGCACGCGCGCCAGGTCGGGGATGCGCACCTCGAGGTCCTCGAAGCCGGGCCCGAAGGCACGGTCGTACGGGACGGCGACGATGGGCGACGGGCTGCCGAGGGTGCCCGTCACCAGCCGCGCGAGGTCGATGATGGAGATCGGCTCGTCCGTGCCCACGTTGTAGACGGCGTGTCCGCGGCCCGCGCGCGCCAGCAGCGCCGGCAGCGCGCCCACCACGTCGCGGACGTCGCAGAAGCAGCGCACCTGCGCGCCCGATCCATGCACCTCGAGCGGCCGGCCGGCGAGCGCCGCGTCGACGAACCGCGGCAGCACCATGCCCCAGCGCGCACGCTGCCTCGGGCCCACGGTGTTGAAGAAGCGCGCGACGACGGTGGGAAGCCCGGTGGCGGCGGCGTGCGCGATCGCCAGGTGCTCGTCGATCGCCTTCGAGAGCCCGTATGACCACCGGGCCACGGTGGGCGGCCCGAAGCTGATGTCGTCCTGCTCGCGGAACGGGCTGCGCACGCCCTTGCCGTACACCTCGCTGGAGCTCGCGACGAGCGTCGCCGCGCCCGCGCGCGCCGCGAAGCGCAGCACCTCGGCGGTGTCGGCGACGTTGCGCTCGGCGGAGGCCGCGGGAGACTCGATCACCAGCCGGACGCCGACGGCGGCCGCAAGGTGGTAGACGGCGTCGAACGGCCGGCCGGACAGCCGCGGCACCGCCTCGGCGACCGAGCCGTGGATGAACTCGAGCCGGTCACCGTGCGCCGCGCGCGCCGCGTCCAGGTTCGACGCGCGGCCGGTCGAGAGGTCGTCGACGACCGTGACGCGGCTTCCCGCGCCCAGCAGCCGCTCGGCGAGGTGCGAGCCGATGAAGCCAGCACCCCCCGTGACCAACACGCGAGGATGGACGGGCGACGCGGACACGGGTTCCTCGTGGCGCAGCGGGCTCGGAGCCCGTCAGGCCTTGGCCTCCGGGCGCTTGGTGCCTTCGTCCGCGGGCTTGGCGTAGGCCGCCATGAGCTCGGCGTTCTTGCGGAAGTAGCCGCCGGCGGTCTGCTCGGGCCGGTTCAGGACCGTGCCGACCAGCACCGCGTGGGTCTCGTGCAGCTGGTGCACCATCTTCGCCACCAGCCCGCGCTGGTCCTCGAGCGCCCGCACCACCAGGAGCGCCGCGTCGCAGCCATCGGCCACCACCAGCGACTCGCCGGCCACGAGCGACGGGGGCAGGTCCACCACCACCACCTGGTAGCGCTCGCGCAGGCGCCCCAGCAGGCGACGCATCTCGTCGGTGGAGAGCCGCTCGTACACGCGGCTGTCCGGCGTGCCGGGGCCGTACACGGCGACGCCGTCGGCCATGTGCGGGTTCGCGTCCCGGCCCGCGAGCATGTCGCTCAGGCCGGGGGCCGTCGCGTCGGCGCCGAAGATCGACGCCAGGCGCGGCCGGCGCAGGTTCGCGTCGAGCACGGCCACGGTGCGACCCGCGGAGTGAAGGCTCGCGGCCAGGTTGGATGCCACCGTCGTCGACCCGCCGCCCGGGTGCGCGGTGACCACGGCGAGCGTGCGGGCACCGGCCGCGTCCATCGCCTTGAGCACGGCGGCGGAGAGCTGCCGGTACATCTCGGCCGTGGTCGAGCCGGGTGCGTGCAGCACCACCACCTCGGCGGCGGGCGGCTCGGCGGGGTCGTCCTCGGTGTCCGGGATCACGCCCACCAGGCGCGCACCGCCGGTGCCGGCGAGGTCGGCCGGGAAGCGGACGCGCTGGTCCAGGAACTCGCGCAGGAAGAGGATGCCCGCCACCACGAGGAGCGCGAGCACCGTGCCGCCCGGCAGCATGAACTTCAGCTGCGGGAAGTCGATCTCCTTCGGCACCACGGCTGGCTGCACCAGGCTCACGCGGCGGCTGTCGGCACGGCCCTGCAGGATGTCGAACTGCATGATGAGGTCCTGCAGGCTCTGGCGCTCGTCCTCCTTCTGCGTGAGCTGCTCCTTGAGCGCGTCAAGCGCGCTGATCTGCGCGGTGAGCTCCTGCAGCTTCTTGCTCGCGGTCGAGAGGTCCTCGGTCTGCTTGCCCACCAGCGCCTTGAGGGCCGTCACGCGCTGCGCGTAGTCGATCTTGTCGGCCTGCAGGTTGCGCTGCATCGACTCGTCCATCGTGACCTTCAGGCGGTTCTTGGCCGCGGTCTCGCGCTGCATGAGGTCCTTCACCTGCGGGTGATCGTCGCCGAAGCGCTCGCGCGAGGAGTTCAGGAACACCTGCACCTGGTGGTGGTTCCGCTCGAGCTCGCGGATCGTCGGGTCGTCCATGGCGCGGCGCCGGTCCTCGTCCTCGAAGCGCTGCTCGGAGATCTTGCGGTCGATGGAGTCGAGCCGCGACTGCGCCAGCGTGAGGTC
>CAMDUT010000026.1 GCA_945877905.1 Phycisphaera mikurensis NBRC 102666 | reverse complement strand
ACGCCCTCGAACGTGGCGTTCTCGGCGAGGTCGGCGATCTCGTAGCCGCGGTAGATGAGCTCGGTCTGGGTGACCGCGCACACCTTGGTCTCGCCCACCACCTGGTTCGCGAGTCCGCGCGTGTCGACGGGCTTGGCGGTCGGGACGGGGTTGGCGGGGGCGGCGGTGGCCATGGTCGAAATCCTCGGTGTTCGAGCGGTGCGGACGACGTTTTGCGCGAGCGCCGAATGGTAGCGGGCACGCACGCACGCCGACCGCCCTCCACGGTCGCGACAGTACGATCTCGCCCCGGATGAACGCTCCTGCCGACAGCGCCCCGCCCCTTCGTTCCCGAGCCGCAACCGTTATTGGGGCCTGCTCGGCAATCGCCGCGGCCCTCGCGCTGCTTGCCGCGTGCGACGGCCCCCCGGTGGTCGACGCGGGCCCGCTCGAGTCCCGCCCCGGGCCCCGCGAGGCCGGTGCGCTCGACCCCGTCGCCGATGCCGCCGCGTGGCTCTGCGGCCATTACTCGAGCGCCGCGCAGGCCGCGGCGGACCCCGCGTTCTTCGACGTCCGGCTCCACGTCGTGCGCATCTGGCCGGATCGCCTCGACGGCCCGTGGCTCTACGTCGAGCAGGCGATGGCGAACGCCCTCGACAAGCCGTACCGCCAGCGCATCTACCGGCTCTCGGCGCTTCCCGACGGCACCGCCGAGAGCATCATCCACGAACTCCCCGGCGATCCGCTCGCGTGGGCCGGCGCATGGAAGGACGTGTCGCGATTCAACGCGCTCGACCCCGCGTTGCTCGCGGTGCGCCCGGGCTGCAGCGTCGTGCTGCGCTACGCGGGCCCGGGTCGCATGTCGGGCTCGACGCAGGGCGACGGGTGCGCGAGCGCGCTCCGCGGCGCGGCCTACGCGACCAGCGAGGTGACGCTCACCGCCGGCGAGCTCGAGTCGTGGGACCGCGGGTTCGACGCCAAGGGCAACCAGGTGTGGGGCTCGACGAAGGGCGCGTACCGCTTCGTGAAGGAGGCTGCCGCGCCGGCGCGCCGGCCCGATCCCGAGATGCCGCTCGGCACCGAGGCCTCGGTGGCGCCGGGCGAGACGACCGCCATGCACCCGCCGATGCCGGGCGCCACGGCACCCGCGCCCGCAGAACCCGCGCCCGGAGGAACCCCATGAACCACGCGAAGCCGCATCCAGGACGCGTCCTCCGCGACGCGTGGAGCCGAGGCACCGTGATGGTGCCGGGCGCGTTCAACGCGCTCGTCGCGCGCGCGGTGCGCGAGGCGGGCTTCGAGGCCTGCTACATCTCGGGCGGCGCGACCGCGAACGTCGCGGGCTACCCGGACATCGGGCTCATCACGCTCACCGAGATGGCGCGCACGATCCGCGAGATCGTCGATGCCTCGGGCATCCCGGTCATCGCCGACGCGGACACCGGCTACGGCGAGGTCGAGTGCGCGGTGCGCACCGTGGTCGAGTACGGCCGCGCCGGCGCCGCCGCGCTGCACGTCGAGGACCAGGTGTTCCCCAAGCGCTGCGGCCACCTCGACGGCAAGGACCTCGTGCCCGCCGAGGCGATGGCCGACAAGGTCCGGGCCATGTCCGCGCACCGCGTGCACCCCGACTTCGTGATCATCGCGCGCACCGACGCGCGGCACGTCACGGGCTTCGACGACGCCGTGCGCCGCGCCGCGATGTACCGCGAGGCGGGGGCGGACATGATCTTCCCCGAAGGCCTGCAGAGCGAGCGGGAGTTCGCCGACTTCGCGAAGGCCTGCCCCGGCCCGCTGCTGGCGAACATGACCGAGTTCGGGAAGACCCCGGACATCACCGCCGGGCGCTTCGGCGAGCTCGGCTACCAGGTGGTCATCTACCCGCTCAGCATGATGCGGCTGGCGATGGGCGAGGTCGCGCGCGGGCTCGCGGCGCTGCGGCGCGACGGGAGCGTGCGCGAGTCGCTGCCGCGCATGCAGACGCGCAAGGAGCTGTACGCGCTGCTCGGCTACGAGCCCGGCCGCGAGTGGGACTACCCCGACGCGCGCGGGCGGTGACGCACGGCCGGGCGCGCGCCGGCCCCCTCAGTTGACGACCACGTCGAACAGGAACGTCGCCGGGTCCGACGGGTCGCGGCGCCACGCGATGCCCACGTCGTTCGGGCGCAGCCCTCGCGTGCGGAGCATCGGCGGCAGCGGATGCTCCTGCCAGAGCTTCCTGTCCTTCGCGGCCTTCGGGGGCTTCTGCGCGACGAGCTCGATGGTCGGCGGCTTCGCGTTGACCTCGTCGTCCGGGACCGCGAAGTTCGCGTCGTCCTTCGCGTCGAGCGTGATCGTGTACCCGTGCGCGGACGCGGTCCAGCGGAACTTCTCCTCGCGCAGCGCCGACTTGAGCTCGTCCATCGTCGCGGGCCGGACGCCCTTCGACCACAGCACGCGGATCCCCTCGGCGAGGAACTCGAGCCGCCCGCGCGCGGCCACGTACGCGCCGGGCTTCGCGTTCCGCGCGTAGTCCCTCCACCGGGCCTCGAACGCACGGAACTCGGGCTCGGAATCCAGGCTGAACGCGCGGCGCATCGCGTCGTACGGCTTCACGCCGTCGTTGAGGAGCCGCAGCATGTTCGTGAAGTACGGCTCGTACCGGCCGTTCTCGGCGTACACCAGGAAGTGCACCATCGACCATGCCTGCATGTACTGCTGGCGCGCGCTTCCCGATCGCACCGCGCCGTTCCAGCGCGCGTCGTCCATCTGCAGGATGTCGGAGAACGGGATCGTCTTCTCCTGCTCCACCGACGCGCGAACCTGGTCGACCACGGTCGGGCTGGCCTGGCCGACGACCACCGAGCGGCCCTCCACCACCGACTCGCCGAAGAACTCGGCGAGTCCCTCGTTGAGCCAGGGCGGCAGCTCGTTGCCGAAGAAGGCGTGCGCGTACTGGTGGAAGCCCTCGTGCTGCACGACGTGCGCCACGCGCTGGCGGGGCAGGTTCTCGACGAAGAACGCGAGCCCCGAACCGCGCGGCGTGATGAAGAACATGCCGCCGGATCCGGTGGCGTTCACTCCGAACTGCGTGCGCAGCGTGTCGAGGTAGTCCTGCTGCCGCGCGAACATGTAGACGTTCGGGTGGTCCGGGCTGCGCCTGCGCATCCCCACGCGCTGCACCAGGCGCCGCGTGTACTCGTCGTACATGGTGTCGAGGAGGTCGGCCCAACGCTTGGTGTCGTCGGGGGAGAGGTCGCTCCGGATGACGTAGAACCGGCTTTGGGGGAGCCGGGCCCCGGGCCGGGGCGCGGTGCGGTCCCACCACGCGGCCTGGGGGACCTGCGAGGTGGCCTGGGGCGACGCCGGGCAGCGGGAAGCGAACGCGCCCGCGATCCACGCCGCCGCCAGGAACATGATCAGCAACGGGCGCATGGGCGCGCGGCCAAGAATAGACCCGCGCGCACGTCGCCCTGCACGAGCGGCAGGCCGCAAGGACCCCTTACCGGACGGAACCCGCTCCGGGAATCGTTCCGTGCGAAAAACCCGCCGCGAACACTTGCACGCCCCGGGATCCATGACATACTCAACGCAACCCCTTTCGGAATAGGGAGCCGAAAAGGGCCAGCAACCACCTAGTGGTTCCAAGGTTTGGTCTGTGTTGGGAGAAAGGGCCCGACATGACCGTTTCAAGGGACACTGGGAAAAGGGAACTCTTGGCGTCCTGATCGCCTCACCGCGATCACCGCAGATTCCACTAGGCAGTGTTGCGAGGGTATGAGGGAAAGGGAGCCGGTCGCGAACCTAGAAAAGGGCGCGACCGCGCTTCTTTTTGCGCATGATCGACTGGCGCGGATGCGGGCCCGGAACGGCCGCGCAAGGCCATCCGTATACTCGTCGCCTTCCGCCCCTCCGCGGGCCGACCCGCCGGAACCGATCCTGGAGCAGCAGACCACGATGACCCGACGCGCGAACCGAGCGCCCCGACTTGGGCGCGCCTCCGAAGGCTTCCGGGGCCTGTCGATTGCGTGCATCGCCGCATGCGCGACCGCATGGTCGGCCGTGGCGGCCCCGCAGGCTGCGAAGGACCCGACGCCCGCGGCCGCACCCGCACGCAAGACCGACCGACAGCTGCGCGCCGAGGCCGAGGCGGCCCTGCGCGCGCGCTACGTGATCGCCCCCGGCGCCGCCGACGAGCTCGGATACCGCATCGTCTGGCAGACCGAGCCGCTGGTCACCAAGGACGCCACCATGCAGGTCACGGCGGCCACCGCAGACAGCGTGTGGTTCGGCGACAGCGCCGGAAGCGTGGTCCGCATCCGCCGCGACAGCGGCGAGACGGTCTGGCGGAGCTCGACCTACCAGGGCGTCGAGCGCATGGTGGGAATCGAGTACCTGCCCACGCCGCGGGCCGACAACGTCTACGTGGTCACCGAGCTTGGAAGCGTCACGCTCGACGCGGTCACCGGCAACCTCCTGAAGCGCGGGCGCTTCGCGCACCTGCCCATGACGGAGCCCACCGTGTTCGGGCCGTACATGATCTTCGGGACGCGCACGGGCCTGGCGAGCTGGTACCAGTACAAGACCGGCTACAGCTGGCGCGCCGCCACGGTGGGCGCGGCGGTGCACGGCAAGGTCACCGTCACGGGCGACATGGCGCTCGCGGCCGGCACCAACGGCAAGGTGGTCGCGCTGGGCGCCCCCAACGCGGGCGTCCGCTGGACGCGCATGCTCTCGGCCGGGGTCGAGGCGCCGATCGCCGCGGATGACTCCGCGTGCTACGTGGCCTCGCGCGACCAGAGCCTGTGGGCGTTCGACCTCATGCGTGGGCGCGTGCTGTGGCAGTACTTCACGCAGTCGGCGCTCGTGAACCCGCCCGTGCGCATCGCCGACGGCCTGTACCTGCAGGTCCCGGGCGAGGGCCTGGTCAGCTTCAACCCGACGACCGACAAGCCGGACGGCGAGGTGCGCTGGAAGAGCAAGGCGAAGGGCAACGTGCTCGCGCGCGTGGGCACCGACCTCATGGCGTGGGACGCGGCCGGGCGCACCCTCACCGCGGTCGACGCGGGAACGGGCCGCATCGTGCGCGAGGTGAACCTCCCGAAGGTGAAGGCCGTGGTGTTCGACACCTCGCGCGGCGACCTGTTCGTCTCCGACGAATCGGGCAACGTGGAGCGGCTCGAGCACCTGTCGAAGTCCGGCCGGGCCACGCAGCCCGAACCGGTGGCCGACGCCTCGCAGGCCCCGAACTGACGCCGTGGACGCAGCCAGGCTCGTCAAGGTCCGTCGAGCGCTCGTCTCGGTGAGCGACAAGTCGGGGCTGGTGGAGTTCGCGCGCGCGCTGTCGGGCGCGGGCGTCGAGATCGTGTCCACGGGCGGCACCGCGGCGGCGCTCGCGCGCGCCGGCATCGCGTGCACGCCGATCGAGGCCGTGACCGGCTTCCCCGAGATGATGGACGGGCGCGTGAAGACGCTGCACCCGCGCGTGCACGGCGGGCTGCTCGCGGTGCGCGACGACCCGGCGCACGTGGCCTCGATGCGCGAGCACGGCATCGAGGCGATCGACCTCGTGTGCGTCAACCTCTACCCGTTCGAGGCCACGGTGGCGCGCGAGGGCATCGCCGAGCACGAGGCGGTCGAGCAGATCGACATCGGCGGGCCGTCGATGGTGCGCAGCGCGGCGAAGAACCACGCGAGCGTCGCGGTGGTGACGGACCCCGCGCAGTACGCGCGGGTGCTCGGGGAGCTGGCGCGCCACGGCGGCGCCACGACGCTGGCGCTGCGGCGCGCGCTGGCGCACGCGGCGTTCGCGCGGACCGCGGCGTACGACGCGGCGATCGCGCGCTGGATGGGGGCGAACGGGTTCGGGACGGAGGCGGGCGGGAGCGCGGGCGACGGCGCGGGCGACGCAGGCGGCGCGGCGTTCCCGCGCGCGGGCGAGCTGCGGCTCGAGCTCGCGGACGAGCTTCGCTACGGCGAGAACCCGCACCAGCGGGGCGCGGTCTACGCGGATCCCGACGCACGCGGGCCCAGCGTGGTGCGGGCGCGCGTGCTGCACGGCAAGGCGCTCTCGTACAACAACCTGCTCGACGCGGGCGCGGCGCTCGAACTGGTGCAGGACCTCGCGGCGCAGGCGGCGCGAGGCGGAGGTGCGCCGGGCGCGGGAAGCGCACGGGGAGCGTGCGCGTGCGCCGTCATCAAGCACACCAACCCGTGCGGCGCGGCGGTCGGCGCGTCGGTGCTCGAGTCGTTCGAGCGCGCGTGGGCCGGCGACCCGCTCGCGGCGTTCGGCGGCATCGTGGCGTTCAGTCGCGACGTGGACGCGGCGACGGCCGAGGCCATGGCCGCGGGCGAGCGGTTCCTCGAGGTGGTGATCGCGCCCGGCTACGAGCCCGCGGCGCTGGCCGCGCTCCAGGCGCGGTGGAAGAACGCGCGGCTGCTCGCGACGGGGCCGCTCGGCGAGCCGGAGCCCGGCCTCTCGTGGCGCAGCGTCCCGGGCGGCATGCTCGCGCAGGACCGCGACGTGCACCCGATCGACGCGTCGCGCTTCGTGCACGCGGCGGGCCCCGCGCCGGACGCGGGCATGCTGCGCGACGCGGGCATGCTGTTCACGGTCGCGAAGCACCTGAAGTCGAACGCGGTGTGCATCGGCGCCGGCGGCGCGCTCTGGGGCGCGGGGGCGGGGCAGATGGACCGCGTGGCGAGCTGCCGCAACGCGGTCGACAAGGCACGGGCGCAGCTGGCGGCGGCGGGCGCGGCGGCAGGCGGCGAGATGCCGGTGGCCGCGAGCGACGCGTTCTTCCCGTTCGCCGACGGCCCGACGCTGCTCGTGGACGCGGGGGTGCGCTGCATCGTGCACCCGGGCGGCAGCAAGCGCGACCAGGACACCTTCGACCTGTGCAACGCGCGGGGCGTGACGTGCCTCCTGGCCGGGACGCGGCACTTCCGGCACTGACCTACACTTTCCGACCCATGAAGCTCGACCACCCGACGCTGCCGGTGCTCAAGGCCGCCTTCCCGGACGTGAAGTTCATGGCCGCCGAGTTCCGCGGCCAGACCACGGTCATCGTGCCGAAGGACCGCCTCAAGGACGTCTGCCGCCTGCTGCGCGACGACCCGCAGTGCTCGTACGAGTTCCTCACCGACGTCACGGCGGTCGACTACCTGAACTACCCCGCCCCGCAGCCCGGCCGCTTCGCGGTCGTCTACTGCCTGGCCAGCCACTCGAAGGACCGGCGCATCACGCTCAAGGTCTTCCTCGACCCCAGCGTCGACACCGCAGGCATCGAGCCGGACCCGGAGCTGGTCGTCGACACCGTCACCGAGGTGTGGCCCGGCGCCGAGTGGCTCGAGCGCGAGGTCTTCGACATGTTCGGTATCCGCTTCCGCGGGCATCCCGACCTGCGCCGCATCCTGCTGTGGAAGGACTACCCCGGCCACCCGCTCCGCAAGGACTACCCGCTGCGCGGCCGCGGCGAGCGCGAGCTGCACCAGGTGATGACGCGCGAGGGCGCGTGACCCGCGCCGGCGCCTGACCCGCGAAGGAGCCTCCCGATGCACGTCCTCGTCCTCGGCGCAGGCATGGTGGGAAGCGTCGCGGCGGCCGACCTCGCAGCCACGCCCGGATTCCATGTCACGGTGGTGGATGCCGGCGCCGAGGCGCTCGAGCGCGCGAAGCGCCGCGTGGCGATCGCCGTGGCGGCGCGCGCCGCGGGCGCGCGCGATGTGCCAGCCCGACGGTCGACGCACGGCACCGCGGTCCGCCCGCATGCGCGCTTCCTGGTGGCCGACGCCGGCGGCGCACGGCAGGCGCGCGCGCTGGTCAAGCGGCTGAAGCCCGACCTCGTCCTCGGCGCGCTCCCGAGCCGGTTCGGCTTCGAGGTCATGGGCGCCGTGATCGCCGAGCGCGTCCCGTACGTCGACATCTCGTTCATGCCCGAGGACTTCCGCGAGCACGACCGCGCCGCGCGCCGCGCGGGAATCCCCGTGGTCGCCGACTGCGGCGTGGCGCCCGGCATGAGCAACATGCTGGCGGGCTGGGCCGCGCGCACGCTCGACCGCTGCGACACCATCGAGATCCTGGTCGGCGGGCTGCCGCGCACGCGCCACTGGCCGTGGCAGTACAAGGCGCCCTTCAGCCACCACGACGTGATCGAGGAGTACGTGCGTCCCTCGCGCATGGTCGAGCACGGCAAGGTGGTGGTGCGCGACGCGCTCAGCGACCCGGAGCTGGTGACCCTGCCCGGCGTCGGCACGCTCGAGGCCTTCTACACCGACGGGCTGCGCAGCCTGGCCGACACGCTGAAGGTGCCCAACATGCGCGAGAAGACCATGCGCTGGCCCGGCCACGCCGAGCTCATGCGCACGCTCCGGCACCTGGGGCTCTTCTCGCACGAGCCCGTCGACGTGGGCGGCGCGCGCGTACGCCCGATCGACCTCACCGCGAAGCTCCTCTTCCCGCACTGGACCTACGAGGAAGGCGAGGCCGACGTCACCGTGATGACCGTGCGCGCCTGGGGCACCCGCGACGGCGCCCCCGTGCGCCTCGCGTGGACGCTGCACGACGAGCTCGACCCCGCCACCGGCTTCCCGAGCATGAGTCGCACCACCGCGTTCCCCGCGACCAGCGTGCTGCGGCTGATCGCGGCGGGGCGCATCGCGAAGCCGGGGGTGCACGCACCCGAGATGCTCGCAGGCATGCCTGGCATCCTCGACGCGGTGCTCGCCGACCAGCGCGCGCGCGGCATCCGCTACGTGCCGTGGATGGAGAAGACCGCGCCGGCGAAGAAGGGTGCGACGGCGAAGAAGCCCGCGGGTCGCGCCAAGCCCGCGGTCGCCGCGAAGTCCGGACGCCCCGCGAAGCCCGCACGCCGCGCCGGGCGCTGACGTGGAGACGCGCGAGCACCTGGGCCTGAAGGAACTCGCCACGTCGTGGCTGCTCTCCATGGGATGCCGCGCCGTGGCGCACGAGGTGCCCTGCCCCGTCGCGAGGTTCCGCGTCGATGCCGCGGGCTGGGCCGACCGCGACTGGCGCGCGGGGGCCGACCCCGCCGCGCACGCCTCGATCTTCGACGCCGAGCGCGCGGGCCAGGCGGTGCGCGCGCCGCGGACCATCGTCGTCGAGTGCAAGGCCTCGCGCGCCGACTTCATGCGCGACGACCTGCGGGTCGACGACCTGCTTGCGGAACGCGAGCGGCTGCTCGCGCGCAAGGCCGAGGTCGAGCGCGAGCTGATCCCCGTCCATGAGCCTCACCTGCGCTCGGCGGACCCCGCGCTCTTCGAGGAGGGCGCGTCGTGGGACTTCGCGCGAAGCAGGCTCCTGCCCTACCGCCGCGTGCTCGCGCAGCTGGCGAAGGTGGAGGAACGCATGCACGGGCAGACGAAGTTCAACCTCATCGCGCGTTGGCGCCTGGCCGACGAGCTGTGGATCCTGGCGACCGCGGGCACCGTGCGCGCGCGCGAGGTGCCCGCGGGCTGGGGCCTCGCCGAGTGCTCGGGTGCGGTGCTGCGGCGCGGCGTCGGGCACGCGCTCGGCATGGGGGCGCTGCCGCTTCGCGTCATCGTGCCCGCACCGCGCCACGCAAGCCCGGACGCGCGGCGCGAACGGCTGCTCCGGAACATCGCGGTCGCGCTGACCAAGGCTCAGTTCGGCGGGAAGACCGCCGCGCCGGGCGGCGGCGACCCCGAATCGGCGGGCTCCCCCCACCCTTCCGCACCGGCGGGCAGCGAGCGTCCCAGCGAATAGCCGAAACCGTCCGTGCGGTCCTCGGCCCCCTTCGCGTAGAGGAACGCACCGCGGGAGTACGGGTCCTTCGGAAGCGCAGGCAGCCAGCGCGGCAGCAATTCCTCCAGCCGGTCGGGAAGCCGGCCCTCGGCGAGCCGGAACCGCTCGATGGCAACCACCGTCGCGAGGACGCGCGCGAACATGAGCTCCCGATCCGCGAACACCGTCCCGTTCCAGATCGAGGTTCCCGCGAACCCGATGCCGACACCCGACGACTGCAGCTCGAGGACGGCGGCCGCGAACGCCGCGTCGTCGCGTTCGGACGGCTCCTTGAGGGCCTCGCGCAAGGCCACGGCGCCCGCGGAGTCGAGCGCGGCGCGCGAACCGCCGTACGTGCTTAGCCACGGCCACGCGCGATGGGCGAATGGCGCGCCCCAAGGGAACGCCCGCTCCTCGAACGTCGACGCGTACCGCTCGCAGAGGATCGCGCGATAAAAGTCGAGGCGCGTCCGAACCATCGCCGAAGGGATCGGCCCGCCCGCCTGGCGCGCGATGGCGGCGTCGATCTCGGCGGCGAACGGCTCGCCGCGGGCCCGGATCGCCGATGCCACCAGCGGGACCAGCTCGATCGACGGGATCGCCTCGATCGGCCACGCCGGGCCTGCGAGCGACCATCGATCGACGCGCGCGACGGCAAGGAGCAGCTCGATGGCCTCCGCAAGCACGCCGCCGTCGCCAGAGCGCGTGGCCGCCAAGGCCGCCGCGCACGCGAGGGCGCGGAGCTGCGCACCGCACGACGTGGGAATCTCCTGGACCTTGTCCCTGCCGAACCCGGCGTCCGGCTCGGGACGCATCAGCGGTGACCGCACGCAGCCCATGAACGGCGCAAGGCCGCCGCGCATGGCCATGTCCTGGTCGAAGTCGTCGATCGCCGCGAGCCGATCGGCGTACTGCGCCTCGATGGGGACGCCGCCGCCCGGGACGTGCGCGGTGAGCGGCGCGCCCCATCGAATGAACCGTGCCTCGAAGTTCGCGCGCAGGAGCAGGGAGAGCACTTGGCCCTCGGCGGTCCCGATCGACGCTTGCGTCTGCACCAGTCCGTGCACGTCGAAGGCATTGCGCGCCGCGGGCAATGCACCGGCCGGCGCGATGGCATCGCACAGCTGCCGCGCGGTCGGCAGCGAGGCGAGGTCCGAACTCGCGCGGCGCGTCTCGTACGCGGCGAACGCGATCCACGCCACCGATGGGATCGCGACCACGAGCGCGACGATGACGGCGAGGCGCCCCAGCGCGCGACGGCGAGCAGGCGTCCAGAACGGCGGGCGTTCCACCACGAACCCCGGCCCCGGGAGGAACCGCTCGACGCCGCCCGCGGTCGCCACCCGGCACTGCGGGAACGCCGTGAGGTCGAGCGCGTGGCCGCACTCGGGGCACGTGACGACGGCATCCGGTCCGACCGAGAGCCCGACCAACCGGTAGCCGCACCCCATGCACGACCCGCTGCGCCGCATCACGCGGTGGATGAGCCAGCGGAGCGCGACGTCCTTCGCGACGAGCCAGCCGATTCCCATCCACGCGACGCCCGCGATGAGGAGGACGTCGATGAGGCCGATCGAACGCCCGGGCGTCGGAGGGCCGTGCAGGAACGCCGCCGCGACGATGACGATCGGCGGCACCGCGAACGTCACGAACAGCCGAAACGCCCACGCGGCGACGCGAGCGCCCAGCATGCGCCGCGTGGCCTGCACGAACGCGGCGCACTGCTCGTCGGAAAACTCGTCGAGCTCGGGGAACGCGCGGAAGCTGGGTGTCGCGATGAGGCGCATGGGGCGCGTGGGGCGCGTCGGCGCGAAGCGCCCCGGGCGGGACTCGAACCCTCAACCTGCCGCTTAGAAGGCGGCTGCTCTATCCAGTTGAGCTACCGGGGCGACTCGGGCAGTGTAGGAGGATCTCCGCAGGAACTTCCGCGGGAATCGGGCGGGCGGTTCCGCGACGCCGTTACCGTGGCGCGCCCGGGATGGCATTCCGGCGCAAGGAGCCGAAGGAGGAACCCATGAATCGGTATTCGCTGGCGGTGGCAGGTGCGGTGGCAGGGGCGATCGGTGCCGGGGCAACCCAGGCCCGGGCGAGCGGTGACGCAGGCACGCCCGCGCCGTGCCCATGGAACATGGAGATCCCGTGCGATGCAGCACCCGACGGCGGCGAGGGCCCGATCACCCCGGGCGTGCTCGACCCGTGCCCATGCGGACCCGGCGCGTGGGTCTCGACCCGCACGCTGCAGCTGACGCCGCGCACGCCGCAGTCCGTGACCGACAGCACGCTCCCGGTCAACCTCACCACGTGGATCTGGAGCCGCACCGCGCGGGCCGAGCCGAGCCACGCCGAGGCGTCGATCGACTTCTCGGGAAAGAGCCACTTCTGGGCCAGCGGCTCGTTCACGCGCCGTGCGAGCGTATCGCAATCGACGGTCGACCGCGAGACGTGGGAGGGCGGCGGGGTCCCATGCCCGCGCCTGGTCTCGCTCGCCGCGACCGGCGGCGCGGCGCTCGAGCTTTCGATCACGTGCGCCGCGGTGCCTGGATGCTCCGCGAGCGGATCGGTGACGATCGCGGGCTCGTGCAGCTCGCTCGGTGATGCGAGCGCGCACCTCGTCGACAAGACCGTGCGGGGCGACGTCGGGTACAGCGCGCATGAGCGCACGCTCCAGTTGAGCGGCCGGTTCGGCACCTCGACCGACGACGACGGCATCGGGATCGAGGGGAAGATCTCCTCGGAGACAAGCTGGAAGCTCACGGGAAGCGGCAGCGCCTCGGGATCGGCGGCCTACACGGTGCTTCCGGACCGGACGTACTGCGCGTTCACCAACCGTGGATACGTGGTGCGTTCCAACGGCAACGCGTCGGCCGTCGGCGGCGGCACGGTGTCCGGCAACGGCACGGTGGCGCTCTCGGGCCTTGCGATCGTCCAGCTCGGGGTCATGTGAGGAGTCACCATGCGACACACGAGAACCAGGGCATCGCTCGCCGCCTGCGTCGCAGCGATCGGGTGCTTGGCGATGGACGACGCGACGCGCGGCGACCGTGAGGATGCGGCGCCGGACGAGGCGGTGGCGGCGATGCGGCAGCGCGTGCGGGAGGAGGCGCATGCACTGCGCGCATCGCTCGACGCGGCGGAGGCGGGCCGCGACTGGAGCGAGCTGCTCGAGCGCAAGCGATCGGTGGACGCGTGGCTGGCGCCGATGCACGTGGTGCGCGACGCGCTCCGGGCGGCGGCGCCGGGCGCGGCGTGCGACCTGCTTGCCGCATGGCGCGTCGAGTGGCGCGACGGACCGGTGCGCGAGGAGTGGTCGCATCCGGACGGCGCCGAGCTCGCGAGGCGCGCGCTCGATGCGTGGATCCCGCGGCCGGGGTCGGGCGAGGCCGTTCGCATCGAGGCGACGACCTCGGGCGAGCGGTGGGTGGGCTGCGACGCGCCCGCGACGTGCGCGTGGACCGTCGACGGCTCGTGGGGCGGCGACGGGCCGGTGGTGCACGGCCGATGCTGGTGGCGCTTCCCCCTCGCGGAGCCCGTGCGCGTCGACCTGCCGCTGGCCGGCGACGGAATGGACCTCTGGTGGGACGACCGCGGCGCGCGGTACCAGGACGACCGCGGGGCGTCGCACCGGGAAGCGTGGCCAGCACGGCCGATCTTCTGCAACCCACCCGGGATGTTCGCGGCGTTCGACTCGCTGCGCGGGGCCGCAGCGCCGGATGCTCGGTGCGAGAGGGGCCCATGCACCGGTGACGCGGTGCATCCGTCGGATGATCCCCCGGTGAAAGGCACGACCCGGCGGACCCGGCGGGTGCTCGCCGGCGACGGACGGCTGCTGCGCACCGACGAGTGGAACTGGATCGATGGCCGACTCGAGCGGATCGAGCTGCGGATGGAGCCGCTGCGGATGGTCCACCACGCGGAGCGGGCCGTGCGCATGTCGACCGAGGTCGAAGGGGACGTCTTCGATGACGACGAGCACCGCGCCTCGAGCGAGGTCGAGGAGTTCGCCGGCGGAGCATCGGTCGTGATCGCGTTTCGACACGCGGTCCCCGGCATGGATGCGGTCCGTGACGTGCCGGCCGCGAGCGTTCCAGCGACCGGACGCTTCACCGTGGGTGGCCGCGTGATCGCGTCGTTCGCGACGCGGTCGGTCCGGCTGGGGATGGCGGACCTCCTTGATGCGCACGCCTGCGGAGCGCACGCGGCGCTCGGGAACGCCTCGTCGGCCCACCGTGCGCTTGCCCAGCGCATCGCCGACGCCATCGCGTCGCACGACGCGACCGCCCTGGAGTCGGCGACCCGGTCGGTGCGTGCGATGCATGCCTCCGCCGGCATGCCGGCGTGGGCGGCGGAGGACGAGCGGACGCTGCTCCTCGCGAGGGTCACGGCGGCCGGGATGGCGGTTCCCGCGTGCCTCGGCTCCGTGGGCGACTTCGATGGGCGCGCGGGCGGGCGTGGATCGCGGGCGTCGGCGATTCCGTGCGAGCCCGATGGCCAACATGAGGCACCCATGCCGGCGCAGGAATCGCCCGTTCCCGCAGGCGCCTCCTGGCCGGGAACCGACGCGTGCGAATTCGGTGGCGACGCGGAGCGGCGACTGTGCCGTGCCGCCGAGGATGCGCTCCGTTCGGCAGGACTCCGCAACGGCTGGGCCGCGTGCGTGCGGGGCGCGATGTGCGCACGCTCCCGCGAGGACTCGACGCGCGTCATGGCCCTGGACGAAGCGACCGCGCATCGCATCGCGACGGACCTCGCCGGTGCGATTCGTGCGGGCGCCGTGGCGCTCGACGGTGGCCCGGATGCCGAGGCGTGCTTGACGCTCGCCGGCGCGATCGCCGAGGTGGCGCGCCGGCCGCTTCCTGACCCGCAGGACCACGCACGACGGGTGATCGCGATCGACGCGGCCTGCGAGGGAGCCCGCCGTGCGCTGCGCGACGCGCTTCGGACGTCCGGGGTCCGTGATGCAATCTCGGAGGACGGCGCCGCACGCATCTTCGGGGAATTCGAAGCCCTTGCCCGGCGAAGGCGGGCGCTGGCGGGAAACGCGTTCGTCGAGCCGGTCGTTGACCCGGATGCGCCGCCGGTCGATCCGGCCGCGTGCCTGGCGCGCGCAGCCGTTGACGGGCGCGTGGCGGACGCGGTCGAACGCGAGGCGAAACGCGTGGATGCGCTTCGCCGCGCGGCCGGGCCCGCCATCGGGGCGGCAAGGGAACGATCGGCGCATGCGCGGATCGCGGCTGCGGCGATGCGCGCCGCGGAACGGGCGCTTGGATGAAGGCGTGTGGATGCAGGCGTGCGAAAGAGGGGACCGGACGGCTCGCTTCGCGCCCGCCGTCCGGCCCCTCGTGCCTGCCCGCCGCCATTCCCGAGTCGGCGGGCAATCCCTGCGACTCCACGGAGCATGGAGCGCGTGGCCAGGTCCCGAAGGCAACCGGGCCACCGCGATCATGCGATGCCGCACGCCCTCGCACAAGGGAAATCATCGCGTGTCCGTCCGTGGGGTCCGGGAAAGGCGCGTGACGTTCGGTCTGTGCGGGCGCGCGCCACGGCATGCGGTCGGCACGGGCTTCCGGCGCCCCACTATCGTGGCCCCGTGCCGACCGCCGACCGACTCCCGCGCCCGCGATCCGCGATGCCCGTCGTGCTCGCCATCGCGGGCCTGGCCGTCGCCGGGTGGCGGGCGCCGCGCGAGGGTCCGGCCCGGTTCGCGATGCGACCGCCCGCCGAGGCGCGCGCGGCTGCCGCGCACGGCGACAATGGGCGCCCCGTCGACCTTCCCGCCACGGTCCCGAGCGCGCATGCGTCGACCTTGGCCGAGTGCGCCGGCGGCGACCTGCTCGCGGCGTGGTTTGCCGGCACGCGCGAGGGGGCGCGCGACGTGGACATCCACATGGCGCGCCTCAGCGGCGGACGGGTCATCGACCACTGGGTGGCGCTGACGCGCGCGCAACTGGCCGATGCCACGCATCGCACCGTGCGCAAGCTCGGGAACCCCGTGCTGTGGGTGTCGAACGACGGCGCGGTACACCTCTTCGTGACGTCCGTCGGGGTCGGCGGATGGTCGGGAAGCGGCATCACGCACCTGCGCTCGGCGGACGGGGGCCGCACGTGGACCGACGCGCGGCGGCTGGTGCTGGCACCCTTCCTCGACCTCGGCACGCTGGTGCGGACGCCACCCGTCCCGCTCGAGGACGGCACCGTGCTCCTGCCCTGCTACCGCGAGTTCATCCACAAGCACGGGCTGGCGGTGCGCGTGCACGCCGACGGGCGCGTGGTCGACGCGTCGCCGATGCCGTCCACGTGGAGGTCGCTGCAGCCCGCGGTCGCCGCGACCTCCGCGGTCGAAGCGGTCGCGGTGCTCCGCTGCGCCGACGCATCGCTGCGCCGCGTGCTGCGCACGGGCACCGGCGACGGGGGCGGGACGTGGCATGCCGCCTTGTCGACCGACGTGCCGAACCCCGACAGCGGCGTCGCGCTCGTTCGGCTCGACGATGGATCGCTCCTGATGGCCGCGAACCCGGCCGAGCGCGGGCGCGCGCGGCTCGCACTCATGCGTTCCACGGACGGCGGCGTGACCTGGGCCGCGGCAGCCGACGTCGAGCACGGCGAGGACGGCGCGGAGTTCTCGTACCCGACGCTCATCGTCGCGCGGGACGGGACGGTGCACCTCTCGTACACGCTCCGGCGGCAGTCGATCCGCGTGCGCTCGTGGTCGCAGTCCGCGCTCGGCGTGGACGTGCCCGCGAAGGGAGGGAAGCCATGAACCGCGCGGACCTGTTCGGGCTGCTCTCGCAAGGCGTGATCGTGGCCGCGGCCGTGCGGACCGCGACGCTCGTCGCACGCCGGAACGCGCCCCGCGAGGGCCGTGCGCCCCGCGCGTGGGTCTTCGCGCTCGTGATCGCCGCGGTCGTCGCCGTCCCGTTCGCGGGCACCACCGCGGCGCGCGAGCTGCGGGCGCTGTGGGGTGACCCGAGCGCGACGTCGGCGCTCCTGCTCGCGATGCTCGCGGCGTGCCCACGCGCGCTTCCGTCGCTTCCGCGCACGGGCTCGTTGATCGCGTTCGCGCTGGCCGCGGGCACCCTGCTGCTGGGACCGACGTTCCTCGGCTGGCAGCCCGCCATCGACGTGCACGGCCGGGGCTTCGCCGCGTGGCCCGTGCTGCTGGCGATCGCGCCGTGGTTCGCCCTCGCGTGGCACCGGCGCGCGGACGGATGGGTGGCCGTGGCCGGCGCCGCGCTCCTCCTGTGGGGCACGGGGTGCGTTCAGTCGGACAATGCGTGGGACGCGTTGGTCGACCCGGGCCTCGTCGCGTGGGCCGCGGCCATGGGCGCCGCGCGGGTGGCCGGCGATGCCGCGCTTCGGCGCGCCGCGGTCACGCGGTCGCGCGCAGCAGCGTGACGCGGCCGATCGGGACCCACTCCGCGACGAGGATGTCGCCGTTCGCGAGCCAGATGGCGTCGTGCGGGTGCACGAACCTTCCCGGAACGAACGACTCGCGCGCGGCGCCGCGCAGCGACGACGGATGGCCGTCGCAGAGCTGCGCCACCGGCGTGCCGTCGGGCCCGAGGATCGTCACGACGCTCTCGAGGTCGGGCACCAGCATGCGGTCGCCGCGCACCTTCATGTCGCACGGCATGCGCACGCCCTCGGCCAGGAACCCGAGGTGCCGGCCGTCGAGCGACAGGTACTGGATGCGCCGGTTGCCGCGGTCGGCCACGACCAGCTTGGGTCCGTCGCCGAACGGCCCCTTGCGCAGGTCGACGGTCATGCCGTGGGGGCAGCTGACCTCGCCCTTGCCGGCGCCGGGTCGCGCGACCACCGACTTCCACTCGCCCTTCGGGCTGAATGCGTGGATGAACGACTTCCCGTAGCCGTCGCCCACGAAGACCGTGCCGTCCGGCCCGAACGCGACGTTGGTGGGGCACCACTCGCCCGCCGCGGCGTAGGCGCCGCTCTGCATCGGGCAGCCGGCCTCCCACACCACCGTGCCGTCGAGCCCGGTCTTCACGACGAGGCGCCGCGCCGTGTCGCAGTGGTAGAGGAACTCGGTGCCGCCCTCGTCGACGAGGTCGAGCCCGTGCGCGCCGCCCGCGAACTCCTTGCCGAAGCTGCGAAGGAACGTGCCGTCGCGCGAGTACACGACGACCGCGTCACGCAGCGTGCTCTCCGGATGCACCGTGTGCGCGAGGTAGATGTTGCCCTTCGCGTCCTGCGCCACGCCGTGGGTGTCGCCGAACATGCATCCCTTCGGGGGGACGAGCCAGTCGTGGACCACCTCGAAGCGCGCGCCGGCGGGGCCGACGACGAGCGGGGGCGCGGGCTTCGCCGGAACGGGCGGCGCGACGGCGGACGGCGATGCGGCCGGCGGATCGGACGCGAGCCGGCCTGCCGCGACCCGTCGCGTGGCCGACGCGGCGAGGCCCGCGGCGCCGAGTCCGGCGACGGCGGCGAGGAACGCGCGGCGCTCGGAGGCGTGCGTGGCGTGCGTGCCGGGTGCGCGATCGTCGCGAGCGTGCTCGTTCACGGAGTGCCTCCCACGTTGACCTCGACCCCGGGACGTGCCTGGCGGAACGCCGCCACGCCGTCGGGGGACACCTTCGTTCCGTACAGGTAGACCTTGCGCAGGTATGGCAGCTGGCCGAGCGCGGTGAACGCGCGGTCGGTGGCGGGCGTGTTCACGAGGTTCACGACCTCGGCATCGAGCGTCCGCGAGAGCACCGCGGTGATGCCGACGTCGGTGAGTCCCGTGTTGTCGAGCCGCACCGAGCGCGCGTTCGGGAGCGACGGCATCGACATGACGCCCGCGTCGGTCACCGAGCTGCGCGCGAGCGAGAGCTCCTCGATGCGCGCGGCCATCGGGTAGATCGCGACGAAGTCGACGTCGCCGACCTCCGGCCCGCCGGGCATGCTCACGGTGAACGTGGACGCGCCGGCGGCCATCGGCGTGACGTTGATGCCCTTCGCGCGGAGGCCCGCGGCGGCCTCGGCCTCGCCGGCGCCGAGCGGGGGGAGGTCCTGTGCGAGCGGTCGCCGCGCGGGGGCCGCGGGGCGCGCAGCGAGCGGCGCGGGCTTCGCCGCCGCGGCGGCGGACGATGCGCCGGCGGCCGGAGCCTGCTCCGCGGCGGCATCCGCGGCCTCCGGCATCACGGCCCCGTCCTCGATCCACTTCCGGAGGTCCTCGACCTGCGCCGCCGCGAGGCGCTCGCCCTCGGGCGGCATCGAGAGGTCGTCCTCGGCGGGGAGCAGCACGCGATTGATGAGCACGCTGTCCTTCGCGTCGCCTGCCTTCACGATCCACAGGCCCTCGTCGTCCTTCGACACCAGCGACGCGCGGTCGTCCATGCGCAGGCCGCCCTTGCGCTTGCCGTTGCCGTGGCACTCGTAGCAGCGCGTCTCGAAGATGGGAAGGATGTTCGACCGGAAGAACGCGAGCTTCTCGGTGCGGACCGGGTCGGCCGCGGGCGCGCCCGGGGCGACCGCCGCGGGTGCCTCGCCGGGTGCGTCGCCGGCGGCGGGGGCCGCGCCCGTCGCATCGGCCCCGGTCCGTTCCGAAGCATCGCCCTGCTCGACCAGCGGCTCCCACACGAATCCCGGTCCCCAGACCATGTTCGCCCCGAGGTGCCCGCTCCATGCAACCAGCACCGTCAGCCCCACGACGAGCCCTCGCACCGCGGGAACGGCGTCGATGCCCGCCGGCCGCGCCGCCCGCCACGCGGCCCATGCGGCTCCCGCGCAGGCGACGGTCGCGCCGATCCCGAGCCACCGGTGCCAGAAGAGGTCGTCGCCGCTGCCGTGCGACTCCGCGAACGCGATGCCGGTGGCGCCGGCCATCACCCCGGAGAGCGCGGCGAGCCCGAGCGCCGTCGGCGTGAAGGGCGACATCTCGCGCCGCCTCTGCACCACGCGCCACGCCTCGACGGCGAACGCGGCGAAGACCAGCCCGAGCGGCAGGTGCACCATCACGGGGTGCAGGCGCCCGAAGGCCTCCAGGAGCGGCGGGACCGAGTCGGCGAGCGTGGTCGTGACGGCCATGCCCCAAGCGTACCGCCGCACGGTACGGTGGTTGCCGATGCCAGGCGCGCGCACCATCCTGCACGCGGACCTCGACGCGTTCTTCGCGTCGGTCGAGCAGCTCGACGACCCCGCGCTGCGCGGCCGGCCCGTGCTCGTCGGCGGCCGGTCGCCGCGCAGCGTGGTCGCCGCGGCCAGCTACGAGGCGCGCGCCTTCGGGTGCCGCAGCGCGATGCCCATGGCACGCGCGCTCGCGCTCTGCCCGCATGCGCACGTGGCGCGGCCCCGGTTCGCGCGGTATTCGGAGCTCAGCGCGCGCTTCATGGAGATCCTCGGCCGGTGCTCGCCGCTGGTCGAGCCCCTGAGCGTCGACGAGGCGTTCGTCGACTGCACGGGGAGCGCGCGGCTCCTCGGCGACGGGCGCGCGATCGCCGGGCGCGTGCGCGCGTCGGTGCGGGAGGAGCTCGGCCTCACGGTGAGCGTCGGCATCGGCCCGAACAAGTTCGTCGCGAAGCTCGCGAGCGACATGCGCAAGCCCGACGGCGTCACCGAGGCGCCCGCGGACGTCCCGCACGGGGCGCTCGCGGCATGGCTCGCGCCGCTCCCGATCGAGCGCATGTGGGGCGTGGGACCGCGCAGCGTCGGCGCGTTCCATGCGGCGGGCGTGCGGACCTTCGCGGACCTGCAGCGGGTGGACGAGGCGGCCGTGCGCGCGCGGCTCGGCGAGCACGCGGTCGCCATGCGCGCGCGTGCGCTCGGCATCGACGACCGCGCGGTCGAGGTGGAGCACGAGGCGAAGGGCTTCGGCCACGAGACGACCTTCGGCGAGGACGTCGCGGACACGGAGGGCGTCGAGGACGTGCTCCGCGGGCTCACGGAATCCGCGGCGATGCGGATGCGCGCCGCGGGCGCGGCCGCGCGGACGGTCACGGTGAAGATCCGCTTCGGCGACTTCGAGACGGTGACCCGCTCGCGCACGCTCGACGAGCCGTCGGACGCGACGCTGGTGCTCGTGCGCACGGCGCGGGAGGCGTTCCGCGCATGGGCCTCGCAGGGATTCGTGCCCGTGCGGCTCGTCGGCGTGCGGCTCGGGCGCGACGGAGGCCACGTCGCCGGCGGCGCGTCGCTCTTCCCCGACCCGGCCGCGGAACGGCAGCGGGCGCTCGACCGCGTGGCGGACGCGGTGGCAAGGCGCTTCGGGAAGGACTCGATCGGGCGCGGGCGCGTCGAGGACGGGCCGCGCGAACGGCCCCGCGGTCAGCCGCGCGCGGGCGGCCAGCAGAGCCCGCCCCAGTCGTCGGCATAGCCGTGGTTGATGAACACCTGGACGGCGCCGAGCGAGATCCGCTCGAGCGCCATCGACGAGCGCTTGAGCACCGTGCGGTTCTCGCGGCTCCCGTAGGTCGCGCCGCCCTGCGCGATCTGCGCATGCACCAGTGCGCAGCGCTCGAGCACCATGGATGCCACGCGGTCGAAGCGGCGGCGCTCGAGCAGCGCGCGCGCGTCGACGGCGTCGAAGTGCCGGGCGAGGTAGCGGTCGGAGAAGACGCTCGCGACCAGCGCGCGCTCGCGCTCGAGCGTCGCGGGCATCACGCCGTCATGGTCGGTGGCGAACACCTGGCGCACGAACGCCGCGAGCGCCGTGCGCTCGGCGACCGGGGCGCCGCGACCCTCGTCCCACCTCGACGCGAGCGCCATCAGCGCCGCCCACTGCGCGAGGTAGCGGTCGTCGAGCTGCGCCTCGCCGCACCGCTCCGCGCGCTCGAGCCAGCTGAATGCGCGGTGCAGGCGGATGCGGTTCTCCTCGTAGAGCCGTGCGTCGGCGTACGAGTCGCGGCGGGGCTTCCAGAGGCGCCGGATGGTGTCGAGGTCGAGCGGCGCAAGCTGCGGTGCGGGGCGCATGGCCGGAGGGTAGCCGCGGGGCCGAGCCGTGCCCTACCGTGCGCGCCATGGGATCCGTGCCCGAGGTCTTCGGAGCGTTCCTGCGCCTGGGGTGCACGTCGTTCGGCGGGCCGGTGGCGCACCTGGGGTACTTCCATCGCGAGTTCGTGACGCGGCGCGCGTGGCTCGACGAAGGAGAGTGGGCGTCCACCGTCGCGATGTGCCAGCTGCTGCCCGGGCCCACGAGCACGCAGGTCGCGTTCGCGCTCGGGATGCGCCGCGCGGGCATGGCGGGTGCGGTTGCGGCGTGGGCGGCCTTCACGCTCCCGAGCGCGGCCGTCCTCGCCGCGGCCGGGGCCGGGCTGGTGGCCGCCGGCGCCGGGATCGCGGACGCC
>CAMDUT010000025.1 GCA_945877905.1 Phycisphaera mikurensis NBRC 102666 | reverse complement strand
AGCGGCATGAACATGCAGGCCGCCGAGCTCGACCGCCTGGCCGACGAGGCCGCGACGGCCGAGCTCGCGTACGACACCGCGCGCGCGGCCATCCAGACCGGCGCGCTCAGCGCGAGCCGCTTCGGGCGGATCATGGCGATGCCCTCGGTGGCCGACAAGGCAGGCGAGTCCGAGCGCTCGACGGCGCTCGCCGCCCTTCGCGCCGAGTTCCCGGCGGCCGGCGCCGAGATCGACGCGGCCGTTCGGGCCTACGACGCGTATTCCGGCCTGCGCACGGTGCTCGACGACCCCGAGGACCTCAAGCGCCTCCTGAAGGGCGCGGGCGTCCTTGACTTCCGCATCGCGGTGACCGCGTCGAACTCGATGGGCGTCAACGTCGACGAGCTGCGCACCCAGCTCGCCGAGGGCGGGCCGCTCGCGGCCGAGAGCCCGGTGGCCCGCTGGTTCCGCATCAACCAGCTGTCCGAGTGGTACCGCACGCCCGCGGAGCTCGCCTCGCTCGAGGCGAACCCGGCCGCGTACTTCGCGGCCACGCGCGGCCTGGTCGCGGGCACCGGCCCCGACAAGCAGGTCTACCTGCTGCTGTGGACCACGCCCGACCGCAGCCTCACGCACGAGCCCGGCGGGCGCGAGTGGTCGATGAAGCAGGTGTTCCGCTCCAACGACGAGCTCGGACGCCCGGCCGTGAGCTTCATGCTCGACGACGCCGGCGGCACCGAGATGGGCCGCCTCACGGGCGCGAACGTGAACCAGCCGATGGCCATCGTCCTGGACAACCAGGTCTACTCGGCGCCCAACCTCAACTCGAAGATCAACGGCAGCGGCCAGATCTCGGGCAACTTCTCCGACAAGGACCTCGACTACCTCGTCCGCGTGCTCGGCTCGGGGTCGCTGGGCGCCCGGCTCTCGCCGGAGCCGGTGTCGGTGAACGTCCTCGGCCCGGCGATGGGCAAGGACAACCTCGCGCGCGGGTTCGACAGCATGATGCTCACGGTGGCGGTCACGTTCGCCGTGATGCTCGTCTACTACTTCGTCCCGGGCCTCATCGCGAACCTGTCGCTCGTCGCAAACGCGATCGCCATCTTCTTCTGCATGGTGCTGGTGGACGCGAACTTCACGCTTCCCGGCCTCGCCGGCGTGGCGCTCTCGATCGCGATCGCGGTCGACGCGAACGTCCTGATCTACGAGCGCCTGCGCGAGGAGCTGGTCGACAAGAAGGAGAAGCTGAAGGACGCGGTCGAGACCGCGATGAGCCGCGCCGCGAGCGCGATCATCGACGGCAACATCACGAACCTCATCGTCGTCGTCGTGCTCTATTGGTTCGCGGGCGCCGAGGTCAAGGGCTTCGCGCTCGTCATGGGCATCGGCGTGTTCACCACGCTCGCGGCCGGCCTGGTCGTCACCCACACGCTGCTGAGGTGCTGGCAGCAGGCGACCGGCGCGACCACCGTCGCGATGCTGCCGACCGCCGTGCCCGCGATCCCGCGGCTGCTGCGGCCGTCGGTGGACTGGCTCCGCTACCGCCACGTGATGTGGGCGGCGTCGCTGGTGCTCGGGATCGGCTGCGTCGTGGCCACGGTCACGCGCGGCGAGGACATCTTCGAGACCGAGTTCCGCGGCGGCACGACCATGACCATGTCGACGCGCCCCGCGCGCGACGGCGAGCCGGCGATGGGCGGGCGCATGCTGCTCTCGCGCGCCACGGTCGAGGAGCGTGTGCGCGCCATCGGCTCCGCGAACGCGGACGACGCGATCGTCTCCGAGCTCCGCAACGCCACCGTGCTGACGGTCGGCGAGCCGAGCGCCACTGGCGACTCCACCTCGTTCCAGATCAAGGTCCCGAACCCGATCGGCATCTCCGACGAGGCCCAGGTCGCCGAGAAGCTCGTCGCCTCGGTGGTGGGCGCGTTCGAGCAGGACATGGACATCCGCCGCCCGGTGACCTTCGCGGGCAGCGGCGAGCGTTCGTCCGCGGGGCGGGCGTTCCGGATCGACAAGCCGAACCTCGGCGACGTGCTGTCTCGCGCCGGGCTCGACGTCCCGGTGGACGAGGCGATGGGCGGCGTGGTCGTCGTGATGGACGGGATCGACCCGCCCATCGCGCTGGCAGACGCCGCGGAGCGCATCCGCCGCCTGCGCAGCCAGCCCGACTTCTCGGAGGTCGCGGGCCGCGGCGTCGACGTGGTCGGGCTGAAGTCCGCGGGCGACGGCGCCTACAGCTCGATCGCCATCGTCGTCGGCGATCCCGACATGGCCGGCCGCAAGGTGGCCGACGCCGTCTGGCAGCGCAACTGGGCGGACCTCGAGTGGAACCTCGCCTCGACGGCCCTCAGCCGGCGCGCGACGCTCGAGCAGGTCAGCAGCATCTCGCCCTCGGTGGCGCGCGACCTCGCGGAGCAGGCCGTCTGGGCCGTGCTGCTCTCGCTGGTCGGGATGCTCATCTACATCTGGGTGCGCTTCGGCTCGTTGCTCTACTCGGTGGCGACCGTCATCGGCGTCGTGTTCAACGTCGCGGTGTGCCTGGGGCTGCTGGCGTTGACCCCGCTCCTCGGGGACACCGGGCTCGGCCAGGCGCTCCGGATCCAGGACTTCCGCATCGACCTCAACGTGGTGTCGGCGCTCCTGGTGGTCATCGGTTACTCGCTGAACGACACGATCGTGATCCTCGACCGCATCCGCGAGAACCGCGGCAAGCTGCCGTTCGCGACCCGGTCGATCATCAACGACTCGATCAACCAGACGTTCAGCCGCACCATCCTCACCGGCGGCTGCACCGCGGCGACCCCCATCATCCTCTTCTACATGGGCGGGTCGAGCCTGCAGCCGTTCGCGTACACGTTCTTCGTCGGCCTCGTCGCGGGCACGTTCTCGTCCGTCGCGATCGCCGCACCGCTCGTCTTCGTCACCGGCGACGGGGCAGGGGAGCAGGCCGCACGGCCTGCCGCCGGCCCGGCCGAACCGGCCGCCGCCTGACCCGCGGACGCCGGGCTCGAATCACTCGCTCGTACGGGTCACCAAGGAAGGATTCCCAAGTGTCGAACGGAGCTCGCCTCGCAGCATTGGTCGTCGTCGTCGCGGTCGCGGCCATCGGCCTGTATTTCGCGTTCATGACCCCGTCCCCCGCGCCGGCGACCGCCGGCGGGGAGATGCCCGTCGCGCTCGACGCACCTTCGGGCACCGCCTCGGGGGCCTCGTCGCAGCCCGGGGCCGACGCGCTCCCCGCCGAGGCGTTCGGCGGCCCGGGCACGTCCCTGCCTTCGTCCGCGACGCCCGGCACGGGGCCGTCGGCCGGCGCCGCCACGGGCGGTTCGCTTGACCTCGGGGCCGGGGCGCCCGCCTCCGGTGGCGCGGTCACGTCCGCGGGCGCGACCTCGGGCCCCTCGACCACCGTTCCCGCCGGCACCGCGTCCGGCGGCACGACCGGCATCGTGACGAATTTCCGTCCGGGATCCACGGGCGCGGACACCGCGGTCCCCCCGCCGCCTCCGGCGCCTCCGGCCGCCGTCGACGCGGGCCGCGAGTACGTGGTCAAGTCGGGCGACACGCTCGAGGCCATCGCGCGCGCGCAGATGGGCGACGGCCAGAAGTGGAAGTCGATCGTCGCGGCGAACCCCGGCATCAACCCGACGAACCTGAAGATCGGGCAGAAGCTCCGCATCCCCGCCGGTGACGCGCCTGCGCCGAAGTCGGCGGCGGAGGCCCCGACCGCCGCGTCGGGGAGCGCCTCGGGCAACACGTACACCGTGCAGCGCGGGGACACCCTGGTGGCACTCAGCCGCAAGTTCTACGGCAACGACGGCGAGTGGAAGCGGATCCTCGAGGCGAACAAGTCGCTCCTGGGCGGCGACCCGGCCAAACTCAAGCCCGGCATGAAGCTCGCGATCCCGCCCAAGCGCTGAACCCGGCGCCCGTCCCGCGGCGAATCACGGACCGTGGCCCCCCCGGGCCACGGTCCGCTTCATTGGCCCCCATGCGCTGCTCGTTTCACGACGATTACGTGGTCGACCTCCCGCCCGGGCACGCGTTCCCCATGCGGAAGTTCGTGCTGCTGCGGGACATCCTCCTTCGCGAGGGCCTGGCCGCCCCGGGGGACGTGATCGCGCCGCCCGAGGCGGACTGGGACCTCCTGGCGCTCGCCCACTCGCGCGCCTACCTCGATGCGCTGCGGGACGGGACGCTCGACGCCGCGGCGGTGCGGCGCCTGGGCCTGCCGTGGAGCCCGGCGCTCGTCCGACGCAGCCGGCGCGCCACCATGGGAACCCTGCTGGCCGCGCGGAACGCGCTGCGTGACGGCGTCGCCGCGAACCTCGCCGGCGGCACCCACCACGCATGCCATGGCCACGGCGAGGGCTACTGCGTGATCAACGACGTGGTCGTCGCCATCCGCGCGCTGCGCTCCGAGGGCGGCCCGCGCCGCGCGCTGGTGATCGACCTCGACGTGCATCACGGGAACGGGACGGCCGAGCTGCTGGCAGGCGACCGCGACGCCTTCACCTTCTCCATGCACGGCGCGAACAACTTCCCGCTGCGCAAGCCCCCCTCGTCCCTCGACGTGCCGCTGCCGGACCGCATGGGCGACGACGAGTACCTGCGCACCCTGGCGGTGCACCTCCCGGCCGTCATCGACCGCTCCCGGCCAGGCGTCGCGTTCTACCTCGCGGGCGTGGACGTGGTCGCGGGGGACCGTTTCGGGCGCCTCTCGCTCACCCGGGCCGGGCTCCGCGCGCGCGACCGCCTGGTGCTGCGGTCGCTCGGCGAGCGCGGGATCCCCGCGGTGCTCGTGCTCTCCGGCGGCTACGCCGCGACGCCCGAGCTCACGGCCGACCTGCACGCCGAGGCGCATCGCGCCGCGGCCGAGCCCGACGTCGCGGCGCTGCTCGCCGGGTGCGGGCGGCACGCCCGCGCCTGACGGGTGCGGTCAGTTGTCCTTCCACGCCGCGGCCAGCGCGTCGCTCGGCCGCACGGCGTGATCCGCGCGCTCGGCGGCCTCCACCGCCTCCTTCGCGATGGCGCCGTCCTTGCCGACCTGCTCGAAGCGCACGCTGACCCGCTTGGAGACGCCGCGCTGCGGCATGGTGATGCCGTAGAGCTGGTCGCATGCCTGCATGGTGCGCTTGTGGTGCGTGATCACGATGAAGTGGCTGCGGTCGAGGAACTCCCGCAGCACGCCGCAGAACCGCTCCACGTTCGCCTCGTCGAGCGCCGCGTCGACCTCGTCGAGCACGCAGAACGGGCTCGGCTTGCTCTGGAAGATGCTCATGAGGAGCGCCACCGCCGTCATCGTCTTCTCGCCGCCGGAGAGCTGGCTGATGACGCGCGGCTCCTTCCCGGGCGGCTTCGCGCGGATCTCGACGCCGGACTCGAGGATGTCGACCTCGCCGGTCTCCTCGTCGGGAAGCAGGTACAGGTCCGCGCTCCCGCCGCCGAAGAGGCGCCGGAACATGCCTCCGTTGCCGGCGAAGTTCTCGCGCACCGTGTTGAACACCTGCTCGAACCGGACGCGGCTGACGGCGTCGAGCTGCACGATCAGCTCCCCGAGCTGCTTCGTCGCCGAGTCGATGTCTCCGACCTGGCGCACGAGGTCCTCGTTGCGCTGCTCGAGCTGGCCTTCCTCGTCGATCGCGTCGAGGTTGACGTTGCCGAGCGCGCGGATGCCGTCCTTGAGCCCGGCGAGCTCGCGCTCGGCCGCGGAGCGGTCGCAGGCGACGAACCCCTCCGCCGCGCGGGCGGCCACGTGATCGGGATACGCCGCGCCCAGGTCGAGCTCCAGCTCCGCGAGGGCCGTCTCCTCGAGCGCCTCGCGCTTGATCTCGACCTCGCGGCGCCCGAGCTCCACGCTGTTCCAGTTGCGCTCCAGGATGTGGGCCTGGTCGCGCGCGATCCGAAGCGCCTCGGCGGCCTGTGCGACCGCGAGCCGCGTCGACTCGACCGCGGTCCCGGCCGACTCGAGCTCGCCGCCCACGGCCTCGAGCTCGGTGCGTGCGGCGGCGAGGGCCGCCTCCGCCTCCGCGATGGTCGCCCGGTACCGCTCGGCCTGCTGCGTACGGCGCTCGGCCTGCTCGGCCGACTGAGCACGTTGGCGCTGGAGCTCGTCGCGGGACAGCTCCGCCGACCGTCGCTCGCGCCGGAGGAGGTCGACCGCCGCGCTCCGCTCGCTCGAGGCGATGCGCGCGTTCGCAAGTGCCTCGGCCGCGGCCTCGGCCTTCGCCGTGGCCTTCGCCGCGTCGGCCTCGGCCACCGCGATGCGCCCCTGGAGCGCCTCGGACACGGCGCGTGCGCGGGAGAGGGCCTCGTGGGCCTCCTCGCGCTCGGTGGCGATCGTCCGCATGCGGCGCAGCAACTCGTCGATCTCGACGGCGAGCGCCGATTGCTCGTGCTCGATCCGCTGGATCATCTGGTCGCAGCGGTCGCGGCGGTACTCGGCGTCCACCATCGCGCGGCGCACCGCCGCCAGGCGGTCGTCGACCTCCCGCTGCATGCGCCGGGCCTCGTCGGAGCGGGCGAGCAGCGCGGACGCCTCGCCCTCCACCATCTCCACCTCCACCGAAAGCGCCCCGAGCCGCGCGACCAGCGACGCGAGTTCGGCGCGCCGGGCCACGAGGCCCTCGCCCGAGCCGCTGCCCGTCGGCGTGCCGACGGTGACGCGGCCCACGGAATCGATCACCTCGCCGCGCCGGGTCACCATGCGCGCACCCGCGTGGGTGGTCGCAAGCAGCCGCTCGGCCTGGTCGATGCCGTCCACGAGCCACGTGTCCGCCAGCAGGCGGCCGACGATCTCCTCCGCGCCCTCGCGGGCCCGCACGCGCGAAGCGAGCGGCACGCAGCCCTCGGCCGCGGGGCGGTCCACGGGGGGCAGGGCGGCATGGTCCGCCGCGGCCAGCGTGACGCGGCCGCGGACGCCCGTGCACGCGCGGGCGACGTCGAGCGTCCGCTGGCCGCGCTCCACGACGATGAGCTCCAGGTCGCGCCCCAGCGCGGCCTCCACGGCGGCGGCGTCCGTCAGCTCCGCCTCGATCCAGTCGCCGAGGATCCCGGCGACGCCCGGGTACGCGACGCGGTCGCCGACGACCGAACGCACGGCCTCGTCCACGCCCTCGCGCGCGCGCTGCATCTCCTCCAGGAGGCGCGCGCGGCTCTCGAGCGAGGTGCGTTCGTCGCGCAGCTGGCTGAGCCGACGCGCGAGCGACGCATGGCGGTCGCCGAGCGTCGCGGCCTCCGCGATGTGCGAGTGCACCTCGCGCTCGAGGCGCACGGCCTCGTCGCGCGCCACCATGAGCTGGACCGTCTGGTGGTTGCGCTGGACTCGCTGCGCGTCGACCTCGAAGCGGAACGGGTCGCGCCGGCGCTCGATGCGCTGCAGCTCGGCCTCGAGCTGCGCCTCGCGGTCGTCGACGCTCGTCACGGCGGCGGCCGCCCGTGCTCCCTCGCGGTCGGCCCCGCGCGACTGGTCGCGCAGCCGCTCCAGGGCGGTGCGCGCCTGCTGCGCGGCCTCGGCGGTCCTGGCGCGCGCGTCCGACGCGGTCATCACGGCACGCTCGGCCTCGTTCGAGGCCTCGGCGGCGGCCGCGACGCGCTCGGCGGCCTCCTCCACCTGCGCGGTGAGCTCGCCGATGCGCCCGTCGAGCTCGCCGATGCGCGCCACGTCGGCGCTCGACTGCTCCTCGACCTCGGCGAGCCCGCGCGTGGCGAGCTCGGCCCGCTGCGTGGCCTGCCGCTCGTGGCCGGTGGCCTCGATGCGGCGCTGCTCGAGCGTGCGCTGCACGTCGCCCGCGGCCTGCGCCGCCGACTCCGCCAGGTTCCGGCGGTCCTCGAGCACCACCACCGCGGCCGCCAGCTCCTGCCGCTGCGCCTCCAGCGAGGCCAGCTGGCTGGTCAGCCCGGACAGGCTCTCGCGCTGCTCGTGGTAGGTCTCGAACGCCACGGCCTGGCGCAGCTCGCGCCTGCGCGCGTCGAGCTCTCGGAACCGCCGCGCGCGCTCGGCCTGGCCCTTCACGACCTTCAGGCGCCGCTCGGTGGTGGCGAGCTGCTCGCGGACCAGCACCAGGTTCTTCTCGGCGTTCTCGAGCTTGCGCTGCGCCTCGACCTTGCGCGCGCGGAACTTCGCGACGCCCGCGGCCTCCTCGAGGATGTTCCGCCGCTCCATCGGGGCGGCGCGCAGCATCGCGTCGACCTTGCCCTGCTCGATGATGGAGTAGGCATCGTTGCCGATGCCGGTGTCCATGAAGAGCTCCTTGATGTCGCGCAGGCGCACCTTGCGCCCGTTCACGAGGTACTCGCTGCGGCCGTCGGCGTGCAGCCGGCGCGTCACCTCCACCTCGTCGGTGTCGACCGGCAGCCCGCGGTGGCGCACGGCATGGCGGTTCACGGCGGAGGATCCCTCGGCGCCGTCCTCGTCCACCTGCTCGGCGGGGGCGTCGACCTCGGCCTCGAGCACGGCGGGCGCGCCTGCGAGGCGCCTGGCCTGCTCCTCGGCGCTCAGGACGGGGTTGTCGAACACCAGCGTGACGCTCGCCATCCCGCACGGCTTGCGCGAGGCGCTGCCGGCGAAGATCACGTCCATCATCGCGCCGCCGCGCAGGCTCTTGGCGCTGCGTTCCCCGAGCACCCACTTGATGGCGTCCACGACGTTGGACTTGCCGCAGCCGTTGGGCCCCACCACGCCGATGATCTGCGAGTCGAAGCGGAACTCCGTGGTGTCAGCGAAGCTCTTGAAGCCGCTCAGGATGAGGCGGGAAAGACGCACGTGGACCTCCTGTCAGTCGTTCGCCCGGCCCTTCCTGGGCCGCGGCGCTCCAAGGCGTTCGGTGCGGGGCCGCGAGGGCCCGCCCGTCAACGCGGCACAGTATCGCGCTTCGGCTTCGCGGCATCAAGTCCGCTGCCGACGGACGCCGACTCGAGGTCGCTCGAGGGCCGGGCGCGCAGGTCGGCCAGGTCACGCCCGGGACCCCGATCGGAGCCGTCGGGATCGTCCGGATCCATGAATTCAGGCCGTTCGTCGCGTTCCCCCTGGTCGTCCCGGAGGATCTCGGCCAGGATGCGGTCCTGCTCGGCCCGGAAGTCGCAGGGGACGTACTTCAGGCGCCAGAGCTCGTGCAGGGCGCTGATGGTCTCGCTGTAGCTGAAGTTGAGCCCGGCCTCTGGGCGGTCCGACGTCGGCCGCCGTGCGAAGTAGGTGACCAGCGACGAGATGTCGGGCTTCACCCGGTCGACCACCGCCGGGACGTCCATCCGCTCCCGGTAGAAGACCTCGAGCAGTTGGTCTCCCTCGTCGGCCTTGACGATCAGGCGGCCCTCCCAGGTGTACAGCGTCATCGGCCGCTTCACCGCCAGCGCGTCGTCGAACACCACGATGCGGGGCTGGCCCGTCTGGGTGACGTAGATCAGGGGCACCTTGCTCGGCACCACGTTGAGCACGAACTTCTTGCCCACCTCGATGGCCGCGATGTGCGTGTCGCCGCGCTTGTCGAGCGCCTCGAACGCGGCGAGCCGCACGTCGATCTCGCGGTCCTCGAGGAGCTTCCTCAGCCCCAGCTCGATCTCGGGGTTCACGCCCATCCGGCCCAGCAGCTTGATGGCCTCGGTGCGGTAGGTGATCGAGTCGCTGTCGTGCGCCATCGACAGCAGGTGGCTCACGGCGAGCATGTCGTCGAGCTTGGCGCCCGCGTTGAGCGCGGCGAAGCGCGGCTGCTCTTCGGGATACTCGTACAGGTCCTGGATCATCGGCAGCGCGCGCTTGCCCAGCGCCTGCCAGCGCCAGCTCGCCGCGCCGGCCGCACCGGGGTTCGCCAGAAGCGAGCGGCGGATCGCCATCGCGGTCTGTTCGGGGTTGGTGACCGTGAGCGGGCAGTGGCGGATGAGCTCGGCGAACTCGCCGGTGCGCTTCGCGTAGGAGGGCGGCACCGTGAGGTCGATCGACTCGCCCGACCGGCCGTGCGCGGTGTCCTCGCGCTGGCCGCGCTCTCGCGGGAAGATGGTGTTGATGGTGTTCTGGATGGTCTCGGCGCGCGAGTGGCTCGGGGTGTGCATCCGCAGCTTGAGCGGCATGTCCTTGTTGACGAGCCCGCCGTCGAGGATGCGGCCGCTGGTGCGGTTGATGGAATCGCGCCGCGTGGCGTTCGGCTCGACGAAGGGGTTGATCACGATCGACCCGGCGCCCTCGGCGAGCGGGAACGGCTGCCGGCTGCCCGTGAAGAGCGGCCCGGGGCGCATGTCCGCGATGAGGAGGCGCCCGCCCTCGAGGCTGGTGGTCGAGGTGCCCGGCGCCACCACCACGCGCACGTCGAACTTCGACGCCTTGGGCGCGCCCGGCGGGATGACGCCCTCCACCACGACCACCGCCGCGTCCTCGCTGTTGAGGAGCTGCTGCGGCGAGATCTTCGGGGCGCCCGGCGCGCCGCTGCCGAACCCGCGCTTGGCGAGTTCCTGCGTCAGGTAGGCGCGCACGTCCGAGGGCATCTGACGGCTGCCGGTGCCGCGCAGGCCCACCACGATGCCGTAGCCACGAACCACGATCGGCTCGAAGCCGACGAGGCCGGTCTCCGCCGCCACGGTGCCGCGCATGATGGGGTCGACGTCGATCGACTCCACCTTCACGGCGTCACGGTCGACCGCGGCCTTCTGGATGGCCGGATCCGCGCGCTCCACCATCATGTCGCTGCACCCGGCGGCCACCAGCGCCAGCGCGCACGCGGCGCGGACGAGGGTTCGGAGCAGGGGATTGGCGGCCGTGGGCATGCGGGGTGTGGTCGGTCCGAATGGGCGCTACTGGATTCGAACCAGTGACCCCTGCTGTGTAAAAGCAGCGCTCTCGCCGCTGAGCTAAGCGCCCGAAGGGTCCAAGGATACAGACCTAGAATCCGTGCGTCGTGGACGAACGGATCCGACGCCTCGAGGAACGGCTTGCGGCGTGCCCCGTGCAGGAGCGGCCGGGGCTTGCGCGCCGGATCGCGGGATTGAGCGCCAAGGGTCGCCGCCCGGCCGCGCCGGAACGGGCCTTCCTGGCGGTGGAACGGGACCTCGAGCGGAGCGCGGCCCGCCGCGCCGCCCGCGAGGCTGCGCGTCCCGCCGTGACCTATCCCGAGGAGCTCCCGGTGGCGCAGGCGCGCGACCGCATCCGCGCGGCGCTCGCGTCCCACCAGGTGGTGGTGGTGGCGGGCGACACGGGGTCCGGAAAGACCACGCAGCTGCCGAAGATCTGCATCGAGGCGGGCCGGGGCGTCGAGGGCTGCATCACGCTGACCCAGCCCCGCCGCATCGCGGCGCGCGCCGTGGCCGCCCGCATCGCCGAGGAACTCGGCGTCGGCCTCGGGGGCGCCGTCGGCTGGAAGGTCCGGTTCGACGACCGCACCGACCCGGCGTCCGTCGTGCGCGTCGTCACCGACGGCGTCCTGCTCGCGGAGGTCGAGCGCGACCCGATGTTCCTGCGCAGCGACACCATCATCGTCGACGAGGCCCACGAGCGGAGCCTGAACATCGACTTCCTGCTCGGCTACCTGAAGCGCTTGCTGCACCGTCGCCCGGACCTGAAGGTGATCGTCGCCTCGGCCACCATCGACGTCGAGCGGTTCAGCGCGCACTTCGGCGGCGCGCCCGTCGTCGAGGTCGGCGGACGGCTGCACCCGATCGAGATGCGCTGGCGCCCCGACCCCGAGGGCGAGCCCGAGCGCCCCGCGGTGGAACGCGTGCTCCGCGGCATCGAGGAGTGCGTGGGCGAGGGCCCGGGCGACGTCCTCGCGTTCCTGAGCGGCGAACGCGACATCCTCGACGCGGCCGACGCGCTCGCCCGCATGCCTTCGCTCGCGGCGTGCCAGGTGCTGCCGCTCCATGCCCGCTTGACGGCGGCGGAGCAGGAGCGCGTCTTCCGCACGGGGCCCGCGCGGCGCGTGATCCTCGCCACGAACGTGGCCGAGACCAGCATCACGGTCCCCGGCATCCGCTTCGTCGTCGACTCGGGCGTCGCGCGGATCGCGCGCTGGTCCGGCCGCACGCGCGTGCTGCGGCTGCCCGTGGAGCCCGTCTCGCGCGCCTCCGCCGCGCAGCGCGCCGGGCGGTGCGGGCGCACGGGCCCGGGCATCTGCATCCGCACGTGGAGCGAGGCCGACCACGCCGCGCGCGAGGAGTTCACGCCGCCGGAGCTCCTGCGCACCGACCTTGCGAGCGTCGTCCTGCGCATGAAGGCGCTCGGCCTCGGCGACGTCGCGCGGTTCCCGTTCATCGACGCCCCGAGCCCCCGCGCCGTGGCGGAGGGCCTCGAGACCCTGGCTGAGCTCGGTGCGCTCGACCGAGCGGGCGCGCTCACGCCCCTCGGGCGACGGCTCGCGGCGCTCCCGGTCGACCCGCGCCTGGCGCGCATGGTGCTCGCCGGAGCCGACGAGGGCGCGCTCGCCGAGTGCGTGGTCCTCGCCGCGGCGCTCTCGGTGCAGGACCCTCGCGAGCGGCCTGCCGCGCAGGCCGGGCTCGCCGACCTCGCGCACGCGACCCTGCGCGACCAGGAGAGCGACTTCCTGTCGTGGCTGCGGCTCTGGCGGCGGTGGCGCGCCGAGTCGGCCGAGCGAGGGTCGAGCGCGCTTCGCCGCTGGTGCCGCGAGCACTTCCTGTCGCACCAGCGCATGCGCGAGTGGGCCGAGCTCCACGAGCAGCTGCGCGCGATGCTCGGGGAGCGCCTGGGGATCCGCGTCCCGCCGCTTGCGGAGTCGAGCGACGCCGCGCGCGTGCACCGCGCCGCGCTGGCGGCGTTCGCCTCGCAGCTTGGGCAGCGCACGGAGGACGGCGACTACCGCACGGCCTCCGGCGCACGGTTTGCCGCGTTCCCGGGCTCCGCGCTCGCGCGCCGCACGCCCAGCTGGATCGTGGCCGCCGAGGTGGTCGAGACGTCGCGCCGGTTCGGCCGCACGCTCGCGCGCGTCCAGGGCGACTGGCTCGAGCGCGTGGCGCCGCACCTGGTGAAGCGGGTGCTCTCCGAGCCGCACTGGGTGCGCGCCACCGGGCAGGTGGCCGCATGGGAACGCGTCCACTTCGGCGAGCTCACGCTGGTCCCGCGGCGGAGCGTCCCGTACGGCCCCGTCGACCCTGCGGCCTCGCGGGACATCATGATCCAGTCGGCCCTGGTCGAGGGCGACTGCGACCTCGACGCGCCGTTCGTCCGCCACAACCGGGCGCTCCGCGAGCGAATCGAGGCGATGGAGGCGAAGCGCCGCGAGCGGGGCCTGCTCGCCGACCCGCAGGCCGTGTTCGCGTTCTTCGACGCGCGCGTCCCGGCCGAGGTCCACAGCCTGCCCGCCTTCGAGCGATGGCGGCGCGGCGCCGAGCGCCGCGACCCGCGCGTCCTCTTCATGGCCGAGGGCGACCTGCTCCGCGAGGCCCCCGACCCCTCGATCGCCGCGCGGTTCCCCGACCGGATCGAGGCGGGCGAGGGCGCCGTCGCCGAGCTGCGCTACTCGCTCGAGCCGGGTTCGGCCGCGGACGGCGTGCACGCGCGCATCGCGCTCGAGGACCTCTGGAGCGCGTCGGCGTCGCGCCTGGAGTGGCTGGTGCCGGGAATGCTCCCCGACAAGATCGAGGCGCTCGTGCGCAGCCTGCCCAAGGGGTTGCGCACGCGGTTCTTCCCGCTGCGCGAGCTCGCGCAGGCGGCGGCCGAGTCGATGCCCTTCGCCGAGGGCGAGCTGCGGGACCGCCTGGCGGAGTACCTCTCCTCGGTGGGCGGGATCGAGGTCCGTGCCGACGCGTTCGACCTCCGCCAGTTGCCGTCGCACCTGGTGCTGCACCTTGAGGTGGTCGACGCCGACGGCGCCGTGGTCGCGCGCGGCGATGACCTGGCCGGGCTGCGCGCGCGCCTCGCGCCCGCGCGTGCCGGGCGCCGGCGCGACGACCTCGCGGCTGCGTTCGGCGGCACGTGGACGCGCGACGGAATGCGGGCCTTCGACCTCGACCTGCTTCCCGAGCGCGTGGAGGCGCGGTTGCCCTCGGGCCGCGCGCTCGCCGCGTGGCCCGCGCTCGTCGACCGCTTCGACCGCGTCGACCTCCGGCTCCTCGACCACCCGTCCGTCGCCGAGCGCGCCACGCGGGCCGGCCTGCGGACCCTCTTCGCGATCGCCGCGCGCGGGGCGATCCGCCATCACCTGGAGTTCTCGCCCGGGTTCGAGGAGGCGTGCCTTGCGTCCGCCGGCATTTCCCGCGCGCCGGGTGCACCGGCCCTCGCCGATGCGCTCGAGCGATGCGTGGCGGGCGCCGCGTTCGTCGATGGGCTGCCGATCGTCCGCACGCCCGCCGAGTTCGAGGCGCGGCTGGACGCCCGGGCGGACGCCGTGCGTGACGCCGCGACGGCCGCGGCGGCCTCCGCGCGACGCATCGCCGCGCGGGCGCTCGACGCGCTCGAAGCCGTCGACGGCGCGGTGCCCGCGTCGTGGCATGCGTCGGTGGAGGACATCCGGGCCTCGGTGGTGCGCCTCGCCTCGCCGGGTGCGCTGCTCGCGATGCCGATGGAGCGCTGGGCCGAGCTCCTCCGCTGGCTGGAGGCACAGGCCGTTCGGGCGCGCCGACTTCGCTCGACGGGCCCCGAGCGCGACCGCCAGTCGATGGCGCAGGTGGCCCGCTGGGAGGACGAGATGGCGCGTGCCGAGGCGGCGCTCGCGGCTGAGGGGTCCGACACCGCGGTGCTCGGCCCCCTCCGCGAGCTGATCGAGGAGTATCGCGTGAGCCTCTTCGCGCAGGACCTGCGGACGCGCGTTCCGGTCAGCGAGGAGCGTCTCGCACGGGCGTGGCGTCACCACGCCGAGCGCGGACCGTCGGGACGGTGAACCGGGTTCAGGTCGACCAGTTGCCGAGCTGGATGCCGAGATCCGCGCCGTTCACCACGCCGTCATCGTTCAGGTCCGCCGCCGCGTCGGACGTCCCCCATGCCCCGAGCAGGATGCCGAGGTCGATGCCGTTCACCACGGAGTCGCCGTTGAGGTCGCCGGGCACCGGGGGAACGGCGACGGGGCCGAGCGACCCGTCCGCGTTCAGTCGCTGCGCGACGAGGTCGGCGGACCCGGTCCCGCCGGTCTCCCAGACCACCGCGGCCCAAGGCTGCGCACCGGACATCGGCGTGATCACGGGCCGGCCCACGGGGCTCGAGCCGCAGACCTGCGTGTCCGCCGCCCAGAGCGGCGTCCCGTCCGCGGCGAGCGCCTGCGCGTAGATCACGTCGGCGCCGAACGCGGTCGATTTCGTGAACGTGAACGCCGGGGCCCCGCCGAGCATGCACGCGCGGTTCTGCGCGTACTGGTAGACGGTCGCCATCGGTGCGAGCATCGCGCCCGAGTCGCCGAGCTGGCGCGCGCCCCCGGCGTCGAACGCCTGGACGCCCACCCCGAAGATGCTCGAATTCGGCACCTGCTGCGACCACGAGGCCCAGACGCGCTGGTTTGCGGCATCGAAGGCCACGGCCGGGTCGACGCGGTTGTTCGTCGTCGTGGTGGTCACCGCCGCGCCGTTGGTGCCGAACTTCAGGCTGCCGTTGGCGGCGACCCACTGGACCGAGCATTGCAGCGGGCTCGACGTGTACCAGGCGAACACGGCGCCGCCCGCGCCGTCGGGGATGAACGACGGGAAGTTGCCGAACTGCAGGCTCCCTGTCGTGAAGACGCGCACGTTCGTGCTCGCCCACTGCGCGGCGCCGGCCCCCGAGAACTTCTGCACCTGGAGCGTCTTCGCGCCGGTGAATGTGGTGTAGCGCACCACCGACGCGATCACGCTGTCGCCGTCGCCCGGCTGCAGGTCGGACAGGATGGTCGTGGCGGTGCCGTCGGTCACCGTGGCCGCCGCCGCCCACGCCTTCGTGCCGTCCGCGTTGAGGCGCATGACCTTCGCGCGGTTGCCCTCGGTCCAGCCGGCCACCGCCGCACCGTCTCCGGCGCGGCCGGCCTTCGGCGAGTTGACCGACGCCGTGCTCGAGACGGTGACTCCGGACGCTCCCCAGAGGAGGGCGCCCTCGGGCGACACCGCCTGCGCGATGATCCGCAGGCCGCCCGCGTCCGCGCGGGTCACGACCACCGCGTTGCCCGCGGCGTCGATCGTGAGCCCGTAGTCCTCGGTGCTCGAGAACGACGTGTCGATGACCTGCACTCCGCCGCCCGGCCACAGGCCCCGGCCGTCGGCGTCGAAGCGCTGCACCCATGGGTCGTACCCGCCCGAGCGGTTGTCGTACCACGACACGTAGAAGCCGCCCGCGGGGATCGCCACCACCTTCGGCTGGACCTGCTCGCTCGCGGCTTGCGCGACCACGGCGGGGGACTCGGGCGCGTCGCCGAACTGCGCGAGGGCCGGGGCGGGCAGGAAGGCGATCACGAGGCAGGTCTTCAGGGCGCGTGGATGCATGGGATCCGTCCACTATGGCACCGATTCGGCCGATGTTCACGGGACACCGACTGGATTCCGAGAAGTTCGGGCGCCCGGTGCGGCTTCCATCCCTGAATCGTCCGACGCACGGAATCCGGGAGTTCGCCGCGCGAACCGCTTGCATTTGCGCCTGCCGGGAGTACGGTGCACCCATTCCGCAGGGGCAGCAGCGGGCCTCGAGGAGCGCGACTCCCACGTGGGGTGGGGTCGCGAGCCCGGGCCCGCGCTCGTTTTGCCCCGCGCCTGCTGCGGATCAGCGCGCCCGCTTCTGCTCGCGCTCCTCGTCCTTCACGGCGCGCTGGACCACGCGCCGCGTGCGCCAGATGTCCCAGATCAGCCCCAGCGACAGGAAGCCCGCGAGCAGGAATCCGCCGAGCCCGAGGGTCCCGATCACCGAGTCCTGCTGCCCGTGCGTCGCGTGGATGAGCACCGAGCTCGCCACCAGGAGCGCGCTGATGAGGAGCGCGTACGCGACGGTCGTCGCCGTGTGCTCCACGGACATCCGGAATCTCTCGATGCCCTCGATGTGGAAGTTGACCTTCGCCTCGCCGAGGCGCAGCTTGCGCAGGATGCCGTTCACCTGCTTCGGCAGCGTGTCGATCAGCTCGGCGTACGAGAACAGCGTGTTGAGCACGCGCTTCGTGAGCGCCTTCGGTGCGTAGCGGTCGTTCACCAGCTTGAAGATGAACGGCTTGGCGGCCTCGATGATCTCGTAGTCGGGGTCGAGGTCGCGCGCCACGCCCTCGATGGTGCCCATCGCCTTGATGAGCATGACCATGTCGGCGGGGCAGCGCACCTTGTAGTCGCGGAGGATCTGGTAGAACTTGTCGAGCACCGCCGCGATGTCGATCTCCGCGATCGGCTTGCCGACGAACTGGTCCACCACCTCCTGGACGTCGTCGAGCAGCGCGCGCTCGTCGATGGAGTCGGGCTCGACGTTCCCCATCTTCATGGCCGCGCGCATCACCAGGCGCGCGTCGCCGGTGGCCACGCCGAACACCAGCTCCGCGATGCGGGTGCGCGCGTCCAGGCCGATCTTCCCGACCATGCCGCAGTCGATGAACGTCACGCGCCCGTCGTCGTGGACGAAGATGTTCCCCGGGTGCGGGTCGGCGTGGAAGAAGCCGAGCTCAAGCGTCTGCCGGAAGACGGCGCGGGCGCCGTTGCCGATGATCTTCTGCCGGATCTCGAGCGGGATCGACTGGTACGGCGTGCGCGCGAGCAGCCGGCCCTTCACGCGCTCGATCGTGAGCACGCCCGGCGTGGTGGCCTCCCAGTAGACGTGCGGGAAGCTGATGCCCGGGTCGTCCGCGAACGAGCGGCGCATGCGGTCGGTCGAGCGCGCCTCGATGGTGAGGTTGGTCTCGCGGCGCAGCTCCTCGCGGAACTCCTCCACGATCTCGGTGGGGCTGAAGCCCGACTGCGCGAGCCGGTCCTCGGTGAGGCGGGCGACGAACGCCAGGGCCTCCATGTCGGCCTCGATCTGGTCGGCGGCGTCAGGGCGCAGCAGCTTGATGACGACCTCGCTGCCGTCCTTCCAGATCGCCGAGTGGACCTGCGCCATGCTGGCGGCGGCCATCGGCTCGGGGTCGATCCACTGGAAGAGCTCGTCGGTGCGGCCCTTGAGCTGCTCGTCGAGCGCCGCCCGGACCCGGTCGAAGGGGATCTTCGGGCAGTCGGCCTGCAGCTTCGCGAACTCGTCCGCCAGCGAGTCGGGGATGAGGTCGCGCCGGGTCGAGAGGATCTGGCCGATCTTGATGAAGGTCGGTCCCAGCTCCTCCATGGCCTTGCGCAGGCGCACCTCCATGGGCGCCGAAGACAGGTCGGTCGTCCCGTCGCGGCTGTACAGCCAGTCGGCGTTGGCCTTGCGCAGCGGGGCGAACCCGCTCTTGGCCACGAAGCTCGCGAACCCGTACCGAGCGAGCACCCCGAGCACCTCGCGGTACCGCTGGGCGTTCTTGAGGCGCCGTGCGATCGGAATCTCCATCGCGCTGTTCATGGCGGGGATGCTAACGGCACGCCCGCGCGACCGACGCGTTCAGCGGTACGCCGAGATGCGGCGCACCGCGGCCTGCGCCGCGGGCGGGGCGCCCTTCGCGGCGGCCTCGAGCGTGCCCGGCTCGCGACGAGCCTCCTGGAGCAGCTTGCCGAGCTGCGCGTCGAGCGCGAACTTCCATCGCTGGAAGAACGCCTCGAGGTCGTGGCGGCTGAACCGGCTCATCGGGTCGTTGAGGCCGCTCTGCGCGATCGCCCACTCGATCAGCTTGCCGTGCGCGTCGAAGCGGTAGAGCCCCAGCACGAACTCGAGCCGGCGGCGCAGCGGGACGAACGGGTCGGTCGCCGTGTCCGGAAGCTTCACCATCAGGTCCTCGGGCTTGCGCTTGGAGATCTCGCCGAGCCATCCCGAGTCCGCCTGCGCGTGCAGGTCCGCGAGGGTCGGCGCGCCGGGCAGCACGTCCCCGCCGTCCGCGTGCTCGAGCTCGGCCATGCTCGCGAGGACGGTCTTCTCGCCCACGCCGGGGAAGCGGATCCAGATGCGCCGGTCGGGCCGGCCGTCGCGCGTGATGACCTCGATCTTGGCGATCGACCCGACGCCCCACTCGGGGCGCTTGCAATGGCGAACCTTCTCGCCGATCTTGAATGACGTCGTCTGCATCGATGGGCCCATCGCGGGGCGCGGCCGTCCGCCGCGCCGCCCCAGGCATGCTGCGCTCCGAGAGCCGATACAGTGTAGCGCATGGGACGCGTCGTCAAGCTCGTCTTCCTCGGGGACATCAACGGGGCCCCCGGCAAGGCGGCGCTCGAGCGGCACCTTCCCGCGCTCCGCGATCGGTGGGCGCCGGACGTCCTCGTGGCCAACGCCGAGAACGCCCGCAACGGCTCCGGCCTGACGCCTGAGCTCTACCGCACCTTCCGGGCGTGGGGCATCGACGCGATCACCCTCGGGGACCACGTCTTCCGAGACCCCAAGGTGGTGTCGCTCCTCGAGCAGCCGGAGGAGCCGATCGCGCGCCCGGCGAACCTGTCGGTGCGCGCACCCGGCAAGCGCTGGTCGCGGATCCCCGCATCCGGGAACCGCACCCGCGACATCTACGTGTGCACGGTGCTCGGGCGCATCTTCTTCCCGCTTCCCGCGAACGACCCCTTCGCGGCGGTGGACGAGGTGCTCGCCTCGATCCCCGAGCGCCGGCCGATCGTGGTCGTCGAGGCGCACATGGAGGCCACGAGCGAAAAGGCCGCGATCGCCGCGCATTGCGACGGCCGTGCCGCGCTGGTGGTCGGCACGCACACGCACGTCCCCACGGCGGATGCCCGCATCCTCCGCAAGGGCACGGGGTTCATCACCGATGTCGGCATGTGCGGGCCGTACGACTCCGTGATCGGCCGCGACACCGACGCGGTGCTGCGCCACATGACCACGGGCCTGCCCGTGCACTACGAGATGGCGCAGGGCGACCCGCGCGTGTGCGGCGTGTTCGTCGAGATCAGCGAGGACACCGGGCTCGCCAACCGCATCGAGCGCGTCGAGCTCAGCTGACCGGCGCTCCCCATCCTCCTCCGCCCGGGGTCTCGACCTCGACCGCGTCGCCCGCGCCGAGCGCGACGCTCGTCGACCCCGGGATCGGGTCGCCCGTCCCGTCGGCACGGATGACGCGCTGCGTGCCGGGCGCTCCCGCGCCGCCGCCCGCCGCTCCCGCCGGCCCCGCGTGCCGTCGCTGCGCCACGACGCACGCCTCGCACGCGGCGAGCGCCCGGATGCGGCGCACCATGCCGTTCCCGCCGCGCTCGGTGCCCCGGCCGCCGGAGCCCTCGCGCACGCACAGGACCTCCAGCCGCAGGGGCGACGTCCGCTCGAGCACCTCCGGGTCGGTGAGCCGGGTGTTGGTCATGTGCGAGTGCACGGCGTCGGGGCCCGGGGTGCCCGCCGCGGCGCCGGCGCCGCCGCCCAGGGTCTCGTAGACGGCGAATCCCGCACCCGCGAGCGTCAGGCTGTTCATGGTGCCCTGGCTCTGCGCGACGGCCCCGAACGCGCCGAGCACGGCGTCCACCGTGCGCTGGCTGAGCTCGGTGTTGCCCGCGAACACGGCGGGGCAGCGCGCGGGGTCCGCTTCGAACGGCGGGTTCAGCATGCCGGGCGGCACGGTGAGTCGCACGCCGCGCAAGAACCCCTCGTTGAGGGGCGCGCGCTGCTCGTCCAGGGCCTCGTCGAGCCCCGCGAGCACGCGCAGCGCGTAGAGCACCGCGCTTCGCGTCACCGCGAGCGGGGCGTTCAGGGTGTCGGTGCGCATGCCGGCCGAGCCGGTGAAGTCGATCGCGACCCCGTCGCCATCGCGGTCGATGCGCACGCGAATGGGCGATCCGTCGTCGAGCGTCTCCTCGTGCCTGAGTCCCCGTTCCGGCACGCGGCGCGCCACGGTGCGAGTGCGGGCGGCGCTGCGCGCAAGCAGCGCCTCCATCGCCGCGTGCAGGCGCCCCGCGCCCGCAAGGTCCGAGGCCAGCGCCTCGAGGCGCCGCGCACCGAGCTCGGTCGCCTCGACGGCGGCACGCACGTCGTCGACGTTGAGACCAGGGTCGCGCGAGGGCCACGGTCCCTGCGCAAGCGCGGCGCGGAGCGCGCCCTCGCGAAGGACCCCGCCTTCCGCGACGTCCATCGGCGCGATCGTCACGCCCTCCTCGGCGAGCGACCGCGCATCGGGCGGCATCGAACCGGCGCGCGTGCCGCCGACCTCGGCGTGGTGCGCACGCGCGGCGACGAACCCGAGGAGCGCGCCGTCCCGCGCGTGCACGGGGCGCACGACCGTGAGATCCGGCAGGTGCGAGCCACCGAACGCGGGGTGGTTGACGAGCATGGTGCGACCTCGCACGCCCGCCACCTCGGGCATCATGGCGCGCACGCATGCGCCAAGCGCGCCCAGGTGCACCGGGATGTTGGGCGCGTTGGCGCACAGCTCGCCCGCGGGCGTCACGATGCCGCAGGAGAAGTCGAGGCGGTCGCGCACGTTCGGGCTGCGTGCGCTGGCCTGCAGCGCGGCGGCCATGTCGCCGGCGATGCCGCTCAGGCGCGCGGCCACCACGTCGACCGTGGCCTCGGCCGGCGCGCCCGGGGCGACGTGATCGATCGCGACGCCCCCGCCGTTCGGCTCGGCCGACGCCCGCCAGCCCCCGGGAACCACGATCGCCGCGCCGGGCTCCTCGACCACGCATGGACCGTCGATCGGCTCGCCTCCCCACGCCTGCCCACCGTTCGCGCCGTGCACGCGCCGTCCGGGCGGCGCGGCGGGGGCCGGGCAGGGCGTGCATGACGCCTCGACCCGCACGGCGTCCACCTCGATTTCGTGCGCCGCGGCGCCCGGCGCAAACCGTGCGTGCGCCGCACGCATGACGTGCGACGCGAGCCCGGCGGCGACGACCGTTCCCGGCGGCACGTCGGCATCGAGGGTGCCCGCGCGTCCCGCGCGCCGGAGCGTGACGGTCCATCGCTCGCGCACGTCGTTCCCGGCGTCGCCGTCGCCCGTCGCCGCGCGCGCGGCCCGCGCGCACGCGTCGAGCGCACGCGCCGTCGCGTCGGCGGTGCCGAGCGGCTCGCGCACCGCGCGTGACTCGACGTGGCGGCGCGGGGCCCGCATCGCACCGTCGGCGCTCACGAACCCCGCGTTCGCAGGCACCAGCACGCGCGTGAGTCCGAGCGACTCCGCCACGGCGCACGCATGCTGCCCGCCGGCGCCCCCGTAGGCCACCAACGCGTGGTCCGCGGGGTCATGGCCCC
>CAMDUT010000024.1 GCA_945877905.1 Phycisphaera mikurensis NBRC 102666 | reverse complement strand
CTCGCCTGCTTCACCCAGCGCGCGAACTGCGCCCCGTCGAGCGGCTCGCCCTCGCGGATGTCGAGGTACCGCGTGTGCGGGTCCTTGCTCTCGCCGGGCGGCAGCGGCTTCAACGCGGCGCCGCGGAAGAACGCCACCTTCACGTACTTCGTGAAGCAGTGGATGCCGAGGAAGAAGCCCTTGCCCTCGACGCCGTAGAGCGGCGAGTTCCACTTCACGGCCTTGTGCACGCCCGGCACCGTGCGCGTGATGATCGCGTCGAGCGTGCGGCCGACGTCGCGCTTCCATCCGGGCATCGCGTCGATGTACATCTGCACGGGCCCGTCGCCATCGGCCTTGGCGACCTGCGGGTTGCCGCCCGAGAGGAGGCGCGGCGGCTTCGCCGACCCCGCGGCGGGGGCGGCGCTGCGCGCGCGCTTCGCGGAACGTGGGGCGGCCTTGCGGGCGGTCATGGGGAGCTCGTCCGCCGGAGAAAGCGCGGGTCAAGCGGCAGAGTGCCGCGGGAGGCGGCGGAACGACTCGAGGTCCATGCCCGCCAGGAAGCCCGCGATCCGCTCGCATGCGTCGCGCATGTCCTGCAGCCGCTGCGCCTCGCTACGCGGCATATCTGGAGGTCCCGAAGGATCGCCGGACGATCCGAATCCCGGAGCCCGCTCGGCGTGGTCACGTCCACCGGAAGCCCAAGGACCGATTCAAGGTGCTGCTTCACCGCCACCAAGTCGAGCAGGTCGCGGTGCGCCTCGAACTCCACCACCACGTCGACATCGGAGTCGAGGCGACCTGCACCTCGCGCCCTCGATCCGAAGACGCCGATGTGAAGCACGCCCATGGCGCGGAGGGTCGGCATTTCTGCGCGAATGGCTCCGAGCAAGGACCTGAAGTCAGCGGAGGCAAATGGGCTCACGCGACAATCGTAACCGCCGCGGTTCGCATGCGATCATCGCCCCTCGCGTTCCGCGCGAGCCTCGACCAACCGCGGATCAGTCCACCGGCCCCCACGCCGCAAGCAGCATGCCGAGGTCGACGCCGTCGACCGTGCCGTTGCCGTTGATGTCGCCGACGCCGTGGCCCGGGCCCCACTCGCCCACGAGCTTCCCGAGGTCCGCGCCGCCGGAAGCACTGCACTTCGCTGCCAACGCACGAACCCAAGAGGAACACGCCGGTCAGGCCCCCGCGCGCTCGCGCCCCCACATGATCCACGCCGAGTCCGGGAGCGACCGGCCCATCGAGCGGAACATGAACGAGAGCTGCGCGTTGTGGTACAGCGCGTGCGTCGGCACCTGCATGATGGAGTCCGCGACCGTCTGGCGGAACACGCGTCCGTCGCGGTGACGTTCGACCATCCGGGCCAGCTCGGAGGGCACGAGACCGGCAAGGTACGCGTCCCAGCGCACGCGGCTGGCCGCCAGATGCGCCCGGATCGACGCGACGTCGGGAAGCTCGGCCGCGGGCGGCATCATGATGCCCGCGTCATCCTGCTCGAGCACGGAGATCCAGATGCGCTCGGCGCCCGCCAGGTGCACGAGCGTCGCATGCACGCTGCCGATCCCGATCGGGAACGCGCGGTGGAGCTCCTCGTGCGTGAGCGCCTCGCAGGCGTCAAGCGTGCGGCCGGTGAGCCAGCGCAGCCAGGCGTGCGCGTCGCGGTAGGGAGTGCAGGGGTCCATGCGTTGACGATAGCCCCGCGACCGTCGGCGCGGGCCGCCCGGTACCCTGCCCCGCATGCCCATCGCCCGATTCGCGTCCGCCGCGCTCGCCGCCGTCCTCGCCTCGACGCTCGCCGCGTGCGGCACGACGGGCGGCGTCACCGCCCCGGGCGGCCCGGGCGCCGCCGCGGCGCTCCCGCGGATCGACGCGGTCGAGTGGCGCTGCACCGAGCTCATCGGCCCCGGCGGCGCGAAGGTCGACGTCACGGATCGGCCGCCCTCCCTTCGCATCGGCGCCGACGGGCGCGCGTCGGGCTTCGCGGGCGTCAACCGCTACTTCGCCGAGGCGAAGCCCGGGAACGCCATCGCACAGCCCGAGCCGCTGCGCTTCGGCCCGGTCGGCGCGACGCGCATGGCGGGCCCGCCCGAGCGCATGGAGCTCGAGCGCGCGTTCACCGCGATGCTCGAGGGCGTGCGGTCGTTCTCGGTGGGTGCCGGGCCGCGCGGCCCCGTGCTCACGCTCAACGGCGAGCGGGGCCCCTGCGCCCGGTTCGAGCCCGCGGAGGCGGACGCCGGCCGCTGACGGCGGCAGCGCTACGCTGCGGGCATGGACGACGCACGCGCGCTGCGCGAGATCATCGATGACCTGCGTGCGGAGACCGGCACGGTCCACCGCCTCGGAGCGGACGGCCGGCTGCACCTCGCGGCCGTGATCGGCGCGTTCCCGCCTCCCGTCATGGACGCGATCCGCGTGATCCCGGTGGGCAAGGGGCTTGCGGGGCTCGCCGCCGAGCGGCGCACCTGCGTCACCGTGTGCACCCTGCAGTCGGACGCCAGCGGCCAGGCGCGCCCGGGAGCGCGGGCGACCGGCATGGAGGGCGCGATCACGGCGCCGTGCATCGCGCCCGACGGAACGCTCGTCGGCGTGGTGGGGGTGGCGAACGCGGGGGCACGGACCTTCACGCAGGCCGAGCAGGACGCGCTGCTCGCGCACGGCAGGCGGCTGGCGGAGGCGGGACGCGACGGAATCGCCTAAACTTGCACCATGGTGCAAGCATGCAAGCGACGAGCCATGACGCCTCGGCAGGCGAACGCGTGCTGCCGGCCGGTGGACGGGCTGCTCGACCCGGCGTTCTTCAAGGCGCTCGGCGACCCCACGCGCGTCAAGCTGCTGGCGTGCCTCATCAAGTGCGCCCGTCCCTGCGCGGTCGGCGAGATCGCGGAGTGCTGCTCGGTGGACCTCTCGGTGGTTTCGCGCCACCTCCAGGCGCTGGCGCGCGCCGGCCTGGCCGAGCCCGTCCGCGAGGGGCGCACGGTGTCCTACTCGGTGCGGTACGCGCAGCTCACCTCGACGCTTCGCTCGCTCGCCGATGCCATCGAGGAATGCACGCCGGCCGCGCGCCCCGGAAGGGAGGCCTGCCGTGGCCGCTGCTGATCGTCGCATCCGCGTGCTCTTCCTCTGCACCGGCAACTCGTGCCGGAGCCAGATGGCCGAGGGCTGGGCCAAGGCGCTCCTCGCGGATCGCGTGGAGGCGCATTCCGCCGGCACGCACCCGCACGGGCTCAACCCGCTCGCCGTGCGCGCGATGGCCGAGGCCGGCGTCGACATCGCAGGCCATCGGTCGAAGCGGCCCGAGGACATCGGCGCCGGGTTCGACGTGGTGTTCACCGTCTGCGACTCGGCCCACGAGGCGTGCCCCGCCCTCCCGGGCGCGCGCGTGATCCATGCCGGGTTCGACGACCCGCCGCGGCTGGCCGCCGGGGCCGCCACCGAGGACGAGGCCATGCCCCACTACCGCCGCGTGCGCGACGAGATCCGAGCGTTCGTGGCACGCATCCCCGAGGAGCTCCGATGACCGACACCGACCGACCCGACGTCCACGAGCAGGTCCGAGGCGGCTACGCACGCATCGCGATCACGGGCTCGTGGTCGGCGTTGCAGCAGCCGGAGCCGGGCGGCTGCTGCGGCGGCGCCGCGGGCGGCGGGTGCTGCGGGCCGGCCACGTTCACTCCCGAGCAGCTCGCCGGCGCGATCGGGTACTCCGCGACCGAGCTCGCCGCGGCGCCCGAGGGCGCCAACATGGGCCTCTCGTGCGGCAACCCGACGGCGCTGGCGTCGCTCCGGGCCGGCGAGACGGTGCTCGACCTGGGGGCCGGCGGGGGCTTCGACTGCTTCATCGCGGGGGCCAAGGTGGGAGCCTCCGGCCGGGTGATCGGCGTCGACATGACACTCGAGATGGTGGCGAAGGCACGGCGCAACGTCGCGATGTACGCACAGCGCACGGGACTCGCGAACGTGGAGTTCCGGCTCGGCGAGATCGAGCACCTGCCGGTGGCCGATGCGAGCGTCGACGTCGTGATCTCCAACTGCGTGATGAACCTGTCGCCGGACAAGGCGCAGGCGTGGCGCGAGATCGCACGCGTCCTGCGCCCGGGCGGACGGGTGGCGGTCTCCGACCTTGCGCTTCTTCGACCGCTGCCCGAGGCCGTCCGCGCCGACCTCGAGGCGCTGGTGGGGTGCGTGGCCGGCGCCGTGCTCGTGGAGGAGGTGCGCGCCGCCGCGGCCGCCGCGGGGCTCGAGGACGTCATGGCGTCGCCGAAGCCCGGCTACGTAGAGTCCCTCACGCGCTGGGAAGACCCCCTCTACCTGAAGATCATGTCGGCCCTGCCTGAGGGGACGGCGCCGAAGGACTTCGTGACGAGCCTCGACGTGACGGCGAGGAAGCCATGAGCGCCCCGCGACCGGCCACGCCGGTCCCGAGCCGCGAACCGGCCCCCTGCGCCCCGTGCGACGGCGACGGCCCGAGCCGCCTCTCGTTCCTCGACCGTTGGCTGACGCTCTGGATCTTCCTGGCGATGGCCGCGGGCGTCGCGCTCGGGCGGCTGGTGCCCGGCATCGCCGACGCCGCCGAGGCGGTGACCGTGGGCACCACCAACGTCCCGATCGCGATCGGCCTGGTGCTGATGATGTACCCGCCCCTCGCGAAGGTGCGGTACGAGGAGCTTCCGCGCGTGTTCGCCGACCGCAAGGTGCTGGCGCTGTCGCTCGTCCAGAACTGGGTGGTCGGCCCGGTCCTGATGTTCGCGCTGGCCGCCGCGTTCCTGCACGACCGCCCCGAGTACATGATGGGCCTCGTGATGGTGGGACTCGCGCGGTGCATCGCGATGGTGCTCGTCTGGAACGACCTCGCCAAGGGAAGCGCCGAGTACGCGGCCGGGCTCGTCGCGTTCAACAGCGTCTTCCAGGTGCTCTTCTTCGGCGCGTACGCGTGGTTCTTCATGACGTGGCTGCCGCCCGTCGTGGGCCTCGAGGGCGTGCAGGTCGACGTGCGCATGACGGACATCCTCGCGGGCGTCGCCCTCTACCTCGGCGTGCCGTTCGTCGCGGGCATGCTGACGCGCATCGCGCTGCGACGCGCGAAGGGAGATGCCTGGTACCGCGAGCGCTTCCTGCCGCGCATCGCGCCGGTCACCCTGGTGGCGCTCCTCTTCACGATCGTGGTCATGTTCAGCCTCCAGGGCGACCGAATCGTCGAACGCCCGGCCGACATCCTGCGGATCGCCGTGCCGCTCGTCATCTACTTCGTGGTCATGTTCTTCGCCTCGTTCCTCATGGCCCGGCGCGCCGGCGCCGAGTACGAGCGCGCGACCACCCTCGCCTTCACGGCGAGCGGCAACAACTTCGAGCTCGCGATCGCGGTGGCGATCTCGGTCTTCGGCATCTCGTCGGGCACGGCCTTCGCGACGGTGGTGGGGCCCCTGGTCGAGGTGCCGGTCCTGATCCTCCTCGTGGGGGCCGCGCTCAGGATGCGGGGTGCGGCGTCGCGCGCGCCCACGCCCCGAGGCGCATAGCCTTCGCCGCATGGCCGGGCCCGATCCGTTCCGCCGACGACTCCGCGTGCACCGGCTCGTCTGGGTGGGGATCGCGGTGGTCGTCCTCGGTACGGGCCCGCTGCTGGCGATCATCACGGCGGCGGCGCTCGGCTGGACCGACGACCCGAACCCCAACCCCGTGGGGCCCGGAATCCTCGCCATGTGCACGTTCGTCCCGGGCCTCGCGCTCGGCGTCACGGGCGCCGTGCTGACGGCCGTCGAATACGTACGCGACCGCCCAGGCACGGGCGACTGAGCGGGCGCTCGTTCAGGTCGACCAACCCGCAAGGAGCTGTCCGAGGTCGGTGCCGGACACCGACCCGTCGCCATCGAGGTCGCCGCGGCCCGGATTGCCCCAGTTGGCGATCATCAGCCCGAGGTCGGTGCCATCGATGCGCCCGTCGCCGTCGAGGTCGGGCGTCTGGCGACCCTGCTGCGTCACGCCGTCGGCGGTCCCGGGCGCGCCCCACACGGCGTCCCACCGGATGCCGTCGCCCGAGAGGTAGAGCCGCAGGAACTCGGTGACCTCGCGCCGGACGATCGCAAGCTGCGCCGCACGGCTGATCGAGCCGCTGTCGCAGAACAGGATCGGGCTGTCGATGAACCCGCAGTGGAACCCGCCCGCGATCGTGACCAGCTGCGACGGCCCGCGCAGGTTCGCGAACATCGGGACGTTGGTCGACGGGCTGACGATGGTGTCCTGGCTGCCGTTGATGATGCGCGTGGCGGTGGAGACACCGAGGCACGCGGTGGTCGACGAAGGACTCGTCTCGGCGGCGGACATCGGCACCACGCAGCGGATCGAGGGGTCGCGGTCGGCCGCGATGAGCGCGCACCCGCCGCCCATCGAGTGGCCCATCACGCCGCGCCGGTCGCCCGCGACCGCGCCGGCCCACGGCGAGCCGGCGGCCGAGCCCTGCGCCGCGAACCAGTCGAGCGCACTGACGAGGTCGTCCGCGAAGGCCGAGTGGCTGGGGAGGATCGAGCCCTGCGTCTCGGGCAGCACCACGATGCAGCCCCACGACGCCAGGTGCGCGGCCGTGCTCGCGTACTGCTCGACCGGCGTCACGAAGCCGTGCCCGAACGCGACGATCGGGTACGGGCCGTTGGCGAGGTCGACGGCGCTTCCCGAGGCGGCCGCGACGGCCGGGTAGTGGACCGTGGCCGCGAAGGTCGAGCCGCCCGAGCGCACCACCGTGACGCCGCGCTGCGCGGCGGTGCGCGGCCCGGGCTGCGAAAGATCCTGTGCGCGCGCGGCGGTCGCGAAGGCGAGCGCGCACGCGAGGAGGCCCATGGCCGCTCGGGTCCCGCGGATCGAGGTCACGGTCGGCGTCATGGGATCCACGGTAGCGCAGGGTCGCGCCAGGGTCCACGGAAACCCGCGTGCTTCATGCCCGAACCGATCAGTTGATACGCCAGATGGCCGCGTTCAGGGCCGTGGCGAAGGTCACCCAGGCCAGGTACGGCACCAGGAGCCCGCCCGCGGCGCGGTCGACCCGCCACGAGGACGCGATGGTCGCCGCGATGAACGCCCACAGCACGACGATCACCGCGAGGGCCGCTCCCGGCGCACGCATCCCGAAGAAGACGGGGGTCCACGCGAAGTTGAAGGCAAGCTGCGCGCCGAAGAGGACGAGCGACCGACCCGCGCCCGGCGCGCGGCCGAGCATCCGCCACAGCCTCCACGCGGAGACTCCCATCATGGCGTACAGCGCGGTCCACACCGGACCGAAGAGCCACCCGGGCGGGGTCCACGACGGCTTCGCGAGCGACGCGTACCAGTCGCCGGGCGGCGTCGCGAGGCCGCTCGCGGCGCCGCCGACGACGCAGAGCGCGATGCACCCCGCAAGCGCCGCGCCCGAGGCCGTGCCGGACCGCGCGCCGTGCTCCGAGCCGGCGCGCCTCACTTGCTCCCGACCCCTGTGTCCTGGGCCATGTAGACGGTGCGCGAGGGGAAGGCGAAGCCCGAGCCGTGACGGACCACGATGCGCATGACGTCGACGTTCACGCGCTGGACGGCAGCGCGGTACGTCGGCATGTCGAGCGTGCGGAACATGGCCCGCACCTCGATGTTGAGGGAGCTCTCGCCGAAGCCGACGAAGTGCGCCATCACCGACGCCTGGTCGACGAGCGGCTCCTCGCGGAGGCGCCTCTCGAGGTCGGCCACGATCGCGAGCATCGTGTCGGGCGGCGTCTCGTAGCGCACGCCGATCGTCGCGACGTGCCGGAACCCGTCGCGCGCGCTCATCTTCTCGATGCGCGACTGCGCGAGGTCGCCGTTGGCGACGACGAGCACCGTGCGGTCGGCGGTGCGAAGCTGCGTCGATCGAACGCCGATCCGCTCGACGGTGGCGATGTTGCCGTCGATCTTGCAGGTGTCGCCCACGTTCAGCACCTGGTCCGCGACCACCGAGGCGCCGCCGAAGAGGTTGGCGAGGGTCTGCTGCGACGCGAGCGCGATGGCGGCCGTGCCGATCCCGAGGCCGGCGATCACGGTCGAGAGGTCGAGCCCGAAGATCTGGAGCGCCGCCGCCATGCCCAGGAGCCACACGATGCCGATCGCCGCCGCGCGGCCGATGCGGACGATCGAGGCGCCGTCGGCGATGCCGCGCCGGGCCATCTGCCGCTCGACGGCGATGGCCATGACGCGGATCCACCGCACCAGGAGCCACGCAACCACGAACACCATCGCCGCCCGCGAGCCGAGCGAGAGGTTCTCGCGGGCGGGCGCGCTCAGGACGAGGAAGGGCTGCGCGACGCGCATCGCGACCACCGAGAGCAGGAAGACGAGCGGGGTGAGCACCGTGATGAGCGGCTGCACCGCCGGTCCGAGCACGCTGAGCATGCCGTGGCGCAGGAGCCAGGTGATGCCCCACCCGACGACGAGGCCGGCCGCGCCGATGGCGACGAGGCCGATCCACTGCCACAGGTCGATCTCGGCGATCCGGATGTTGACGAGGAACTCCGGCAAGGCAGACACCCACCACACGTCGATCGCGCGCGCGAGCGCGGGCACGCCCTCGACGGTGGCCGCGGTGAAGATCCACCGGTCGTCGACGCGCACCATCTCGACCTCGAGCACGGTCTCGGGCGTGTCGACGACGCCGACGTTGACGCGCCCCGGCGCGCCGGGGGCGTTCGCCGAGGCGCCCGGGACGCTCGGGAAATCGAGCCACAGCCGGTGGTCGAGGATGCTCTTGAGGGCGCGCGCGATGCGCTCGCCGGTGACGCCCTCGGGCCAGCCCGCGGACGGGCGCTCGAGCATGTCGGCGGCGTCGTGCCAGTCGCCGTCGCGCGCGAGCACGATGAACGTGAACGCCGCGTTCCGGGGGGTGTCGCTGCCGCGCGCGACCGCCTCGTCGTCGGGGATCTGCATCATCTCCTCGGCGGGCGACTCCTCCTCGGCGCCGTCCTGGACGGGCGACGCGACGGCGGGCGACGCGAGCAGGGCGACGGACGCGAAGAGGGTCGCGAGGAGAGCCGCACGGGCGCGACGGAGGTCGAGACTGGCCATGGCGCGCGGTACTGTACGGCTGCCATGCGCCCCACCGCCACCCTGCTCTCCGTCGCGCTCGCATGCTGGTTCGCCGCGATCGCCGCGGCGGGCGCGGCCGCGATGGCGGCATTCACGTCGCTGCCCCGCATGGGCATCTCCATGCACTCCGTGGACGCCTTCTTCGCGGGCGACACCGCCGAGATGGGACGCTGGGCCGCGGGCCGCATGCTTGCCCCCGTCTTCACCGCGAGCGACTGGGTGCAGTTCACGATGGCCGCGGCCACCGTGACGTGCACCGTGCGGCTGGTGCGCTGCGGCGGGTTCCGCGGCGTGCGGGCGTTCCGCGCGGCGTTCGTCGCGTGCGTGGCGATCGCCGCGGCGCTGCTCGCCTGGCGCGCCTGGACCGCGCCCGCGATGAACGCGGAGCTCTTCTCGTACTGGAAGGCCGTCGAGGACGGCGACCGCGAGGCCGCGGCGACGGCGCGCGCCGCCTTCGACGGGATGCACCGCGCGGCGGACACGGCCTTCCGGGTGACGCTGTTCCTGGTGCTCGGAGCGATCGCGGCGCTCCCGGCCGCGCTGCTTCCCGGCCGTGATGCCGCCCCGGCGCGCGCGGCCTGAAGCCTCTACGCCGCGGGACGCACGGGTCGCCGAGCCTGCGCGCGGTCGGCCAGGCACGTGGCGAGCGTGGCGGCGTTGATGTCGAGATGCTCGCGCCACGAGGCGTGCGACTGCGCCGCGTGCGAGGCCCACGCCTCCTCGATGCGCCGCGCGAGCGACGCGTGGGCCGCCATCGGCTCGAGGCTCGCGAGCAGCTCGGACGCGGTCCACCCGTCGCGGAACCGGCTCGGTGCGGTCTTCGCCGCGCGCAGCATCGGCGTCACGCGCTTCAGGCCGATCGCGAGGCCGAGCTCGCGGAACGGCAGCCGCGCATCGAGCGGGCGCAGCATCCAACCCCCGCCCGCGAAGGCATCGACGCCGCACCGCGCGTCGGCCAGCGCGCGGCCGAGCACGTCGTCGAACGGATGCTCGCCCTCCGCGACGAGGTCGGTGAAGTGCCCGCACGCCTCCAGCAGCCCGCCGAGCGTCAGCGGGTCGGAGGTGGCGAAGGTGGGCACCTCGTCGCACGCCGACCGCAGCGCGGCCAGGTGCCCGTTCAGGCGGGCGCGTTCGGGGTCGGATTCCGGCACCGAGGCCTGGACGCGCGCGAGCGCGACGAATCCGTCGAGCGGATCCAGGTGCCCCATCGCCGCGACGAGGGGGCGCGAGAGGTCGATGCTCATCTTCCAGTGCATGCGCGGGCGGGCGCCGCCGAGGGACCCGGGCTGCACCACGAAGGCCGCGCACGACGCGTGTGCGAGGTCGATGGCGTGGTGCGACCACCGCACGTCGCCGGTCGCCTCGGCGAGGTCGCACAGCGCATGCATCCACCGCGTGTGGTAGTGGAAGTACTGGCCGTCGCGATCCCACTCGAGGCCGTCGTCGCGGGGGGCGCCCGCGGCCCGCTCGGGCAGGTGCTTGCCGATGCGGAGGCCACCCGCCGTGGGGCGCCGTTCGCCCGACGCCTCGTCGAGGCCGCTGATCCAGCCCGTGCGCCGGTCGTCGGGGCGGTGCCGCCCGAGCACGCGGTGGACCAGCTCGGCGAGGTGGATCGCGCGCTCGAGGTGCCGGTGCATGCCCGTGCGCGCGTGGAGCGTCACGCACGCCTCGACCGCGAGCGCGTCGGTCCAGAGGTACCGGCGGCCCGGGTCGCCGCCGCCGTCGACCCCGGTGCGCGCGCAGAAGTCGTCAGTCAGGCGTTCGGCGACGTCGATTGCTCGCATGGGACGCAGGTTCGCGCGCGCGTGCACCATGCGCGAGCGGGACGATTCCGCGATTCGCGGCATCGGTACGCTCCGCCGCATGGACGACGCAGCACTCGACCGCCGCGTGGCCGTCATGCGCGCGGTGGCTGAGCGCGCCGGGCGGCTGACGCTCACGTACTTCCAGCATCCCGCGCTCGCGGTGGAGCGCAAGGCCGACGCGAGCCCCGTGACCGAGGCGGACCGCGCGTGCGAGACGCTCATCCGGCGGACGCTGCGCGCGGAGTTCCAGCAGGACGGGCTGCTGGGCGAGGAGCACGGCCACGAGCCGGGGACGTCAGGATGGGACTGGGTGATCGACCCGATCGACGGGACCGTCTCGTTCGCGCACGGCGTCCCGCTGTACGGCGTGCTGATCGGGCTCGAACGGGTCGCTGGTGATTCGCGGCGCGTGGTCGCGGGCGCATGCGAGCTTCCCGCGATGCGCGAGCGCGTGTGGGCCGCCCGGGGCCGCGGTGCATGGTGGGAACGCGAGGGCGAGCCACCGGTGCCCGCACGCGTCACCGCGCCGAAGCCGCTCGCGCAGGCACTGGTCGGCACCACGGGCATCGAGTACTTCCGGCGCGCGGGCGTCGAGCCCGTGCTCGACGCGCTGCATGCGCGGGCCGGGCGCGTGCGCGGCTGGAGCGATTGCTACGCGCTCGCGCTCGCAGCGACCGGCCGCTGCGACGCGGTGGTCGAGCCCTGGATGAACCCGTGGGACTCGGGCCCCTTCCCCGTCATCTTCGAGGAGGCCGGCGGCGCGTTCAGCGCGTGGGACGGCACCCCCGGCATCCACGGTCGCACCGCGGTGGCGGCACACCCCGCGCTGCACGCGGAGCTTCTCACGATGATCTCCGAGGCGCGTCGCGGCGCCGGCGCGGTCAGCTGACCCGCTTCATGCGGAACACGAGCGGCGCCTGCGCGGGCTTGCCCTCGGGCTGCCTGGGTTCAACGGTCAGCACCAGCATGTCGGCACCGTCGGCCGCGTAGGTGATGCGCGCGAGGTCGCCGGAACGCGCCTTCGCGGGGTCCGGGTCCGGCACGAACGTCGCGCGGCCGTCGCCCGCCTTCTCGAGGACCAGCACCATGGGCTCGGTGCGCTTGGGATCGGGGTCGAAGTTGCCGTGCACGTGGATCTGGCGCAGGACCACGCGGTCCTTCTCGGCCACGACCTGCGTGAACTCGTAGAACGGCACGGCGCCGTTGCCGAGCACGCGGCGGAACGACCCGAGCATGGCGCTTCCGCGCGGGGCCATCCAGTGCTCCTCGATCATCGCGCCGTTCGGCTGCGACATGGCCCACGCGCCGGCCATGAAGGCGAGCGGCTCGAGGGCGGGCGCGGCCTTGGGGAACGCGGGCGCGGCGGCCGGCGCGGATTGCGCCGTGGCGGTCGCCGTCGGCGCGGGGGCGGGCGACTGCGCGAGCGGCGCGAGCGAGAGCGCGAGGGCGGCGAAGGACGAGGCCATGGGGTGCATGCGGTGGGTTCCCGTTGGATGATCGGCGCGGTTCGCCGGTTCGCGCAGGGTATCGCCCCGCGGCGCGCGGTAGCCTCCGCGCTCCGTGAAGAACCCGCTCCTCACGCCCGAGATCCGCGAGCTGCTCGAGGCGTCGGACGTGCCGACGCTGGTCGAGGTGTGCAGCGAGATGCACCCGCGCACCGTCGCGGAGGTGCTGGGGGACCTCGACCCCGCGGAGCGCCTGCGGGTGCTCGCGGCGCTGCCGGCGTCGCTGCGCGCCGACATCGTGAGCGAGATGGACGTGGAGGAGCAGTCCGAGCTCGCCGACGAGGCCAGCGCCAAGGAGCTCGCGTCCTTCCTCGACGAGATGCTCGCCGACGACCGCGTGGACTTCGTGCAGCGGCTGGACCCGGGCGTGCGCGACCAGGTGCTGCCGCTCCTGGAGCGCGCCGCGCGCGAGGACGTGAAGCGCCTGCTGGCGCAGGCCGAGGGCACGGTGGGCGCGCGGATGAACACGGACTTCGCGAAGATCCCGCCGGGCCTCACCGCCTCGCAGGCGATCGGCCGGCTCCGCCAGCAGGCGAGCCGCAAGGAGACCATCTACTACTCCTACGTGGTCGACGCGGACGACCGCATGCTGGGCGTGGTCAGCCTGAAGGAACTGGTGCTCGCGAAGCCCGAGACGCCGGTCTCGGACATCATGTCGACCGAGCTCGTGTCGGTGCGCGCCTCCGAGGACCAGGAGGCCGCCGCCAAGATCGTCAACTCGTACGACCTGCTCGCGCTGCCGGTGGTCGACGACCAGCACCGGATCGTCGGCATCCTCACCTACGACGACGTGGCCGACATCGTGCAGGCCGAGGCCACCGAGGACATCGCGCGCATCGGTGCCGTCGCGGCCGGCGCCGAGGACGAGCCGTACCTCCGGACGGGCGTCATGGAGCACGTGCGGCGGCGCATGGGCTGGATCGTGGTGCTCGCGTTCCTCCAGATCCTGACCTCGTGGGTGATCGGCGCCTACGAGGGCGCGATCGGCTCGGCGCTGATCCTGGCGGCGTACATCCCGATGGTGATGGCGACGGGAGGGAACATCGGCGCCCAGAGCTCGACCGTGCTGATCCGGTCGATCGCGCTGGGGCAGGTCTCCACCGCCGACTGGTGGCGGGTGGCGATGCGGGAGCTCTCGATCGCCGGGGTGCTGGCGGTCGCCACCGTGGCGGTGGCGTTCATCAAGGTCTATTTCTTCACTTCGAGTTCGCAGGTTCCCGCGGGCATCGAGCTCGGCCACATCGCGCTGGTGGTGGCCGCGGCGATCGCGGCGCAGACCCTGACCAGCGCGTTCGTGGGCGGACTGCTTCCCATCGGCGCGAAGGCCGCGGGCATCGACCCGGCCGTCGTCGCGACGCCCGCCATCACGACCATCGTCGACGTCAGCGGGCTGATCATCTACTTCTCGGTGGCCGTGCGGTTCCTCGGCCTCGCGACCTGAAGGCTGATAACGGGGCCGCCGCGGGGCCTCCGAGCCCCTTCCGCCGCAGGCCGGGCTTCGCTATCCTTCCCGATCTGCCCCTTTGAGGGCGAGGAACGCCATGAAGAACGACACCCATCCCACCTGGTACCCCGAATGCAAGGTCTTCTTCCGCGGTCAGCACGTCATGACCGTCGGGGCCACGGTGCCTGAGCTGAACGTCGAGGTGTGGTCGGGGTCGCACCCGTTCTACACGGGCCAGAAGACCTTTATCGACACCGCCGGCCGCGTCGAGCGCTTCCAGCGCAAGTTCAGCGGCGACTACTTCAAGAAGGACGGCGACAAGAAGGCCGCCCCCGCGAAGAAGTAGGTCATCCACGGATCACCGCACGACCGCGCCCCGACGGGCGCGGTTGTTCGTTTTGCGATCCGCGCGCACGGGGGATGATCCCGCACGCGACCCGCCCCTTCCCCGGACACGCCCATGACCGACGCCCTTCCCGACAACCTCCGCCGGACGCTCGACGGCATGGCGAACGAGTTCCACGCCGCGGGCGAGGCGATGCTGGACCCGGCCGCGCTGGCCGACCACCGGCGGGTGCGCGCGCTGACGGCCAAGCGCCTGGCGCTCGAGCCGGTGGTGTCGCGGTGGGACGCGTGGAAGGCGCTGGAGCGCGAGGCCGGGGAGCTTGCGGGGCTCGCCGCGGGCGGCGACGCGGAGCTTGCGGGCATGGCGCGCTCCGAGCTGCCGGCCGTGCGCGCCCGTGCGGACGCGGCGATGGAGGAGATCCAGCGGCTGCTGGTGACGAGCGACGACGAGCGCGTGGGCGCGGTGATCCTCGAGGTGCGGTCGGGGGTCGGCGGCGACGAGGCCGCGCTGTGGGCGGGCGACCTCGTCGGCATGTACCGGCGCTACGCGCAGCGGCGCGGATGGTCGTGGGAGGAGATGGACGTGCGCCCCGGCGACGCGGGCGGCGTGACGCAGGCGATCGTGGAGATCGAGGGCCCCGGCGTGTGGAGCGCGCTCGGCTACGAGGCGGGCACGCACCAGGTGAAGCGCGTGCCCGCGACCGAGGCGCAGGGGCGCGTGCACACGTCGACCGCGACGGTGGCGGTGCTCGCCGAGCCCGAGGAGGTCGACTCCGCGGTCGACCCCGCCGAGGTGAAGGAGATCATGACCACCGCGCAGGGTCCCGGCGGGCAGAACGTGAACAAGGTGGCGACCGCGGTGCACCTCATCCACATGCCGACGGGCATCGAGGTGCGCATGCAGGAGACCCGCAGCCAGCTGCAGAACCGGGACAAGGCGTGGCGGCTGCTGCGGGCCCGCGTGCACGAGGCGCGCAAGGCCGCCGCCGACGCCGCGCGCAGCGCCGAGCGCCGCGGCATGATGGGAAGCGGAAGCCGCGCGGAGAAGATCAGAACCTACCGCTGGAAGGAGGCGGTGGCGGTCGACCACCGCATCGACGAGTCGTTCGCGCTCGATCCCCTGCTTTCCGGGGACATGGACCCGGCGATCGACGCGCTGCGCAGGCGCGACGTGGCCGAGCGGCTGGCGCGGCTGTGAGGCGGGCGGCGGGCGCGGCGCGCCCCGGCGTCGGCCGCGCGGCGCGCGCGTCAGTGGGGCATCGGGAAGCGCGTGCAGAACTCGCGGATCTCGCCGCGCACCGCGGCGCACTCGGCTGCGTCGCCCTTGGAGCCCATCACGCGGTCGAGCCAGCCGGCGACCTGCACCATCTGCGGCTCTCGGAGCCCGCGCGTGGTGAGCGCGGGCGTGCCCAGGCGAAGGCCGCTCGTGACCATGGGCGGGCGCGGGTCGTTCGGGATGCCGTTCTTGTTGCAGATGATGCCGGCCGACTCGAGCCACTTCTCGGCGTCGGCCCCGGTGAGGTCGGCGCTGCGCTGGCGCAGGTCGACGAGCATCAGGTGGTTGTCGGTTCCGCCCGTGCACAGGCGGTAGCCGCGCTCGGTGAGCGCCGCGGCGAGGGCCTTGGCGTTCGCGACCACCTGCTTGCTGTAGTCGGCGAACTCCGGGCGCAGCGCCTCGCCGAAGGCGATCGCCTTCGCCGCGATGATGTGCATGAGCGGCCCGCCCTGGCTGCCCGGGAACACCTTGCGGTCGAGCTTCGTCGCGATCTCGGCGTCGTCCGAGAGGATGAGGCCGCCGCGCGGGCCGCGGAGCGTCTTGTGCGTGGTGGTGGTCACGACGTGCGCGTGCGGGAAGGGGCTGGGGTGCACGCCGGCGGCGACCAGGCCCGCGATGTGCGCGATGTCCGCCATCAGGAACGCGCCCACCGAGTCGGCGATCGCGCGGAAGCGGGCGAAGTCGATCACGCGGGAATACGCGCTGTAGCCGCAGATGATGAGCTTCGGCTTCGCCTCCTTGGCGATCCGCTCGATGTCGGCGTAGTCAAGGAGCTCGGTCTTCGGGTCAAGCCCGTACTCGGCGATGGAGTAGAAGGTTCCGCTGAAGTTGGGCTTCAGGCCGTGGCTCAGGTGGCCGCCGCTCTTGATCGGCAGGCTGAGCACCGTGTCGCCCGGGTTGAGGAGGGCCATGAACGCGGCGATGTTGGCGTTGGCGCCGCAGTGCGGCTGCACGTTCGCGAACCCGCAGCCGAAGAGCCGCTTGGCGCGGTCGCGCGCGATGTCCTCGATGCGGTCGTGGAACTCGCACCCGCCGTAGTAGCGCTTGCCGGGGTAGCCCTCGGCGTACTTGTTGGTGAGCCAGCTGCCCGCCGCATGCATGACGGCGGGGGTGACGTGGTTCTCGCTCGCGATGAGTTCGAGCGTGCTCGCCTGGCGATCGGCCTCGGCGGCCATGAGCTCGGCGACGTCGGGGTCCTGGGCGCCGACGAGGTCGACGAGGCTGCGGGACATCGGGTCGAGCGAGGCAGGGACGCGCATGGCGGCGGCGGCGGGGGTCATGGGGCGTGAATCGTACCCCGCTCGCCCCTAGGATTTGCGCATGCCCGCGCGCGACGAGGCCCCGGCCACCGCTCGCCCCGAGTCCGTCACCGTGCGGGTGGCGGGCGCGCGGATCACGGTGGCGGTGCCGGCGGGGGCGAACCGAGGTGACCTGCGGGCGCGCATCGAGCGCTGGTTGCGCGGCGCGGAGGACCGCTTCGAGGACGTGCCCCTGCCCCGGGGCACCGTGTTCCAGCGCGCATGCTGGCAGGCGTGCCGCTCGATCCCGCGCGGCGAGGTGCGCACGTACGCGTGGCTTGCGGCACGCGCGGGGCGCCCCGCCGCGGCGCGCGCGGCGGGCCAGGCGATGCGCCGCAACCCGATGCCGATCGTCGTGCCGTGCCACCGCGTGGTGGGCGCCGGGGCGCGGCTCGGCGGCTACGCCGGCGCCGAGGACGACGCGAGCGCGGGCGTGAAGCGCGCGCTGCAGGACGTCGAGCGGCACGGGGCGCCGCTACGCTGCCCCGCCCACAGGAGGTCACGCGCATGAAGCTCACCATGGTCGGAACCGGCTACGTCGGACTCGTCACAGGCGCGTGCTTCGCCGAGACGGGCAACCACGTGACGTGCCTGGACGTCGACGCGCGCAAGATCGATTCGCTTCGCCGCGGCGAGAGCCCGATCTACGAGCCGGGCCTGTCCGAGATGCTGCAGGCGAACATCCGGGCCGGTCGCCTGCGCTTCACGCTCGACAAGCTCGAGGCCTACCGCGACGCCGAGGCGATCTTCATCTGCGTGGGCACGCCGAGCGACGAGGACGGCAGCGCCGACCTGCAGTACGTGCTCTCCGTGGCGCGGGACGTCGCGGCGGCGCTGGAGCGGCTGGGCCCGTCGGCGAAGGCGAAGACGGTGGTGGTGAAGAGCACGGTGCCCGTGGGCACGAGCCACGCCGTCCGCGACCTGATCCGCGGCCTGACGAAGGTGCCCTTCCACATCGCCGACAACCCGGAGTTCCTGAAGGAGGGCGACGCGATCAACGACTTCATGAAGCCCGACCGCATCGTGTGCGGCGTGGAGGGCCCGGAGGCGGAGGCGTGCCTGCGCGCGCTCTACGAGCCGTTCGTGCGCAACGGGAACCCGATCCACTTCATGGACGTTCGCAGCGCGGAGATGGTGAAGTACGCGTCGAACGCGATGCTGGCGGCGAAGATCAGCTTCATCAACGAGATCGCGAACCTGTGCGAGCGCCTGGGCGCGGACGTGGCGTCGGTGCGCGAGGGGATGTGCGCGGACCGGCGCATCGGGAACCAGTTCCTGTACCCGGGCCTCGGCTACGGCGGCAGCTGCTTCCCCAAGGACACGCAGGCGGTGGTGGGGATGGGCCGTGCGGCGGGGCTCGACTGCAAGCTGAACGCCGCGGTGCACGAGGTGAACCAGGACCAGCGCGCGCACTTCTGGGCGAAGGTCGAGGCGCGCATGGGCGCGGGCGGCATGAAGGGAAAGACGCTCGCCTTCTGGGGCGTGGCGTTCAAGCCGCGCACGGACGACATCCGCGAGGCGCCGTCGATCGCGCTGATGGTGCGCGCGAAGAAGGCCGGCGCGACGGTGCGCGCGTACGACCCGGTGGCGATGGACAACCTGGCGAAGGACCACCCGGGGCTCGCCGAGCGCGCGCCGGACATGTACGCGGCGCTCGACGGGGCGGACGCGCTGGTGATCTGCACGGAGTGGAACGAGTTCCGCTCGCCGGACTTCGCGGAGATCCGCGGGCGCCTGCGCGCGCCGCTGGTCTTCGACGGGCGGAACCTGTTCCGGCCCGAGCAGATGGCGCGCGAGGGGTTCGAGTACCACTCGGTGGGACGGGCGGCGAGCGGCGTGAAGGGCGGCTGAGCCGGCCGGAGCGGGGATCCCGCACCCCCGAAACGGGTCGGTTTTGCTGTTGGTAACCCTCCCGGACGGGGCCCGGACCTTGGGGTAACCCCTAGAAAGCCGGGAAACGCAGGAAAATTGATCAAAAAACGCTAGCCCACGGGTGTTACCCCTTGCGTCCGGCGTGGAAATCCCTATCTTTGTGGCTTGTCCCGGGTCACGTGACACGGGATTCGCACGAATTCGGGCCTCATCAACAGGATGTGATCGCCCGGCAGAAAGAAGGATGTCAGGATGGCCACCGCAACCAAGCCCCGCAGCAAGGGCGAGACGCTCAAGGCGATCGCCGAGAAGACCAAGCTCCCCCGCAAGCAGGTCGCGGCCGTGTTCGAGGAACTCGGCGCGATCATGAAGAAGGACCTCGGCAAGAAGGGCACCGGCACCTTCGTCGTGCACGGCATGATGAAGATCGTCGTCGTCAACAAGCCCTCGACCAAGGCCTACGAGAAGCCCAACCCCTTCAAGCCCGGCGAGATGATGACCGTGAAGGCGAAGCCCGCCTCGCGCAAGATCAAGATCCGCCCGATGAAGGCCCTCAAGGCGATGGTCGGCTGATCAACCCCCTGCCGCCGGCGTCCGCGCCGGCGACGGGATTCCGAAGGGCCCCGCGCGATGCGCGGGGCCCTTCGTGCTTTTCGGGATGGTGCGGCCTCGGTGCGCGCTGCGCCTCACCCGCGGTCGATGCGGTAGATGACCCGCGGGCTCGGCACGCCGCCCACGGGGACCAGCTCCTCGCGGTCGAACCGCGCGCCGATCTTCTCGAGCGCGCGGCGAGAGCGCGCGTTGCCGGGGCTTGCGTGGAACCACGCGGTGCGCGCCCAGCGGAACGCGTGGTCGAGCATCAGGCGCTTCATCGCGCCGTTCACGGCGCCGCCCCAGCAGGAGCGCGCGAGGAACGTGTAGCCGATGACCACCGAACGGTCCGAGGGGTTCCAGTCGTAGTAGCGGCTCGAGCCGATCACCCGGCCGGTGGCGGGGTCCTCGGCGACCAGGGCGCCGCCGCCCGCGAGCGCCGCGTCGAAGAACCGGTCGAACACGGCCCGCTCGTGGCGGTTTCGCTCCGAGTGCAGCTCCCAGATCGCGGGGTCCGAGGCCGCGGCGTGCAGGGCCTCGCGGTCCTCGGCGCGCAGCGGGCGCAGCGCGACGTGCGCGTCCCGGAGGCGCGGCTGCCAGTGGGGGACCTCGATGGCTCGCTTCACCGAGCGGCCGTTGGCCTCGAGCAGCGCCCAGGCCTCCTCGCGCGTGCGCGACGGGTCGAACTGCATGACGGTGCGGATCGCGCGGTCGACGAGCTTGTCGTTGGTCGCGGCGAGGTCGACCATCAGGTTGCCGCGCACCTTGCCCAGCCGCGTGAAGAGCGCGGTGGTGATGCAGTTGAGGGCGAGCTTGGTGGCGCTGCCGGCCTTGAGGCGCGTGCTGCCGGTGAGCACCTCGGGCCCCGTGTCGACCACGACGAGGTGGTCGCACGCGGGCGGCCTCGCCATGGGCACGCACGCGAGGAACGCCGTCGTGGCGCCGCGCGCCTTCGCGAGCCGGACGGCGCCGAGCGGGTACGGCGTGGTGCCGCCCGCGGCGATGCCGACCACCGTGTCGAGCGGGCCGACCGCGAGGCGCTCGATCTCCTCGCGCGCGCCGTCGGGCTCGTCCTCGCGACCCTCGCTCGAGCGGCGCAGCGCGGAGTCGCCGCCCGCGATGATCCCGACCACCTGCCCCGGGTCGCTCATGAAGGTGGGCGGGCACTCGCTGGCGTCGAGCACGCCGAGCCGGCCGCTGGTGCCGGCGCCGAAGTAGAGGAGCCTGCCGCCCTTCGCGAACTTCGGCACCATCGACTCGACCAGCGCGCCGATCGCGGGCGCGGCGGCGGCCACGGCCTCGGCCACGGCGCGATGGTCCTCCGCCATGAGCGCGGCGATCGCGGCGGCGTCCAGCCGGTCGAGGTGCGCGGACGCGGGATGGCGGTGCTCGGTGCGGACGTGGCTGCGGTCGGGCGGGAGCGTCATGGGCGCGGTCGGGGCGGCGGGCGCGGCGTTCACCCCGGGATCATCGGCCGTCCGGGTCCCAGAGGCCCAGGTTGCGGAGCAGGAAGCCCCACTTCGCGCTGGCGTATGCGGGGCTCGCGATGCCGTGGTCGTCGTTCGGGAAGAGCTGCATCTCGAAGGGGATGTCCTTCGCCTGCCACGCCGCGGCGAGGGCGAACGTGTTCGAGGGATGCACGTTGTCGTCCATCATCCCGTGCAGGAGCAGCACCTTGCCCTTGAGCTTCCCCGCGAGCCTCACGGCGCTCCCCGCGTCGTACCCGGCTTCGTTCTCGGCGGGCGTGCGCATGACGCGCTCGGTGTAGATGGTGTCGTACTGCCGCCAGTCGGTGGGCGGTGCGCCGGCGACCGCGACGCCGAAGACGTCCGGGTGGCGCAGCACCGCCATGAGCGCCATGTAGCCGCCGTAGCTGTGCCCCGTGATGGCCACGCGCGACGCGTCGACGTAGGGCCGCCTCGCGAGCTCCTTCGCGAGCGCCGCCTGGTCGTCGACGTCGGGGCCGCCGAGCTTCAGGTACGTGGCGCCCTCGAAGGCCTTGCCGCGGCCGGGGGTTCCGCGGTTGTCGACGCGCGCCACCAAGACCCCGTGACCGACCTGCGGGTCGACGCCCTCGAACTGCGGCGACACCGTCGCGAAGAGCGGGCCGCCGTAGGCCTCGACCACCAGCGGGTAGCGCTTGGCGGGGTCGAAGTCCGGCGGCTTGCAGAGGATGCCGTAGAGCTCGAACGCGCCGTCGGCCGAGGGGAAGCGCAGGAGCTCCGGGGCGGGCACGCCCTGCTTCGCGAACGGGTCGGGCGAGGGCTTCGCGAGCTCGGCGAGCTCGCGGCCGTCCATCGCGAAGAGCGCGGTGGAGGGCGGGACGCCCACCGACTGCCGGGTGGCCACGAAGCACGAGTGGTCCGGCGCGATGCGGAACCCGGAGTGGTGCAGGTCGTCCTTGGTGAGCCGCTCGCGCGCGCTGCCGTCGAGGCGCACGCGGTGCAGCTGCGAGTGGATCGCCGTGCGGCTCGAGCGCGCGGAGTAGTAGAGCCAGCCCGCCTCCTCGTCGACGTGGACGATCGACTCCGACACCCACGGGTCGTCGGTGAGGCGCGCAACGCGGCCGGACGCGAGGTCCCACAGCTCCCAGTTCGAGAATCCGTTCGACTCGCTCTCCCACAGGAAGCGCCGCCCGTCGGAGAGGAACCGCAGCGTGGGCGCGTTCTCCTGCCACGTGGGCTGCCGCTCGGCGATGAGCGCGCGGCTCGCGCCGGTGGAGGGGTCGGTCACCATCAGCTCGACCGCGTCCTGGCGCCGCGGCGCGCGGAACCAGAGGAGCGCGTCGCCCATGGGCGTCCAGCGCACGCCGTACACGTACTGGTCGGCCGCGGGGCCGACGTCGACCTTCGTCCGCGTGCGCGCGGCGAGGTCGTACACCTCGAGCCGCGCGACCGGGTTCGCGTCGCCGGGCTTCGGGTAGCCGCACGACTCGACGCGCGTGCGAAGCCCGGCGAGGCCCGCGAGCAGCGCGTACTGCGGCACGGGCGACTCGTCGAAGTCGTAGTAGGCGATGCGGCCGGAGTCGGGAGACCACCACATGGCGGACGACTGGTCGAGTTCCTCGCCGTACACCCAGTCGGCGCTCCCGAACCAGCGCTGCCCCGCCCCCTCGGAGGTGACCTGCACGGGCGCGCCCGCCTTCGCGTCGCGCGGCTCGAGCACCACGTTGCGGTCGCGGAAGTGCGCGGTCCACGCGCCGTCGGGGCTCGGCACCTCGGTGGCCTGCTTGGCGCGCCCGCCTCGGGGCGCGCGGTACTCGGGCTTCGCGGCCGGTGCCTCGGGCGGCTCGCCGCCCTCCTGCACGGGGCCGCCGCCGAACGCGACCCACTTCCACCGGCCCGCATGCTGGAACCATGCGCGGCGCGCGGCGGCGTCCCATCGGACCTCGGAGATGCGGCCCGCGCGGCCACCCGGGTCGCCGAGCCGGCGGACCTGGTCGGCGCCCGGCAGGTCGGCGAGCGGCGCCCACTGCGCGTGGCACGCGGACGCG
>CAMDUT010000023.1 GCA_945877905.1 Phycisphaera mikurensis NBRC 102666 | reverse complement strand
CTGGTGGCCGACCGTGCCGACCGCGACGACGTGCTGCAGGACGTGGCGGTGGCGGTCCTCGAGGCGTACGGGTCCTACGACCCCTCGCGGCCGTTCCTGCCCTGGGCGCTCGGGATCGCCCGGCACGCGGCCGCGGACAGCCTGCGCCGGCGTCGGCGCCAGCCGCTTTCGCTCGCGCCCGAGGCCACCGAGGCATTCGCGTCGGCCGTCGCCGAGGTCGCCGACGCCGAGCGCGCGCGCCTGGCCCACCTCGCCGGGTGCATGCAGGAACTCGATGGCCGGGCGCGCGAGGCGTGCGAGCTTCGTTACCGCGCCGGCCTGCGGCCCGCGCGCGTCGCCGAGGCGCTCGGCATCCAGCCGAACACCGCGTCCAAGGTGCTGCAGCGCGTGCGCGAGCAGCTGCGCGAGTGCATCGAGCGGCGCATGCGGGCGGAGGCGCGGGCATGACGCGTTCGTTCGATGACCTCATTCACGCGGTGATCGACGGCGAGGCGACCGACGCCGAGCGCGCCGAGGTCTCGCGGCAGGTGGCCGCCGATCCCGCGCAGGCCCGCGCGTTCGCGCGCCTCGCGCTCATGCACGACGCGATCGACCGCGAGCTCGGCGCGGCGGCCGAGGGCCGTGCGTCCGCGCGGCGCGTGCACTGGGCCGCGGGCGCCCGACGGTTCGCGGCGGCCGCGGCGGTCGTGCTCGTGGCGGGCACCGTCGCGTTCCTCGCGACGCGCGGACAGCCTGCGCTCGCCGCGGGCGCCGAGGCGGCACGGCTCGCGGCGCGTGCCTGCGACTCGCACCGCACCTACGTGATCCACGCCGAACCGCAGGGATCGCGCGAGGGCGCGCGCGCCGCCGAGCGACGGCCGCGCGCCCTGGCCCCGGCGCAGCGCGTCCCCGACCGCCCGCGACCGCCGCGCGCGAAGCCCTCGATCGACGAGGCCCTGCTGCACGTGGGTGCCCCGGGCTCGTACGTGCTCGTCCGCACCGGTGCAGACGGAACCGAGACGGTCTCCGGAAGCGATGGGCGTTCCGCATGGAGCTTCGCGGGCGACGGCCCCGTCCGCGTCTCGCGCGACCCGTCGCGCTTCCGGGGCGCGCTCCCCGGCGAGCAGCACGGGCTCGCCTTCGTCGATCCGGTCGACGGGCTGAAGGAGCTGCTGCGCTCGTACGACGTCGCGTTCGACGACTCAAAGGCCGACGCCGCGGCCGGCCTGCGCACCATTGCGGCCACGCGCCGCGCCGATGCCTCGCGCGGCCCCAAGGTCGTCCGCATCACCTACGACCCGGCCGACGCGACGATCGTCCGCATGCAGCTCGACCGGCTGCCGCAGGCCAATGGCGGGCCGCGTTCCGTCACGCTCGAGCTGGTCGAGCAGTCACCGCTCGAGCCCGCGTTCTTCACGCACGAGGCCCACCACGGGGCGGGCCGCACCGTCATCAAGGAAGACTGAACCATGCGTATCGCGTTCATCGCACTGCTTGCGCTCGTCGCCGCGATCGCGCCGCCCGAGCCGAAGGCGGCCGCCCCGAAGCAGCCGAACTTCGTCTTCATCCAGGCCGAGGCGCAGGGATGGTCCAGCACCTCGGTCGACATGGACGGCGAGGCGCCGACGCACGCGCGCCCCGCGGGCCTGACGCCGAACCTCGAGAAGCTCGCGGCCGACGGCGTGCGCATGAGCGACTTCTACGTTTCGTGCCCGCGCTGCACCCCGTCTCGCGCGAGCTGGGTGACGGGCATCAGCCCCGCCAAGCTCCACATGACGTACCAAAGCGAGGGCGGGGCCAAGCGCGAGGGCGGCGGCGCCGAGGAGCGCTACAAGCTGATGAAGATGATCCCGCCCACGCCCGAGACCGACCTGCCGGACGGCGTGCGCACCACCGGCGCCATGCTGAAGGACGCGGGGTATGCGTCCGCCCACTTCGGCAAGTGGCACGCGGGCCGGGCCGCGCCGAGCCGCGTCGGCTTCGATCTGTGCGACGGTCCCAACAGCAACCAAGGACCCGAGCGCGGCACCGCGCCCAACCCGAAGCAGGCCACGGTCATCACCGACCGCGGCATCGAGTTCATGCGCGAGCAGGTCAAGGCGGGCAAGCCCTTCTACCTCCAGCTGTCGCACTACGGGTTCGGTTCCGAGGCGGAGGCCACCCCCGAGGCGCTCGCCGCGGCGAAGGCACTGGTGCCCGGCGTGAGCGGCAAGCCGATGGGCGCGATCGCCGGCGCGCGCGACGTCGACACGCAGGTGGGCCGCGTGCTGGCGGCGCTCAAGGAGCTCGGCATCGCGGACCGCACGTACGTCTTCTACAGCGCCGACCACGGTGCGCAAGGAGGCGGCGGTGGCGGCGGGCGCAACCAGGCGAACCCGCCGCTCACGGGCGGAAAGGGAAGCATCAGCGAGGGCGGCATCCGCGTTCCGTTCATCGCGGCGGGCCCCGGGATCCCGGCGGGCAAGGTGGTGCACGTGCGCGCGACCAACATGGACTTCCTTCCGACCCTCATGGACCTCGCGGGCATGCAGGCGCAGAAGCCGTCCGACCCGAACGCGCAGTCCGCCATCGAGGGCGGCAGCCTGGTCGCGGCGCTGAAGGACGGTTCGAGCGACGTGAAGCGCCCGCGCGAGGGCATCGTCATCCACTTCCCGCATTACGACCTCAACAACGGCGGCCCTGCTTCGGCGATCTACCTCGACCGATGGAAGCTCGTGCGCAACGACGAGCAGGGCAAGGTGTCGCTCTACGACATCGCGAAGGACCGCTCGGAGTCGAGCAACGTCGCGGGCGAGCACCCCGAGGTCGTGAAGGACCTGCTGGGGCGGCTCGACTCGTACCTGAAGGGCGTGCACGCCCAGCTGGCGAAGGTGAACACCGCGCCGGGCGCGGGCACGGGGACCCCGCCCTCGCGCCCGGGCGGCCAGGGTGGCGGTGAAGGTGGCGGCAAGGGCGGCCAAGGCGGCGGCCAGGGCAAGGGCAAGAAGGGCGGGAGCTGACCATGAAGAACGCCCATCGCGTCGCATGCCTCGCGACCGGCGCCGCATTCGCGTGGCTCGCGCCCTCCGTCCGCGCGCATCCGCCCGGCGAGCACGACGACCCGCGCGAGGTGATGGCCTCGTTCGGTGCTCACGTGCATGCCGACGCGCGCGCGCCAGTCCCGGAACCCGCGTCGCACGCCGCGGATCCGTCCGCGCCGTTCTTCCTCGCCGACGAGCCCGCCAAGGGCCCGTGGCAGGCCGAGGCCTTCAAGCTCTTCGAGCCGTTCGTGCGCGTCCGGTCCGACGGCCGCTGGCTCTGGATCGAGTCGGACGGCCTCACCCATGCCCCGCTCGAGCACCCGATGATGGTCGGCATCCGCCGATGGCAGCAGCAGGTTCCGCTTCCGCAGCCGTACGCGGGCACCAACGCGTGGCAGATCCCGCTGCGCAATGAGCTCGCCGACACGCCGGTCGACGGCCGCAAGTTCCTGCGCCGCGGTGCGGTGGCGATCGCCGTGAACGGCATCCCGATCTTCAATGCGCTCAACAATCGAGGCGACGACGCGTTCCTCGCCGGCGAGCTCGACGAGTTCGGCGGCCACTCCGGCCGCGGCGACGATTACCACTACCACATCGCCCCGCTCGCCTTGCAGAAGATCGTGGGACCCGCGCAGCCGATCGGGTTCGCGCTCGACGGCTTCCCGCTCTACGGCCTCTTCGACCCGAAGGCGAAGCCGGGGTCCGACCTCGCGTGCCCGCACGGCTCCACCGAGCCGCTCGATGAGCTCAACGGCCACTTCTGCACCGTGCCTGCGGGACAGGGAATCGGCGGTTCGACGCGCGGATACCACTACCACTCGACGAAGGGATTCCCGTACGTCAACGGCGGCCTCCGGGGCAAGGTCACCGTCGAGGACGACCAGGTCGTCCCGCAGCCGCGCGCGCAAGGGGTGCGCGAGGCCCTCACCGCGCTCCAGGGCGCCGCGGTCACGGGCTTCAAGCAGACCGGCGCGAGGGCGTGGTCGCTCTCGTACACGCTCAACGGCAAGACGCACCGCGTCGACTACTCGGTGGGCGAGGGCGGATCGGCCGAGTTCCGCTTCGTCGCTCCCGACGGTTCCGTGCGCGTCGAGAACTACACCGCAGGTCGCCGCGGTGGCGGCGGCGGCCAAGGCCGGCCGCGTGAGCCGCAGGCGCTGTCAGGCGTGCCGACCGTGTCGAAGCCGGTCGCCGGGTTCACCGTCCGCTCGTCCTCGGCGGGCCCCGACGGTGCATTACCCGCGCGCTTCACGTGCGACGGCGAGAGCGTGCAGCCGGCGTTCCAGTGGAAGGGCGTGCCGAGCGGCACGAAGCAGCTCGCGTTCGCATTGCACCACGTTCCCCCGGGTGCCTCGCCGGGTGGCGACGAGCACGCGTACATGGTGGTCTGGGGCATCCCCGTGAAGTCCGCATCGATCGCCGAGTCGCAGCGTGACCTCGGCACGTGGGGCGTGAACAGCGTGAACCGGCGTGCGGAGTACGCGCCGCCGTGCTCGCAGGGCGGTGGACGCAAGACCTACGTCGCGACGGTCTATGCGCTCTCAGCCGAGCCAAAGCTCGCGGCTGGTATCGCGAACTACGCCGACTTTCTCAAGGCGATCGCGCCGATCACCGTCGGCACGGCTGACCTGGAGCTCAACTACGCCCGCCAGGCCGGCGGCGACGAGCGCCCGCCTCAGGGCCAGGGCGGAGGCCGAGGCGAGCCGCCGGCGGGCGGCGGTCGCCAAGGCGGCCTGCTCGCGCAGATGACCGCGTTCAAGACCGAGGTCCCCGCGCACGACCTCGACCTCGTCCTTGCGCGCCCAACGCGCACGGGCGTCACCGTCGCCGCGACCGCGGCCACGGCGCGCTCGGGCGCGATCGAGTTCTGGCGGGACGGCGAGTCCGCCCGCCGCACCACCGACTTCAAGCCGATGAAGGCGGGCGAGACCGTGTTCTTCGATCTCGCCGACCTCGCGCCCGACGCCGAGCACGGCTACCGGTTCGTGTGGCGCGACTCTGCCAACGGTGCCCTCAAGCAAGGAGACGAGCACCGGTACCGTTCACCGCGCTCGCCTGGCTCGGCCTTCACCTTCGCGATGCAGGCGGACTCGCACCTCGACCAGGGCGTCGACCCGGCGGCGTACGAACGCACGCTCAGGAACGTGCGCGAGTCGAAGGCCGACTTCTTCGTCGACCTCGGGGACACCTTCATGGTCGACAAGCGCGGCGCCGACTTTGAGCGCTCCGCGGCGCAGTACGACGCGCAGCGCTACTGGTTCGGCATTCCCTGCAGCGAGATGCCGCTCTTCATGGTGCTCGGAAACCATGACGGCGAGCGCGGCGGCGCCGGCGCCCGCGATGCGTCGATGCCATCGTGGTCGTACGGCATGCGCACGGCGCGCTTCCCCGCCCCCGACCCTGCGCGCTCGGGCGGCATGTATTCGGGGCGTACGTCGCCCGAGTCAGGCAAGGGCGGCAACTACTACGCGTTCGAGTGGGGCGACGCGCTCATCGTCGCACTCGACCCCTACTGGCCGACCACCGACCGCATCCGCGGCGGCGCGGGCGGCGGCGGCAACCGCGCCGCGGGCGGACGCGGTCCGGGCGGCGGCGAGGGCGGCCAGGGCGGCGGCCAAGGTGGCGGCCAAGGCCCCGGCGATGCCCGTTCGCAGGAGCCCCTCAAGCCCGTCGACGGCAGCTGGACCAGCACCCTCGGCCGCGAGCAGTACGACTGGCTCGAGCGCACGCTCGCGGGCTCGAAGGCCCGGTTCAAGTTCGTCTTCATCCATCACCTCGTGGGCGGCATGGGCGGCGCGGAGTCGCGCGGCGGCGTCGAGAGCGTGCCCTTCTTCGAGTGGGGCGGCAGGAACGCCGACGGCTCCGACGGGTTCGCCCAGCACCGGCCGGGCTGGCCGATGCCGATCCACGCGATGCTCGTGAAGCACGGCGTGAGCGCGGTGTTCCACGGTCACGACCACCTCTACGTGCACGGCCAGCGCGACGGCATCCACTACCAGTGCGTGCCGCAGCCCGGCAACGTCGCGGGCGGAACGCGCAGCGCGGCGCACTACGGGTATGCATCCGGCACCATCATGGGAAGCCCCGGCCACGTGCGCGTGCGTGTCGCGCCGGACGCGGCGAAGGTCGAGTTCGTGCGCACCGCGATCGAGGGCGGCCGCAGCGGCCGCGCGCGGCGCGGCCAGGGCGATGCCGCGGCCAACGAGGCCAACGGCGCCGTGGTCGACGCGTACGAGATCAAGGCCAGGGGATCGTGACGGTCGCCCGCGCCGCGCGCAAGGAGATGCATGCCATGGATCGCAGGGGACCCATCGTCGTCGCGGGATTCGCGTCGCTGGCCGTCGCGCTCGCCGCGCAGGACGCGAAGCCGCGCCAGGGCGGCGGCCGCCCGCGCAAGCCCTCGCCGCAGGACGGCATCGTGAAGCCCGCGATGACGGACACGGTTCATGGCGCCGCCTACGCGGACAACTGGTTCGCGATGTACGTGAACGGGAAGCTCGTCGCGGTCGACTCGATCGACTTCCTGCCGCATAACGTGGTGAGCCTCGACATCCTGCCGGAGTACCCGATGACGATTGCGGTGCTCGCCAAGGACAACGCCGATCCGAAGACCGGCTGCGAGTACGGAAGGCAGATCGGCGACGGCGGCTTCATCCTGAAGTTCGCCGACGGCACCGTGACCGACGCACGCTGGAAGGCCAGGTGCTTCATGCACGGCCCGGTCGGCCGCAAGGTCGACGACCCCGCGGTCCGCGTCGATCCGTTCCCCGAGGGCTGGGAGCGGCCCGGGTTCGACGACTCTTCGTGGTCCGACGCGGTCGAGTATCCGCAGGAGCGGATCGACCCGAAGCAGCCGTTCTTCGAGCACGACTTCAAGGGCGCGAAGTGGATCTGGACCGGCGACCTCGATCTCGACAACACCGTGATCCTCCGGACCACGGTCGAAAGGGCCGGGTGGAAGCCGCGTTGGACCACGAAGCCGGACCTGCAGGCAGCGCCTGGCGCGACGTGGGCGAAGTGAACGAGGCGGGCGCGGCGAACCGCGCCCGCCCCGAGTCGAAGTGCCCGTTCGGGATCGCTGCTCAGTGCCGCCGCCGCCGCACGCCGATGAGGGCCGCTGCACCGAGCAGCGCGACCGAGCCGGGTGCCGGCACCACCCCGACCCACAGCGAGCCCACGGACGCGTAGGCGGTCGTGGGGCTGAAGTTCAGGGTGATCGAGCTGATCGTCGCGCCGTTCGGCGAGACGAAGCCCACGAAGTTGCCGTAGGGCTCGGCCGGGCCGGTGAGGTTGGCCCAGGTGGTCCCGTCGCTCAGGATCGCCACCAGGATGGCCGGGACCGGCGTGAAGTCGATTGCCGTCGCGAAGAACGTGCCGGCGAGCGCGTTCACGGGCTCGCTGAAGGTGAACTGGATCGCGGTTCCCGGGTTGTTGGTCGAGAAAACGCCGCCTTGCGAGAACAGCCCACCGGAGGCGGACGCGGACCAGGAGACGCCGCCGACGGTCCCGGTGGCCGGGGACGCGGTGAAGCCCTCGTAGGCATCGAAGGTCTCCTCGCTCACCTGCAGGGCGAGATTCGCGGCGATCGAGTCGAACACCGGCTTGCTGGGCGTGGTGATGAGCCCGGCTGACGCAGTCGAGGCGCTGAGGACGGTGGCGGCGAAGGCCGTGGCGGCGAAGGTCTTCAAGGGAGTCTCCGGATCGTGGCGTCGCCCGCACGGGCCGATCGCAGGGTGATTGGCAGGCGTCCGGAAGGGCCCGGACGCAAGGGATCTGCCTTCGTTCGTATCGGCGGAAACGCCCGCGGCCCCGGATCACGAATTCCGTCAGCGTTCGGTCAAGACGGCGCAAAGGCCGTCCGTGCGCGCATCGCTTCGCTCACGGCGTGCACGAGCCCCAGTTCCCCAGCATGACGCCGAGGTCGACGCCGTCCACGCCGCCGTCGCGGTTGAGGTCTGCCACGCCGCCCATGCCCCACCGCCCGAGCATCACGCCGAGGTCCACGCCGTCGACCGTCCCGTTGCCGTTGAGGTCTCCGGGGCAGGCGGGGGGAATGGTCAGCCGCGTCAGCTTCGAGAACTGCGACACGTAGAGGCACTCGTTGACGTGGTCGGCGTAGACACCCACCAAGTTCAGGAGTCCGGCATCGAACGGGGCGACGGAGGCCAGCGAGCCGCCCGAATCCAGCCGGGCCGTGCGCATCCAACCCTCGGTGTAGTCCCCCAGGAAGTGCATGCCGCGCCACTCGGGCGGCCACGTCGCGAAGTCCGCTCGCGGCGCCCCGAGCGCGCAGTAACCGCTGAACTGGACGCCGAGCGCACCTCCCCCCGACCCGACCGCGGCGACGGCACCGGCCCCGGCGGAGGTGAACGACGGGGTGCGCGCGGCCGCGCCGCCGTGGCGCCAGTCGACGAAGGGCCTGCGGTGCGTGAACGTGGGAATGGCTGCCGGGAGGTCCGCCGCCGATGCGGCCCCCTCCACCCACATGGCGTCCACGTTCGGCCCGCTCGGCCCCACCGTCCGGATGCGCACCGTGCGGTTGCCCGCGGCGAGCGCGATCGGCGCGGTCGTGGCCACTCGCCATTCGCGCCAGGAACCGGTCGCTGCGAACGAGAGCGACGATTGCCGCACGACGCCGTCCACCAGCACGTCGAGCGGGCGATCGGCCGCGCTGCCGTTCGCGAAGCGGAACGACAGCGGATGGGTGCCCGTCGCGGGCACGTTGACCGTCCACTCGATCCACGCGCCCACCGCGTCGCCGAAGTCGCGGTACCCGCTCCCCGTGAAGCCGAACTCGGTGTTCGCGGTGGGTGCGTTCTGGGCGCTCGCCGACTCCGCGCCGAGCACGCGGCACCCGGCGACGAACCGTGCGCCCGCCGTCGAGTCCTGGCGGATCAGCTCGCGGAACGGCACGTTCTCGCAGCCGGGCACCCTGGCATCGGGATTCGCCGGCGAGAGCGCCGCATAGTTCGACTGGTACTCGAGCCCCTCGAAGATCGGCCAACCCAGGTTCTGCCCGGGGCCCGTGATCGTCGAGAGCTCCTCCCAGAGGTTCCATCCGACGTCCCCGACGACGAGCGTGCCGGGGTCGGCGGCCGCGGCGTCCGGATTCCCCGTGCCCTGCAGGAGCGTCATCCGGTACGGGTTGCGGAGCCCGAGCGCCCACACGCGGCTTCGGGCGGCGCGCGGCGACGCCGCGTCGAACCACGGGTTCCCCGCCAGCCCGTCGCCCGTTTCGGGATCGATGCGGAGCACCTTGCCCGCGAGGCTGTCGATGAGCTGCGCACGGAAGGAACCGACGTCCTCCTTCGCCGTGAGGATGCCGTCGGCCAGCGCCTGGCCCACGTACCCGCCCGCGACCTGCCCGCCGGAGTCGACCGCGAGGTAGCTCGCGGAGTCACCCATCGAGAGCATGAGCGAGCCGTCGCGCCCGAACAGGATCGATCCCACCGAGTGCGACTGGTGGCACACCGGAAGCCCGGTCTGCCGGGTCTGGCCGATCAGCACGCGCCGCGACGACGTGATGGCCATGAGGGCCCCGCCGGAGACGTCGAGCGAGTATCGCGTGACGCGTCCGATGGTCGCGGAGGAATAATCGTCCGTCGACGGGTTGTACGCCGCGGTCCCCGCGTTGAGCAGGTGATGGCGATCGACCACGTACAGCAGGAAGACGTCCGGCACCGCCGGGAACGACGGGTGCACCGCGAGGCCAAGGAGCCCGTGGTCGCGCCACGCGCCGACCTCGTCGTGGATGTCGAGCACCGGCGTCGCCTGGCGCGCGCCGTCCGATCGCACCAGCCACACGAGCCCCGACCGCTCGAACGCGAGCACGCTCCCGTCCGGCAGCGTCTCGGTGCCGACGACGTCGGTGAACGTCCCGCCGAAGGGCTCCGCCACGAACGGCGCGGGCGGCGCGCCCCGGGAAAGGGTGGCCAGCAGCAGGCACGGGACGAGGACGATGAATCGGGGGAGTTCCATGGCGGGCCGGCGGGTCCCCGTGCGCGCCGTCGGCATCTGGAGAGGCGGGTACCCGGGTCGACCCGGATCGGAAATTCGGGCAATTCGCGAAACCCATGATCCGCCCTCGCCCCCGATCCCGCCTGGGGTCGCGGAGGGTCGGTGTGTACCCCCATCCCGGGTTGGATTCCGGAATCGGGCCCGCCCCTCTGAGGGTTCATGTTCATTTCGTCGCGATGCCCCGCATCGCGCAAGGGAAAGGGAAGACATGCGACAGTTCATTTCGGGAGCGTTCGTTTCGACGGGGATCATCGCCACGGCCGCATCGGCCGGGGCGGCTTCGGAGGGCATCACCTTCTTCGACGACCTCAAGATCTGGGAAGCGGCCCCGGCCGTCTTCTCGTTTCCGAAGTCATGGGTCACCGAGAACGTGGAGTTCGCGGTGGGACAGACTGCGGAGGGGTACTACGGGCAGGTCAGCGGCGGTTCCGACTGGAACGCATGGGCGATCTCCGCGGGCAACGCGGGCCTGACCGCGAACGGCTCGCTGCTCTACGCCACCGCGAGCGGCGCCTCGCTCCGTCTCGACTTCGGCGGGAAGCCGGGACTTGACGGCAGCGGGCTCCACGGCGTCGGCGGCAACTTCCGACTCCGCAACGAGGACGGAACGTTCTTCAACGGGGAAATCCGCATCGAGCTCTCGAACGGCGAGGCGATCGTCGAGGAGTTCTCGAAGTCCGACCCGTTCGTCGGCTTCTGGTCCACCGACCCGACGCTCACGATCACCAGCATGACGCTCTCGCCGTACGGCCTCACGCCGCCCGACTTCTCGATCGGCATCGCGGACCTCTACCTCGGCTACGCCGGCGTCGCCGTGCCCGCCCCGGGTGCCATGGCGCTGCTCGGCGCCGCGGGCCTGGTCGGGATCTCCCGTCGACGTCGCTGAATTCGCGTCCTGCGCGCACAAACCGAAACACCAAGGGAACAAGGGAATCACATGAAGCACACTGCTCTCATCAGCATGCTCGCGGCCGCCGCGTCGGTCGTCGCGACCGCCGACGCCGCCATCACCGCGTACGCGCGCCACTCCACGTGGGCCGCCGCGCCCGCAAACCTCGCCGGCTCCGTGTTCACGCCGTCCACCGCCGCGTCCTTCGACACCGAATCCTTCGCCGGCATGCCTGGATCGTCGTATTCGGCGCAGTCCGGCGGGTCAGGCTGGTCGTCGTGGACGGCCACCTCGAGCGTCGCGGGCGGAGCGGTCTCGGTCAGCAACGGCGCCATGTTCGCCGCATCGTCCGGAAGCTCGCTCGTCATCAACTTCATGGCGCCGTCGGGCTCGTCGATGGGCGTGATGGGGGTCGGCGGCGACTTCCGTTTCTTCGACGCCTCCGGAACGCCGGTCGACGGCCGCATCTGGGTGCGCCTCGGCAACGGAACGTCGGTCATGCGCAACTTCACGACCGCGGAGCCGTTCGTCGGGTTCTGGTCGGACGATGCTTCGGCGCCGATCCTGTCGCTGCGGATCCAGCCGATCAGCAACCTCGGCGCCGCCACGTTCGTGGGAATCGACACGCTGTACCTGGCGACCGTGCCCGCGCCCGGTTCGGTGGCGGTGCTGGCCGCGGTCGGCATGATCGGCAGCCGCCGGCGCCGCTGATCGTGCCTCGCCGGGCGTTCCCGGCGTCGTCCGAGCATCACGCCCCTTTTCTTGGGGCGCCCGTGCCCTCAAGGCCGGGTGCCCCATTTCGCATCGCCGGGCGCTCCGCGGATCATCCGCGCAACGGGATCTTCACCCTCCGGCATTTGACGGGGCTCCCGTTCCACCGGACACTTCGCATCCCATGACCTCACGACCCTTCGGCCTCCTCGTCCTCGCCGCCGCCTGCGTGGCATTCATGGTCGCCACCTTCCGCTATTCCTCGAAGGCCTCCGATGCGGAAGCCGAGGCCAAGCGCGCTTCCGAGGCGGCGCAAGCCGCGGACAAGTCGTTGGCCGACTCGCGGGCCGCCGCCGATCGTGATCGCAAGGACGCCGAGGCCGCGCGGGCCGAGGCCGCCACGCTGCGGGCCGCCGCGTCCAAGGCCGCCGACGAGGGCGCGGCCCTGCGAACGAAGCTTGCCGCGGCCGAGCAGGAGGCCGCGAAGGTCCGCGCCGAGGCCGAGGCGGCGCGCCGCGAGGCAGCGCAGGCGCTCGACGCCGCACGGGCGGACGTCGACCGCGCGCGCGCCACGGCGTCGCGCGCCGATGCCGCCAGCCTCGCGGAGATCGAGGCGAAGCTGCAGGCGCTGGCCGATGCCGAGCGACGCGCCGCGTCCTCGAAGGCCGCGCCTCAGGCGGCGGTCGACGGCCCGTCCGCATTCTGGAACGGGAAGCCGTGGTACAGCGACCCTGAGCTCCGCGAGATCATGTGGTACCACCACGATCCGAAGAAGCCCGACGCGGAGCAGTGCGTCGACTGGCGCGAGGCGAAGCAGGAGCTCGCGCGTCGGAGTCGCTGAGCGCCCGCGGTCGATCGCGGGCGCTCAGAACCGGAGCGTCACGGTGGCCAGCACGTTCTGGTTGTAGACGCCTTGGGAGCCGATGAGGCCCCCGGGACCGAAGGTTGCGCTCGTCGTGCCGAGGAATCGGTATGCGATGCCGAGCCCGATGTCGGCCGAGAGATCCCACTCGAAGCCAAGCGTCGCTGAGTAGGCGAACGCCCACGCGCCATCGCTGCCGCCGAGCGGGACGGTGATCCCGCCTCCTGAGATCGAGTCGAGCGTCGCACCGAGGTAGATGCCGCCGGCGGATGCCCCGAGGTTGAGCCACAGGTCACGTGCGATCGGCAACTCAAGTCGAGCGCCCGCGAGCACCGGGACCTGGATGAGCTCGCCTCCGACGTCGAGCGAGCCAGTGACCGACGTGCCATTCGCGGTCACCGTGCCCGTGACATGGCTGAATTCGTTGTAGGACAAGCCCGACGAGACTTCGATGGCGAGAATGTCGGTGACGCGCCATCCGCCGGCGATGGTCCATGAGAAGCCGGCATCCATGGAGAGCGTCGCGTTGTTCGTCGAGTAGGTGTCCGGGCCGTCGACAACGCTCCTGTCCGCCAACCCGATCGCCGGGATGAAGTTCCCGCCGACCTCGTTGCGCAGGTACCACGACCGCACCTCGCCCCCCGCCGCGGGCAGCGGAGCCGCCTCTGGTTCGGGCGCACGTGGCGCACGTGCCGCCGCGGGCGCCTGCTTCGTGGCCTTCGGCGCTTGGGCCTGCGCCGCCGCGACCTTGCGCGGTTGGGCTGTCGTGGACTGGCCGAACACCGTGGATGCGACTCCGAGCAGTCCGAGCGTCGCGGAGGCGAGAAGGGACCGACGTGGGGGGCGTGCCTGCATGGTGGGTTCCGATGGGTCGGGCCCACGCCGCGGAAAGCGGCATGGGGACCCCGGTAGACACGCTGCGGCCACGGACCGTGGCTCGGGGAAAATGCCGGGATTTCCGGATTAGCATCCCGTCGTGGACGACCGAGACGCGTGCCTTGGACCCTTGCCGACCCGGCGGCTCCTCGAGGCAATCGGATACGACGAACTTCGGGCGATCGCCGGGCGCATCGCGCGTGCCGGCGCGGTGCCCGAGCCGGATGCCACGTCGCTGCTTCACGAGGCGATCACGAACTGGATGACGCGCGGCGACCAGGACGCGTTGCGTTCCCGCGAGGCGGCCCTCGCCGCGATGGTCACCGTGATCCGGAACGCCGCGATCGATCGCGCTCGGCGGCGTGGCCGCGCTTCGGCCGCACGCACGGTGGATCCGGCGATGCTCGATGCGTCGCCTGCCGGTGAACGGGGCGAGTCGCAGCCGGTCGATGTCGAGGCGGTCGCAAAGGCCCTCGATGAACTGCGTGGCCGCGCGCCGCGCGCGGTCGCGGCCATGGAGCTCCGCGCCATGGCCGGGCTCGAGCTGCCCGAACTGGCCGCCGCCCTCGGCGTCTCGGTCGCGCAGGTGAAGCGCGACCTTGCGCTCGCGAGAGCGTTCGTCAGGAGGAAATCCGTGCCTCCGGGGGTCGGGGCATGACTTCGCCGACCTCGCCGCGCGCGCACCCGGACCCGGTCCTCGCGCTCGTCGATCGCGCGCTGCTCCTTTCGCCCGACCGACGCGCCTCGTTCATCGGCAACGTCGAATCCGATCCGCGCATCCGCGATGAGGCGCTCGCAGTTCTCCGCGCGTTCTCGAACGCGACCGACGACGAGTCCGCGCCCGCGGGGGCATCCGGCGGTGAATCGACCCTCGTCGGCGCGGCGATCGGCGATTTCCGCCTGTTGCGCGCGATCGGCTGCGGCGCCGGCGGGATCGTCTACGAGGCCGAGCAGCACATTCCGCGCCGAAGCGTCGCGATCAAGGTGCTCCGCCCGCGTTCCGGTGCCCATGACGTCGTGCCGCGGCTCGAAGCCGAGGCGCGTGCCGTGGCCGCGCTCGGGCATCCGTCCATCGTCGCGGTCCATGCGGCCGGCGTCGCGAGGGTCGACGGCTTCGGGCCCATCGCGTGGATGGCGATGGAGCTCGTGCCGGACGCGCGCACCTCCACCGAGTGGGCGAGGGCCTCAGGCGGCGCGCGGGACGTCGTGCGCATCTTCGCGTCGTTCGCGGACGCGCTCGGTGCCGCCCATCGTGCGGGCGTCGTCCACCGCGACGTCAAGCCGGCGAACCTGCTGGTGTCTTGCGCGGGCGTCGCCAAGGTGGTCGACTTCGGGCTCGCGGCGGTCGACGGCAGTGAGCGGCTTCCCGTGGGCACGCGCGGCTACCTCGCGCCCGAGCGGCGCGACGGCGGCGCGGCGACGGCGCGCTCGGACGTGTGGTCGCTCGGGGTGTGCCTGGCGGACGCGCTTCGCGCCGCGCGGGTGCCGCGCCGCCATCCTGCGTGGGCGATCGCGGGCCATGCATGCGCCGTCGATCCCGCGGATCGATACGAGGATGCCGCGTCGATGGCCGCGGACATCCGTGCCCTGCGCGACGGATCGGCGGTCCGTGCGCTGCGCCGGGATCCGCTGCGTGCGGCGATCCATCGGGGCGCCGCACGGCCGGGGACGGTGGCGGGTGCGGCGCTGATGGCGGCCCTCGCCGGCGCCGCGACGTGGTGGTCGTTGGGCGCGCTGCGGGGCAGCGACGCCATGCTGCTCCTCGGCGCGCAGCGGATCCTCTCGATGCACGGCGAGATGACCGAGTCGATCGAGGCGATCCGGCCCGAGGACCGTCCCGCCGCCATCGATCGCGCGCTCGATCGCGGCATGCGCGCGTGCGATCGCGCGACGGTGGACCCGGAGGTCGCGTTCCTCTCGGCATCCGCCGTCCTCAGGCTCGGCGATGCCGACCGCGCATGCGAATTCGCGACCCATGCATCCTCGGAACTGGGTTCGCTCGGTGCCACGGAGGCCGAGCGGACGTGGATCGACCTCCTCGCGGCGGCATGCGAGGCGCGGTCGGCATCGGGTGGGTCACCGGCCAAGGACCGGCTCATCGCGAAGGTCCGGTCGGTCGCGACCTCATCCCGCCCGTCCGACTTCCTCCTTGCGTCCTACGTGTACGCCGTCACGCTCCAGTCGCAGGACCCCGGGTTCCGGGCTCTCATCCCGGAACTGCTCGGGCGCGCAGGGCTCGACCCGGATTCGAGCATCACCGGAACGGTGGTCCTGCTCGCCGCGGCGGGCGACCCGGCGCTCGCGTGGGCGGTCCCCGGGCGTGCCGAGTCGGCACTCGGCGCGGTCGAGAGATGGACTCGGGAGCCGTTCGACGGCTATCTCGCGCCGATCCTCGCGGACGTCATGATCGACGTGCTTCCGGCGTGCGTGCAGGCGCACGACCTCGCACGCTTCGAGGCGATCGTGCCGGCGCTTCGGCTCGCGTCGTCGCGCACCGGATCGGCGGAGCGTGCGCTGCTCGCCGAGGCGTACGTCGCTGTCTATCAACGCGCCTTCAAGCTGGATGACCGCGCACGCGCCACGCTCGACGCGATGGCGCTCGCCGAGGGCGCCGCGGGCGTGCCCCCGCGCGTCTTCGGGATCTGGCTTCCCGAGCGGGTCAAGCTCGCGCTCCTCGAGGGCGATCCGCGGGCGGCGGTGGCGCGCGTCGCGGCCACGGTCACGCGCTCGCCTTGGGTGGCCGCGTCGGAGCCAATCCTTGCCGAAGCCTTGCGCGCGTTCGCGGTCGGCGACCGGCCGACGTGCGCATCACGTGCCCGCGAATGGCTCCTCGCTCGCCCGGCATCGTTCACGCCCGCGCAGCGAGCGGACGACGAGTGGATGGTGACCCAGCTCGAGCGGTTCGCCGGTCAGGGAGGATGAGCCATGGATGAACCTTCTTCTCCCATCGTCGGAGCCATCGAGGCCGGCGGCACCAAGACGGTGTGCGCCGTCGGCCGCGGCCCGGGCGCGGGCATCCTGGCGCGCAGGCAGTTCGCCACGGGCGACGATCCCGCGCGCACGCTCGCCGAGGCGATCGACTGGCTCCGTGCCCAGGAGCGGTCGCTTGCCGCGGCAGGATCGCTCGGCGCGCCCGCCGCGCTCGCCTCGATCGGTGTCGCGAGCTTCGGCCCGCTTGACCTCGACGAACGGTCGCCGGCCTACGGCCACGTCACCACCACGCCGAAGCCGGGATGGCGCGATGCCGACGTCGTCGGCCCGTTGCGCCGTGCATTCCCGGGACGGCCGATCGGATTCGACACCGACGTCAATGGCGCGGCGCTCGGCGAGCACCGATGGGGCGCCGCGTGCGGGCTCGAGGACTTCGTCTACGTCACGGTCGGCACCGGCATCGGAGGAGGCGGCATGGCGCGCGGCCGCCTGCTGCACGGGCTGGTGCATCCCGAGATGGGGCACATCCCGATGCCGCCGGTCACGGGCGACTCGTTCGCGGGCGCGTGCCCGTTCCACGGGCGCTGCTGGGAAGGCCTGTGCTCGGGTCCCGCGATCGCACGCCGCGCGGGCCGACCGGCGGAGGACCTCGCGCCGGGCGACCCGGCGTGGGACGTCACCATGCGCCACATGGGAAACGCGCTCGCGACCGTCACGCTCATGCTCTCGCCGCGCCGAATCGTGCTGGGCGGGAGCGTGCGCAGGGCGGGGCGGCTCGGCGAGGCGGCGTTCCTCGCGGGCGTGCGGGAACACCTGCGTGCGGCGCTCGCGGGCTACGTCGGCTCGCCCGCGCTCGAGCCGCCCGGCCTCGACGGATTCCTGGTGCCGCCGGAGCTCGGAGACGACGCAGGCGTGTGCGGGGCGATCGCGCTGGCGCAGGACGCCGCGGGGCGCCGGTAGCCTTTCATCGGTGAGCCGTTTTCCCGACAGGCTCCCGATCGCGGATGTTCCCGTTCCCTGACCTTCCCCCCGCCGACGTCCAGCGCGAGCTTGCTGCCATGCGCGCCGAGCTCGCGGAGATCCGTGCGCAGGCGCGGGACGCGTGGCTGGACGAGGCGCGCGCCGAGGAGATCCGCGCCATCGTGCGCGACGCGCTCGCCGACAGCGCCTCGCGAACCTCGCTCCGCGGCCCGGACTGGAACTCCTCGCTCTCGAGCGGCCCGGACGGCGGCGCGACCGTCAGCGCCGCGGACGGCGCGGCGAGCATGCGCATCCTGACGATGACGCAGACCCGCTTCGTCGCGTCGTCCGCCTACGGCCCGCCCGCGTCGACCGGCCCGATCGACGACACGCGGTGGGGATTCGAGAGCAAGACGGTGATGGTCGCGCTCACGGGGCACGTGATCGATCCGTCGATCACCTACTTCGCCGTCGCCGCGTACACGTCGCAGTCCAACCGGTTCATCCTCGCTCCCGGCGAGTTTCGGCTCGTCTACGCGCGCATCCGCAAGGACCTCGGCGACGGGTGGGGCGTCGCGGCGGGCGTCATCAACGTGCCTTGGGACATCGAGAGCGACTTCATCGGATCCGCGTTCCTCACGACCGGCGACTACTCGGTCTTCAACTACCGATTCGGCGCCGGCAAGCAGCCCGGCGTCGCCGCCGGCTGGTCCGGCTCGTGGTTCCGCGCGTCCGGCGGCGTGTTCAACCAGTTGAACGCGCTGAGCCTCGGCTGGGACGCGGCACAGAACCTGTCGTTCGCGGTTTCCGGGCGCGCCGAGGCGAAGTGGGGCATCTCGTGGGACCAGCTCTCGCGACTGTCCGCGCGACCTGGCAGCGCGCACGGGTTCGTGCTCGGGCTCGGCGCATGCATGAGCAACGGTCGCGGGCAGAACCCGCAGCCGCCCGCGTCGTCGCTCGCCACCCCCTCGGCACAGGGCTTCACCGCCGACGCGCGGGTGCTCCTCGGCGAATCGACCTTCATCGCGCAGTACACGTACATGCGCGACCCGGTCGGCGCGCCGACCCTCAGCTGGCACCAGGGCGTCAACCTGCAGGCGAGCGGGTTCGTCGCGCAGTCCGTCGAGACTTTCGCCGAGGCGTGCTGGATGAGCGACGTGCCGGTCGAGTGGATCGCGCAGGCCGGCGTGAACGTGTTCCTCTACGGCGAGCGCGTGAAGGTCACCGCGAAGGTGGTCGTCCCCTTCGGCGGCGGTGACGTGAACGGCATCCGCAGCATCTCGGGCGGCCTCGGCATCGCCGCGAGCGACAACAACGCGAGCTTCGTGTCGCAGCTGCAGCTCCTGTTCTGAGGGCCGGTGTCGGCGCCTTCACGGTTCCCGCCCCGCTTCCACCCCCCGTCGATGCCACCCGATTCCCAACCTCCCACCCTCGTCTGGCACCGCACCGACCTGCGCCTCGCCGACAACGCGGCCGTGACCGGTGCGGCGGAGGCCGCCCGTGGCGGGACGCTCGGCGTCGTAGTGCTTCCCGAGGACCCTGCGGCGCCGTTCGTGCTCGCCCCCGAGCGCGCTTCGCCTGCCGTCGCGCGCGCGGGGGCCCGCGGCGCACCGCCCGGCGTCCCGCGTTGCAGCCCGCGTCGCCTGGGGCACCTGCTGCAGGCCGTCGCGGGGCTTCGCGACGAATGGCGCGCGGCGGGGTCCGAGCTCGTCGTCCTGCGGGGCCACCCGGTGGATTGCATCCCCGCGCTCGCCGCCGAGCTCGGCGCCCGCGAGGTGCACACCGCGCCGTGCCCCGCGTTCGACGAGCTGCACGAGAACGCGGGCGTCGCGCGCGGGCTCGCCGGGCACGGCGCCGAGCTGCGCGTCCATGACGAGACCACCATGATCGCGGCGGCGGACCTCCCGTTCGGCGTCGAAGAGCTTCCCGAGGTCTTCTCGAACTTCAGGCGCCTCGTCGAACGCGCGTGCCGCGTTCGGGCGCCGCTTCCGGTGCCGGTGATCCGCGAGGCGCCTGCCGCCGTGCACGAGCGCGCGGCCGAGCGCTCCGCCGCGACGCTCGCCGCGCCCGACCTCGCCGACGCCCGGGCCGCGGCCGCGGCGCACGACCCGCGCTCGTCGTTCGCGTCCGACGGCGCGCGTGCGGCGGGACTCGCGCGCATCGAGCGGTGGTTCTGGAAGGACGACCGTATCGCGCGCTACAAGGAGACGCGCGACGGCCTGGCGGGCGCGGACTTCTCGTCGCGGCTCTCGCCGTGGCTTGCGCTCGGGACCATCTCGGCCCGCGAGGTCGCCGCCGAGATCCGGCGATACGAGTCCGAGCGCACCGCCAACGACAGCACCTATTGGCTCTTCTTCGAGTTGCTCTGGCGCGACTACTTCCACTTCTGGGTGCGCCGGTGGCAGGGGCGCGCGTTCAAGGCGAGCGGCGTGCTCGGCCGCACGCCGTGCGGCGCGCAGGACCGCGAGGCGTTCGTCGCGTGGTGCGAGGGCTGCACGGGCGAGCCGTTCGTCGACGCCGGCATGCGCGAACTCCGCGCCACCGGGTGGCTCTCGAACCGTGCGCGCCAGAACGTGGCCAGCTGGCTCGCCCGCACCGCGGGCATCGACTGGCGCTGGGGCGCCGCGTGGTTCGAGAGCCATCTCATCGACCATGACGTCGGCCCCAACTGGGGCAACTGGCAGTACGTGGCCGGCGTGGGCAACGACCCGCGCAACCGCGTGTTCGACGTGCGCGGGCAGGCCGAGCGATACGACCGCGACGGCGCGTACCGCGCGCGATGGGCGGGCGGGTGAGGTCAGCAGCCAGAGCGGGGCGGCGGCCCGGCACCCGCCTCTTGCGGACCGCGACGGCGGCATGCGTCGGAGCAGTACCTCACGCCTTCCCAGTCGCGCTCCCACTTCTTGCGCCACGTGAACGGGCGGTGGCACGAGACGCAGGTCTTCGGCGGGGGGACGGGTCGGCGCGGGATGGGGGGCATGGGGCGCGTACGAACGGTAGGCGGTCCTCCGGGTCCGGGTTCGCCCGAGAACATTGAGCGTTGCGCTTCACTTGCATTGGGCGCAAAGTTCTTGGTTCGCCCGAAATGACCTTGTAGGCTCCGAGGGCAGTCCGCGGCACTGGCGGAGATCGCTCATCATGAAATCACTCGCTTGCGCGGTTGCCATTTCCGTCGCGACGACCTTGCCCGCGCAGGTTCAATGCGGCGACCAGTGGGTCGTGGGTGCGGTCCAGCAGTCCCCGTGGACTGATCGCCCGGTTCATGCCCTCGCGAGGTTCAATGACGGCAGCCTCGTGTTCGCAGGCGAGTTCTCGACCGCGGGTGGAGATCCAGCGCAGCGCGTGGTCCGTTGGGACGGCCTGTCCTGGACACCCCTCGGATCGGGATGCAACGGCGCCGTTCGGGCGCTCGCCGTGCTTCCGAACGGCGACTTGATCGCGGGCGGCGTCTTTTCTTCGGCAGGCACCATCGCCGTGGGACGGATCGCCCGGTGGGACGGCTCCTCGTGGAGTGCTCTTGGGTCCGGCTTGAACGGTTCGGTCAACGCACTCGCCGTGCTCCCGAACGGCGACCTTGTTGCGGGAGGCGATTTCACGACCGCGGGCGGCATGAGTGCCAAGTACGTCGCTCGCTGGGACGGCTCCTCGTGGAGTGCGCTGGGCGCCGGGATGAGCGATCGTGTGAATGCTCTAGCGGTGCGCCCGGGTGGGGAGCTCATCGCGGGCGGGTACTTCACCTCCTCCGGAGGCGTCGTCATGAACCGCATCGCCCGATGGGACGGAGCGGCTTGGTCCCCGCTCGGGGCCGGGGTGAATGGCGGTGTGCAGTCGCTTGCCGTGCACCAGAGTGGCGATCTCGTCGCCGGGGGCTTCTTCACTGCCGCTGGCGGGGGTGATGCCCGCCATGTTGCGAGGTGGGACGGCACGTCGTGGACGCCCCTGGGGCCTGGAATCGTGAATTCAGTCGAGGAACTCGCCGCAACACCTGGAGGCGACATCCTGGTGAACGGCATCTTCACTAGCGAGGAGGGGGTGTCAACCGGCCGAGTGATGCGATGGTCAGGAGCCGCTTGGGAATCACTGGAGCCATCCGGTCCGTGGACGAGTATTTCGGCAGTGACATGCCTGCATGCCCTTCCCACGGGAGACGTCTTGGCCGCGGGACAGTTTGCCTCACGTGAGGGCTCGAGTCCGGCGCTCTACGGCGTGGCTCGTTGGAGCGATCCCGCGTGGGCGCCGCTCGGTCCGGCGATGAACGGATCCATCTCGGCTCTGGCGACCCTTCCGACCGGGCAAGTCGTTGCCGGAGGCAACTTTTTCTCCGTTAATGGGCAATCGTCGTTCGGCGTGGCAGCCTGGGACGGTTCGGAATGGTCACCGCTCGATGCGGGGATCCTGGGGCCCGTGTACGCGCTTGCCTCTCTTTCCAACGGTGACTTCGTGGTGGGAGGCCAGTTTTCGTCCGCAGGCGAGGCGGCGGCGCACAATGTCGCCCGGTGGGATGGGTCCCAATGGTCATCGGTCGGCCCGGGAATCAGCGGCAAGGTCAACGCCGTCGTGACGCTTCCTCATGGTCAATTCATCGCAGGCGGGCTGTTCGCGTCCGCAGGTCGAAACCCCGTGAACAACATCGCTCGCTGGGACGGTGCCGTGTGGCAGCCGCTCGGCACGGGTTTCGATCGGGAAGTGCTCGCCCTCGCCGTGCTTCCGAGCGGCGACATCGTCGCGGCTGGATGGTTCACGCTTGCAGGAGGGGCTCCCGCGAACCGCATCGCGCGGTGGGACGGCGCGTCGTGGCAACCTCTCGGCTCGGGAATGCCGTGGGTGGTCTACGCCCTTGCCGTGCTTCCGGATGGTCAACTCGTCGCGGGCGGGGGGTTCTCAACCGCCGGCGGCGTCGATGCACGGCTGATCGCGCGTTGGGACGGGGCGTCCTGGGGCCCCCTTGGGACTGGGCTTTCGATGCCCCCGGGGCCAGGCGCAGGCGCCGCCGCCGTACGTGCACTTGCCGTGCTGCCAAACGGGGACCTGCTCGCCGGCGGCGAGTTCACGATCGCCGGGGGCACCGATGCGAGTCGCGTGGCGCGTTGGGACGGCAAGGCATGGTCGCCCCTGTCGACGGGAGTGCGCCACACGGTGGCGGCGCTTGCGGTGTTGCCCAACTCGGACGTGGTGGCCGCGGGCAGCTATCGATCTCCGACGACAGGCGTCGTGACCGGACAGTTCGCGCGATGGAGCGAATCCGGCGCTCCGTGGATCTCGCGGCAGCCGCTGCGACAGTCCTTCGCGTCCGGGGCAAACGTCTCATTGGAGGCCGGTTGCGCGCCTTGGCCCTCGCTCGACGGGCCGATGCGATTCCAGTGGAGGCGGAACGGCGTCAACCTGGTGGATGGTCCCGGTGGCGCGGGTCAGGGTGGCGGCGTGGTCTTCGGTTCGAGCGGGGACATCCTCGACCCCGACCTCGTGAGCGTGCTGACGATCTCCGGCGCCACGGCGGAAGACTCGGGTCTCTATTCGGTCGTGTTCTCGAACTCTTGCGGGAGCTCGGCGAGCGCCGAGGCGGCAGTGCACGTCTTGGACGATTGCCCAGCAGACCTCAACGGCGACGGCGTGGTCGACG
>CAMDUT010000022.1 GCA_945877905.1 Phycisphaera mikurensis NBRC 102666 | reverse complement strand
AACGCCAGCGTGCAGAGCAGCGCGCATCCCGTCGCGTTCGTCATCGGGCCCGAGCATATCCTCGCCCCATGGCCGGATCGTGGCTCTGCAAGACCGAACCCGACGTCTACTCGATCGACGACCTCCGCCGCGACGGCACCACCGGGTGGGAGGGCGTGCGGAACTACCAGGCGCGCAACTTCATGCGCGACGGCATGGCGCCGGGCGACCGCGTGCTCGTCTACCACTCGAACACCGACCCGGCGGGCGTGGCCGGCATCGCCGAGGTCGTGGGCGAGGCGATTCCCGATCCCACGCAGTTCGACCCGGAGAGCGAGTTCCATGACCCGAAGTCCTCCCGCGCGGCGCCGCGCTGGCTCATGCGGCGGTTGCGGTTCGTCGAGCGGTTCGGCCGCGTCGTGACGCTCGAGGAGCTGCGCGCCGACCCGGCCTGCGGGGCGATGATGGCGCTGCGGCCGGGGAACCGCCTCAGCGTGACGCCGGTGACGGCCGCCGAATTCCGTGCCGTCTGCCGCATGGCGAAACGTGCCGCGCCGCGGTGAGCGGTATCCTTCGCTTTCCGCGATCCGCGGCATCTGGAGGAATCGACCATGGGAGCAGCGGCAGGCATCGGAGTGGTGGCGCTCGTGATCATCGGGGGCATCGCGATCCTCGCGGTCGTGCTCGTGCTGTGGGGGATCGGCGCCTACAACGCGCTCACCCGCGGCCGCATCGGCGCGCAGGGCGCGTTCAGCGGCATCGACGTCGAGCTGCGCCGGCGCCATGACCTGGTTCCGAACCTCGTCAACACGGTGAAGGGCTACGCGAGCCACGAGAAGCAGACGCTCGAGAACGTGATCGCGGCCCGGGCCGCGGCGGTGCGCCCCAACATGAGCATGGAGGAGCGCCTGCAGGCCGAGCAGGGCCTCGGCGGGGCGCTGGGCCGGCTCATGGCCGTCGCCGAGGCGTACCCCGACCTCAAGGCGAACCAGAACTTCCTGCAGCTGCAGGGCGAGCTCTCGCAGATCGAGAACCGGATCGCGGGCGCGCGCGGCGGCTACAACGGCGCGGCCGAGGGGTACAACGCGACGGCGCGCCAGTTCCCGACGCTCATCGTCGCGCGGCTCTTCGGCTTCAGCGACATGCCGTTCTTCCAGGTGGACGATCCCGCGCAGCGCAACGCGCCCACGGTGCAGTTCTGAGCGCCGCGCGGCCCCCGATGGCACGCGAGCGCATCGTCTCCGCCGCCGAGCAGGAGGCCGACGCCGAGCAGGCGGCCGGCGCGCTGCGCCCGGGGCGGATCGACGAGTACGTGGGACAGCGTGACCTGGTCGAGCGCGTCCGCATCGCCATCGAGGCGGCGCGCGAGCGTTCCGAGCCGATGGAGCACGTCCTGCTCCACGGCCCGCCCGGGCTCGGGAAGACCACGCTTGCGCACGTCATCGCGGCGGAGATGGGCACGCGCGCCTACGTGACCAGCGGCCCCGCGCTCACGAAGGCCGCGGACCTCATCGGCACGCTCACCAAGATGCAGGCGAACGACGTCCTGTTCATCGACGAGATCCACCGGCTCCCGACCGCGGTCGAGGAGTACATCTACCCCGCGATGGAGGACTTCCGCATCGACTTCACGGTCGACAGCGGCATGCACTCCAAGGTCGTGACCATCGGCCTGCGCCCGTTCACGCTGATCGGGGCGACGACGCGCGCGGGCCTGCTGACGCAGGCGCTTCGGACGCGCTTCGGCATCTCGCACAACCTCGGCTACTACCCGGTCGACGAACTCATGACGATCGTCGCGCGCGCCGCGCGGCTCCTCGGGATGCCCGAGCTGCCCGAGGCCACGCTGCGCGCGGTGTCGGAGCGCAGCCGCGGCACGCCGCGCGTGGCGCTGCGGCTCCTGCGGCGCGTGCGCGACTTCTCGCAGGTGCGCGCGAAGGGCAGCCTGGCCGCGCGGGTGGTGGACGACGCGCTGGCGCTCGAGGGCGTCGACGCGCTCGGGCTCGACGAGCTCGACCGTCGCTACATGCGCACGCTCGCGACCACGTACGGCGGCGGGCCCGCGGGCATCGAGGCGATCGCCGCGAGCGTGGGCGAGGACTCGCAGACGCTCGAGGACGTGGTCGAGCCGTTCCTCCTGCAGGCCGGGTTCCTGGCCCGCACGCGGCAGGGGCGCCGCCTCACCGACGCCGCGTTCAGGCACCTGGGCATCGAGCCGCCGCCGCGCGAGGGCGCGCTGTACGAGTGATGGCGGGCGCGCGCCTGGCCCGCGCCGCGCCCGCGGCCCCGCGTCACGTCAGCGGTTCGTGTCGCTCTCGGGCGTGAGCAGCCCGCCGTTCGTCCCGATGAGGTTGCCGGGCGCGCGTGCGCCGCCGATCGAGATGTTGATCCCGCCGAAGTACTGGTCCTGCACGGCGTCGTAGCCGAACGAGCCGAGCAGGGTGAAGTCCTGCATCTCGCGGACGATGTTCAGGTTGAACGCGCGGAAGTCCTGCTCGCGCAGGTCGTACGTGGGGACGAACGTGAGCGAGTAGGCCTTGCCCACCTGGTAGCTCACGCCGCCCGCGAGCAGCGCGTCGGAGAGGTACGACGCCTCGGGCGCGAAGTTGTTGATGGCGCGGTACTCGATGAAGGTCGAGACGTCGGGCGAGTGCTGCATGCTCGCGCCGATCGAGCCGCGCGCGGCGTCCTGCAGGCCGAAGGCGCCGTCGCCGAGATCGGGGAGGTCCGACTGCAGGAGGTACGTGAGGTTGCCGCGGAAGGTGAGCGAGTTGCTCGCCGCGAGCATGAAGTTCGCGTACGCGTTGCGGCCCCACTGGCTGAGCTCGGGCCGCCACGAGAAATACTGCGGGAACGGGCTCTGCCTGTAGCGCGCGCCGTCGGTGTAGGTGCGCGCGAGGTCGTCGCCCGACTCGTTCCACGTGACGCCGGCGTCCACCGCGAGCCAGTCGACGGATTGCCAGTTGCCGGGGCCGCCGCGCATCGTCTGGAACCGCTGGCGCACGCCCGCCTGGATGGCCGCGCTTCCCGTGGCGCCCTCGACCTCCTGGTCGTAGACGGCGTAGGCCAGGTTCTGCGCGGTGTTCCAGCCCGCCCATCCGTTGACGTACGGCGTCAGCACGTGGCGCATGCGGTGCAGGTCGAGCACGGGCACGCTCAGGCGGTCGTTGTCCGCGACGACGTCGGCGCTCGAACGGAACCCGCCCGCCACCAGCGCGCGGAACCCGTCGCCCGCCGTGCTGTACGAGGCGAGGTCGCCGCCGAGGTACCCGATCGCCGTGGCCGACGCGAACGGCGTGAACTTCCAGCCCGACTCGCCGAAGGTGGACGACAGCTCCTGCCGCGTGTAGACGCGCGTGATTGCCTGCTCGTTGTAGCCCTCGGAACCGTAGAGCGCCGAGAGCTGCGTGTCGGGATTGAACACCCCGCCCGCGAAGGGCTGGCCGTTCAGGTTGAACGCGTTGTTGAGGACGCCGGTGCTGGCGGTCGAGCCCTGCCCGTACTCGAGCGCCATGAGCCCCGCCGTGTACTCCTGGTGCCACGTGATCGTGTCGCCGAAGAGGCTGTCGCCCCAGCGGCGGTACGCGGCCTCGGGGTACTTGAGCGACTGGTAGGGGCGAGCCGCGAGCTGCGCGCTCGACGTGATCACCTCGTTGGTGGGGTAGCTGATCAGGAACGAGAGCTCGCTCCGGTCGCCGGCGTCGACGAGGTACCCGCTCGTCTCGCGCTGGAACGAGTTCGAGAACTGCTGCTGGCGCCACGTCTGCATGAACGCCTCGTCCGACACGTACGAGGCCTGCAGCTGCAGCGTCGCGGTGTCGGAGAGCCTGAACTGCCGGTCCGCGCTGAGCGTGCCGCGCCACTGGTAGGGCGAGGTGAGCCGGCGGCCGGCGGAGGTCTGCTCCTCGTTGCCGAAGTCGTAGACGCCGGAGAGGTCGACGCGCGTGCCGAGCGCCGTGCCCGTGATGCCGAACCCGATGCCCCAGTTCGTGTAGCCGAGGATGTTGAGCGCGAGGTCGGTGTCGGGCGGCGGCGCGAGGCCCAGCAGCCCGAAGAGGTTCCAGCGCGTCGTGATCTGCGCGCCGGTGATCTCGTTGAAGTTGACCCCGATGCCGCTGAGGGGCGGGCTCATGGTCCCGTCGGCCTCGAACACCGGCAGCCAGAAGAAGGGGAGCGCGCCCGCGCGGAACGTGACGTTGCGCGCCGAGATGCGGTTGGTCGCCTCGCCGGTCCCGTCGTCGACCTCGGTGATGGTGGCGCGCTCGACGCCGATCGAGAGGTGCGGCTCGAAGAACTCGCTCATCGAGATCCGCGCGTCCTCGGCCTGGAACTGGTTCGACGCGTACTGGCGGAGCTCGCGCGCGCGCGCGATGAGCGGAACGCCCTTGCGGTCCTTCGTGCGCAGCACGCCGTCGACCATGCTGGCGCGGTTCGTGGAGAAGTCGTAGTACGCGCGCTTGGCGCGGATCGAGTAGCGAAAGTCCGTGGCGTGGACGTCGCCCTCGAGGTACACGCCGACCACCGAGTCCGCGCGCGCCTCGCCCACGCCGTCGGACAGCGTCCTGAGCGTCCCGGGCCGCAGGAACATCACGGCGCGGTCGGCGTGCATCTGGAGCGCGCGCGTCGCGCCGCCGTCGAAGCGCGGGAGCACCTCGATCGCGACGCCCGTGGTCAGGGTCACGGTGTCGGCGGCGCTGTCCGCGGTGACGTCCTCGGCCGCGAACGCGACCGTGCTGTCGGGCGCGATGATCGGGCGCCCGGCGCCGGGGTCGATCGCCTCGCCGGCCGCGTGGAACGCCGGGGCCGCGGGAGGCAGGTCCCTGAACTCGAGCGGTGCGCGCGTGGCGGAGCGCTGGGACGCGGCCTCGATGGCGGCCGCGACGCTCGGGTCGATGGGGGCGACGGCGCCGACCTCGAGGGGCGGCGGCGGCGGCGGCTCGGGCGGCCGGATGACCTCGGGCAGGATGCGCAGTGCCGGCGGGTCGGCGGCGAGCTGCGCGAGGTACGCGGCCATGCGCTGGTGCGCCCGCGCGAGCTCCGGGTTCGCCGCCGGCGACTTCGGGTCGAAGAGCACGGCGTTCATCGAGACGTCGCCGTAGGTGCTGGCCGTGACGAAGAGGTTCGAGCCGCCGGCGCCGAGGCCGGCCGCGCGCGTCGGCTGGAGCGTGTCGGGGAACCAGAACGCCAGTTGCGTGACCAGCCCCTTCGCCGTGGGGATGCGCTCGATCCAGGCGACCGCCGACTCCGAGGTGAAGTCGTAGGTGCCCATCATGACGCGCACCTTCCCGCGCAGCTGCAGGCGCTGGGTGGTCTCGACCTTCCACGCGTTCGTCTCGGTGGCGCTGATGACCACGGGCCACGTCCCCGGCTCCGTGGGGAGCACGAACCCGCCGAGCCTGTCGCCGAGGATCGGCGCCGAGACCGCGGCGCGCGGCTCGCGCTCGGCCGCGGGCGGGAGCGCCTGTCGCGCGGATGCTGCGCCTGCGGACGCGGCCGCGAGCATGATCGCGGCGCAGGCCGCGGGCCGGGCGGGGGTTCGGTACGGGCGTCCGTGCACGCGCCGGGAGGCTACCGGGCGGCGCGCGGTCACCGCCACCCGATCGGGCGGCCGGAAAGCCCGTTGATCTCCTTCAGGACGGTCATGGCCACGAGGCCCGCGACTGCGAGCACCGCCATGGCCGCCGCCTCGGCGCGCATTCCCGCGGCCATGAGCCATGCCGCCGCGTGCACCGCCTGCCACATGGCGCCGTACCGACGCAGCTTCTCGCTCGCGACGTGGCCGGGCTGGCCCGCCACCTTCGCGCGCACGAGCACGAGGAACCCAGCCAGCGAGAGCGCGGGCCACACCAGCCCGGCCGGCCCGGAAGCGAGCACCCGGTCGCCGGAGGACACCTGCGGCCAGTAGCCGCCGGCCGATCCCGCGCTTGCCCACGCGCCGCCCCCGAGGAGCACCGCGGACCAGAACAGCCACCCCGCGACCAGCGACAGGATGCGCTTCGTGTTGAAGTACGGGCGCTTGTCCTCGAGCCGGTGCACGCTCGCCGCGATCGCCACCGCGTGCGACATCGACCACCACACCGGCAGCGTGAAGGTGAGCGTCCAGTTCGGGATGAACATGTTCGCCGCGTGCGCGAGCCCGACGGTCACGATGCCGAGCGAAGGGATGTGCTTCGCGACGGCGTCGTAGAAGAGGATCGCCGCGGCGGTCGCGACCGTCAGCACCAGGGCCGCCTCGCCGAGCGCGCTGGCCGACACCACCGCGGCCATGAGCGCGGCGAACGACACGAGCGCCGCGCTCGACGCGCGGATGCGGCCCGACGCGAGCGGCCGGTCGGGGCTGAACTGGCGGTCGTGCCGGACGTCGAGCAGGTCGTTGAGGCTCGCCGCGAACGCGAACAGCCCGAGCGAGACCAGCGCGGTCGCGGAGAGCGCCTTCCACGCGGGCATGTGGTAGACGGGCAGGTGCACGTACCGCGGGTCGGCGCGCGTGAGCAGCGTCACCATCCACAGCTCGCACACCGCGCCGAACGCGAGCGACAGCCGCGTGAGCTGGAACGCATCGAGGATCCGTGCCGCGACGGGTCGCACGGGTTCATCCTATTCGGGCGTCGGGTACGATCATCCGTCCTCCGAGCCGAGCGAACGCATGAAGAGCACGCCCGAGATTCCCGCAGACGCACGCGGCCTCCGCGCCGTCGTCGTCGCGAGCGCCTACCACGCCGAGGTCACCGACGCGCTCGTCCGCGGCGCGCGCGACGCGTTCGCCGCCGCAGGCGGCGACGCGGGCGCGGTGGATGTGGTGCGCGCGCCCGGCGCGTTCGAGGTCCCGATGCTCGTCGACCGCGCGCTGGCGACGGGCGCGTTCGACGTCGCGGTGGGCGTGGGCTGCATCGTGCGCGGCGAGACGGTGCACGACCGCCACCTCGGCCAGGCCGTGACGCAGGAGCTGCTCGCGATCGCCGTGCGGCGCGCGCGGCCCGTGGGGCTCGCGGTGCTGACCGTCGAGGACGTCGCGCAGGCGCACGCGCGCGCCGGCGGGGCGCTCGGGAACAAGGGCGCCGAGGCGATGGCTGCCGCCGTGGCGACGCACAACGCGTCCACCGCGCTCGATTCGCGCAGGCAGGGGGCGCCGCGATGACCGAGGAGCACCCCCTGACCCTCGCGATGCGCCGCTGCGCGCTCCAGGCGATGTACCAGATGGACTCGGCGCAGAGCGTCGACGAGGCGCTGATCGGCACGATGAGCGAGGACGACGGCGGCGCGCGCGCCTTGGACGTCGAGCGCGGCATGCGGCTCGCCGCCGAGGCGTGGGAGTCGCGCCACGACGCCGACCGCGAGGTGGCGTCGCTCGCGCGCGAATGGCCCCCGCACCGCCAGCCCGTGGTCGACCGCAACCTGCTGCGGCTCGGCTGGCACGAGCTGCGATGCACGTCCGCGCCCGCGCGGAAGGTGGTGAGCGACGCCGTCGAGCTCGCGAAGGAGTTCGGCACCGCCGAGAGCGGCGCGTTCGTGAACGGCGTGCTCGACAAGGTGATGAACGCACCCGGCGCGGCGCCTGCCGCGGAGGCCGGCTGACGTGTTCCGGGCGGCGCTCGACGCCATCAAGCGGGGGCTCCGCAAGACCGCCGACGCGTTCGGGGCGGGCTTCCGTTCGATGCTGCACGGGCGCACCCTCAGCGAGGAGCTCATCGACGAGGTCGAGCGGCGCCTGGTCGCCGCGGACGTGGGCGTGCGCGCCGCGCGCGAGACCGCGGCGGCGCTCCGCGCGGACTTCCGCGCCGGCCGCGTCCCGCGAGGCGAGGACGCGGTCGAGTGGCTCAAGGCCTCGCTGAAGGCACGGCTCGGGGCGGGCTCGCTCGGCATCGCGACCGCGCCGTCGCGGCCGACCGTGGTCCTGGTGGTCGGCATCAACGGGGCCGGCAAGACGACGAGCGTCGCGAAGATCGCCAAGAGCCTGCGCGACGAGGGGCGCACCGTGCTGCTCGCCGCGGCAGACACGTTCCGTGCGGGCGCGGTCGCGCAGCTCGAGACGTGGTCGCGCCGGCTCGGCGTGGACATCGTGAAGGGCACCGCGGGCGCCGATCCCGCGGCGGTCGCCTTCGACGCGGCCGAGGCCGCGGTGGCGCGCGGGGTCGACGTGCTGCTCGTCGACACCGCGGGGCGCCTGCACACGCAGGAGCACCTGATGCGGCAGCTCACGAAGATCAGGAACGTGATCGCCAAGAAGGTTCCCGGCGCGCCGCACGAGACGCTCCTGGTGCTCGACGCCACGAGCGGCCAGAACGCCATCGCGCAGGCCGCGGCGTTCAAGGCGGCGTGCGACGTGACGGGCATCTTCCTCGCCAAGCTCGACGGCACCGCCAAGGGCGGGATCGTGGTCGCCATCCGCGATGCCATCGACGTCCCCGTGAAGCTGGTGGGGGTGGGGGAGACCCCCGAGGATGTCCAGCCCTTCGACGCGGACGCCTTCGTCGAGGCGATGTTCGCGGCCTAGAATGGCCCCATGGCCGCGCGGCGCGCATTCACCCTGGTGGAGCTGATGGTGACCGTCGCGGTCGTCGCGCTCCTCATGGGCATCCTGATCCCCAGCGCGCGCGCGATGCAGCGCGAGAGCCGCAACGCCGGCTGCCTCTCGAACCTCCGCCAGGACTTCGTGGCGATCGACTCGTACCGCCAGCAGAACGGCGGCCAGGTCCCGATGTGCGAGTTCCTGCCGGTGGTCACCGATGCCGGCGTCGACGGCGGGCTCCCCAACGCGATGAAGGGGTTCATGCCCGCGGATTCGCCGAGCTGGCTGTGCCCGGGCGACGAGAACGAGGAGTCCGTCGCCACGGGCACGAGCTACGTGTACCTGCCCGGCCTCCTGCGGTACACGCCCTCGGTGCAGGTGGACGTGGTCGCGCTGCTCGCGAGCTTCGACCCGGCCACCATGACGCTCGCCGAGCTCGAGTCGGTCCGCCGCCAGGCCGAGGCGCGCGCCATGACCGAGTTCTTCGACCGCGAGGCCGCCACCTATCCGCTGCTCATCGACAGCGAGGACCGGCACCGCCGCGTGGGCAGCGAGCGCAACGGGGTGTTCGTCGACGGCAGCGCGCGCATGGCCGAGCTCCGCGCGCCGCCGGAGCCGCCGCCCGTTGGAGGCGTGCCGTGAGCGTGCTCGACGCGATGCGCGGGGTGGACGTGGGCGAGTGGCTCGGCGAGCACCGCGGGCGGCTGGTCCGCTGGGCGGGCGGGGCGCTCGCCGCCGCGCTGCTCGCCGCCGCGGCGTGGTGGTGGTTCGACGTGCGGTGGAAGCCGCCGCCGTCGATCTTCGACTCGCCCGTCGACAACGTGCTCGGCTACTTCACCACCGACGACTTCAACCGCCTCTCGGTGGACGAGCGCGTGAAGTACCTGCAGGAGTTCGTCGGCCGCTTCCGCGGGATGAGCCAGCAGGACAGCGTCGTCGCGGCCGCGTTCCTCGCGGGCGTCACGGGCAAGGTCCGCGAGCAGCTGACGCAGAACGTGCGGATCCTGGCGAAGGACATCATGAAGGAGGGCGCCGAGCGCTACGTGAACCTGCCCGAGTCCGAGCGCGGGCCCTTCATCGACAAGTGGGTGGCGGACTGGTTCCGGTTCGCCGAAGCGACGGCGTCGGGCAAGCCCTCGACGCGCACCGACGCCGAGATCCTCGCCGGCGCGCGCGACGAGGGCCGCCGCGGCGAGGAGCGCGCGCGCAGGCGCGTGGGCGGCAAGGCGCTCGACGAGACCGGCGCGGACCGGTTCCTCGGCTTCTGGCAGTCCGAGGTGGAGCCCGCGTCCTCGCCCCGCGAGCAGGCGCAGATCTCGCGCTTCATGGACGCGGTGCGCACCCGGATGATCACGGGGCAGTGACCGTGCGGCGATACTGCGCGCCGTGACGAGCGCACCCGGCACGCAACCCGCACCCGACCTCCCCGTGCTCCGCGCGGCGGACGCGATCGTCGGCGCGATGCGCGCGGGCGGCATGGTGCTGACGGCGGCCACGGGCAGCGGCAAGACCACTCAGGTCCCGCAGATCATGCTGCGCTCGGGGATCGTCGACGGCGAGATCGTCGTGCTCGAGCCGCGGCGCCTCGCGGCGCGCATGACGGCGCGGCGCGTCGCGCAGGAGCTCGGGTGCGAGCTCGGCCAGGAGGTGGGGTTCCAGACTCGCTTCGAGCGCGCGGTCGGGCCGCGCACGCGCATCCGCTTCGTGACCGAGGGCGTGTTCCTGCGCCAGGCGCAGCGCGACCCGTCGCTCGCGGGCATCGGCTGCGTGCTGCTCGACGAGTTCCACGAGCGGAGCGTGCTCGCGGACCTCGCGCTCGGCACGGTGCGCGCCGCCCGGGCCGCGCGCCCCGCGCTCCGCGTGGCCGTGATGAGCGCGACGATGGACGCCGCGCAGGCCGCCGCGTACCTCGGTGCGCCCGTGGTCACCGCGGAGGGCCGCGCGTTTCCCGTGTCGGTGCGGTACGAGCCAGGCGCCCCGGGCGTGCCGGCGTGGGAGCGCGCCGCGGGCGCCGTGCGCGCGCTCCTCGACGAGGGCCACGAGGGCGACGCGCTGGTCTTCATGCCCGGCGCGTTCGAGATCGACCGCACGGTGGACGCGGTGCACGCCGCGCTGCGCGGATTCCCCGGCGCCGCGCGCGTCGACGTGGTTCCGCTCCACGGCTCGATGCCGCCGGAGAGGCAGGACGCCGCCGTGTCGCCCGCGGCCCCGGGCCGGCGGAAGGTCATCGTCGCTACCAACGTGGCCGAGACGTCGATCACCATCCCAGGCGTGCGCATGGTGGTCGACTCGGGCCTCGCGCGCGTCTTCCGGGTGGACCCGCGCCGCGGCCTGAACGCGCTGCGCACGGAGCCCGTCAGCCGCGCGAGCGCCGACCAGCGTGCCGGCCGCGCGGGCCGCGTCGCGCCCGGCGCGTGCGTGCGGCTGTGGTCGGAGCAGGACCACGCGCGCCGGCCCGCCGCGGAGGAGCCCGAGGTGAGGCGCATCGACCTCGCTGAGCCGATGCTCATGGTGCTCGCGATGGGATTCGGCCCGTTCGAGTCGTTCCCGTGGCTCGACGCGCCCGAGCCGGATGCGGTTGCGCGTGCGCGGGAGGCGCTCGGGTTCCTCGGTGCGGTCGACGCGGACGGCGCAATCACCGCGCTCGGGCGCCGGCTCGCGCGCGTTCCCGCGCACCCGAGGATCGGTCGCGTGATGGTCGAGGCCGCGCGGCTTGGCTGCGTCGCGCGCGCCGCGCGCTGGTGCGCGATCGCGAGCGAGCGCGAGCTGGTGCACTCGGGCGCCGCGGGGCAGCTGGTGCGGCTGACGCCGGGCGACGAGCCGCCGGGCGACGTGTCGGTGCGCGAGGAGCTCCTCCTGCGCGTCGAGGCGAGCGGCTTCCGCGCGACGCGCCACGAGGGCGTCGAGGCGTCGCCGGGCGCGTGCCGCGAGGCGGCCGCCGTGGCGCGCGACCTCGCGCGCGCGGTGCGCGACGCGGGCGAGGAGCGCGACGGTCCCGGCCCGGCCGCGGACGCGGGCCTGCGCGCGGTGTCGCTCGCGATGCTCGCGGGGTTCGGGGACCACGTTGCGTGGCGGATGGACGCGCAGCGGCCGCACTGCGCAATGCCCGGCCGCCGCAAGGTCAGCATCGCGCCCGACTCCGTGCAGCGCGGCGCGGGGTTCGTGCTCGCGCTCGAGGTGCGCGAGGGCGGGCGCGGCGACCAGCTGCACCAGTCGCTCGCCTGCGTGTCGCCGCTCGAGGCCGCGTGGGTCGAGGAGGCGATGCCGCGGCGCTTCGCGGTGCGAACGGAGACGCGCTTCAGCGACGAGCTCGGCGCGGCGGCCGAGTTCGAGGAACGGACGTTCGACGGCATCGTGTTCGACCGCGTCGTGCGGCCGCTGCGCGGGCGCGAGGCGAAGGCCGCCGCGCACGAGGAGCTCGCCGCGCGCGTGGCGTCGGGCGAACGGCGGCCGAAGTCGTGGGACGAGTCGGTCGACCAGTGGATCGAGCGCGTGCGGTGCGTGGCCGCGTGGTTCCCCGAGCGCGCGTCCATCCGCTACGACGCGGACGACCTCGCGGTGCTGTCCGCCGAGATCGCGCATGGCTGCGCGCGCGCGTCCGACCTCGACGCGCGGCCGGTGCTCGACATCCTGCGCGGTGCGCTCGACTGGGACCAGGTGCAGTTCGTCGAGCGCATGGCGCCGTCGCACCTGGCGCTCCCGAGCGGGCGACGCATGGCGATCGAGTACGCCGAGGGCAAGCCCCCGCGCGGGCGGTCGAAGATCCAGGACTTCTACGACTTCGCGGGTCACCCGACGGTGGGCGGCGGGAGGCAGCGCGTGGTGCTTGAGTTGCTCGGCCCGAACTTCCGCCCCGTGCAGGTGACCGACGACCTGCCCGGGTTCTGGGAGCGCCTCTACCCGGAGGTGAAGAAGGAGCTGAAGCGGAGGTATCCGCGTCATGAGTGGAGGTAGGTTGCGACGCAAGTGACTGCGGGAAATCGAGTTGCATCGTTCAATTCGCGGTTTTTGCCCTGTTTCGGTAGACTGCGTGACCCATGGCCAAGTCGACCCCTGCTGGCGCCGTTCGCGCCGGAACCAAGACGTCGTCCCGGTCCGCACCCATCAAGAGCGCCTCGAAGCCCGCGACCAAGCCGGCCGCGAAGCAGGTGGCCAAGCCCGTCGCGAAGCCCGCAGTGAAGGTCCAGGCGAAGGTGCCGGCGGTCGTCGCCGCGAAGGTGGCCGGGAAGGCCGCGCCCAAGGCGACCTTGGTCGAGCCGAAGCCCGCGGCGACCGCGGCGGCCACGGAGTGCCCGAAGTCGTCCGAGATCACGACGCTGAACGCCGCCATGCGGTTCCTGCTCGCGCGCCCCGACTTCGAGCGGCAGCGCTCGATCTCGTACGGCGAGCAGACCTTCAAGCTCGACCGGATGCAGCGCATCCTCGACCGGCTCGGGAACCCGCACCAGAAGATCAAGACCGTGCACGTGGCCGGCACGAACGGCAAGGGCAGCACCGTCGCGATGATCGCGTCGATGCTGCGCACCGCGGGCTACGCGGTCGGCGTGTACACGAGCCCCCACCTCGTCGACATCCGCGAGCGCGTGCAGATCGACGGCCAGATGATCGGCAAGACCGACTTCGTCGAGGCCGTCCGCGAGGTGGCGAAGGCCGCCGAGAAGCTGGGCGAGCAGCCCACCTTCTTCGAGGCGATGACCGCCGTCGGGTTCCTGCACTTCGCCGAGCAGGCGGTTGACATCGCGGTGATCGAGGTCGGCCTCGGCGGCCGCCTCGACTCGACGAACGTGATCACGCCGCTCGTGAGCGTCGTGACCGGCATCGACCTCGACCACACCAAGCTGCTCGGCGCCACCAAGGCGCAGATCGCGCGCGAGAAGGCCGGCATCTTCAAGAAGGGCGTGCCCGCGCTGTTCTTCGAGCAGGAGGCCGAGGTCGACGAGGTGATGCGCGATGCCGCGCAGAAGGCCGGCGCGGAGCTCCGCATCGTGAACAAGGAGATCGAGTTCTCCAGCCGCTTCTGCGTGACGCCCGACCTCGGGCCGCACACGCGCGTGTGCCTCTACACCAAGACCACGCGGCTTGAGCACGTTCCCGTGCCGCTGCCCGGCGAGCACCAGGCGATCAACTGCGGTCTCGCGCTCGCGGCGATCGACGTCCTCAAGGGCTTCGGCTTCGACGTCCCCGAGGACAAGCTGACCGCGGGCCTCGCGGCGACCAAGGTGCCCGGCCGCATGGACGTCGTCTCGCACCGCCCGCGCATCCTGTGCGACGGCGCGCACAACCCCGCGGCGATGGGCGCGCTGATGCGCTGCGTCGGCGCGCACGTGCCGTACGACAGCATGGTGTGCATCTTCGGCTGCTGCTCCGACAAGGACGTCGCCGAGATGATCGACAAGGTGAACCTCGGCGCCGACAAGGTGATCTTCACGCGCGCCTCGGCGACGCCGCGCGCGACCGACCCGGAGGACCTGCAGAAGCTCTTCCAGGAGCGCTCGGGCAAGATGAGCCAGGTGGCCCGCACCGTGCCCGAGGCCCTCGAGATGGCCGTGCGCGGCGTGAGCCGCGAGGACCTGATCTGCGTGACGGGGAGCTTCTACGTGGTGGGCGAGGCGCTGAAGTACCTGGCTGAGCGGAAGTAAGCGGGGGGGAGCGCGTCCCTGACGCCTTGGGAGCCGAGCCCCTTGGACGCCTCGGCGCCTCGGGGGTGGCCTCAGTCGCTCAGACAGCTTTGCGGGGCACGGGCGCTGCGCGAAGCATGGGCGCAGCGTGCCAAGCCCCGCAAAGAACTCGCTTGGTGAGGCCACCCCCGAGTCGCGGTCGGCTCCGAGCGCCACGCGTGGCCGCCCCGGCGCGCGCACGCCCGTCGTTCACCGGAGCGACCGGAGCGCGGGGGCGGGGGGTCGACCAAGCGGCTCCGAAGACGGCGAGGCACGCGGGGCGTGCGCCGGGTGGCGCGGGTCGTTCCACGTGCCGAGCCCGTGTTCGATGAGTCCGAGCGAAACCTGGTGGAGCGAGGACGTCCGCGGGGCGACTCCCCGTTCCCGCGCGGAGGGAGCGGCGCGGGTCACGAAGGCGCGCGAGCGTCGCGGGCGCGGGTCACGCAGGCGAACGAACGTCCCTGCCCCGGGTCGCCCCCCTCACACCACCACGTTCACCATCCGCCCCGGCACCACGATCACCTTCTTCGGCGCCTTCCCCCCGAGGTGCGGCACCACCTGCGGGTGCGCGAGCGCGATGGCCTCGACCTCGGCCGGCGCGGCCTTTGCGGGCACCATGATGCGCGCGCGCACCTTGCCCTGCACCTGCACCGCGACCTCGACCTCGTCGTCCACCAGCATCGCCGGGTCGTACGCGGGCCATTCGGCGTCCCACAGCCCGCGGTCGCCGCAGAGGCCCAGCCGATGGGCGATCTCGTCCGCGGCGTGCGGCGCGAACGGCCACAGGATGCGCAGGAAACGGTCCAGTTGGTCGCGCGTCATGCCGCCCTTCGCCGGGTCGGCGAGGTCGGTCGACCGCGTGGCGGCGTTCACGAGCTCGATCATCGCCGCGATCGCCGTGTTGAGGCTGAGCCGCTCGATGCCGTCGCCCACCTTCGCGATGGTCCGGTGCAGCAGCTTCTCGACCTTCGGGTCGGGCTCCGCCGCGAGAAGCGGCTCGCCGGTGCGCTCGTCGATCGCAAGCCGCCAGGCGCGCTGCAGGAACCGGAACACGCCCACGATGTCGCGCGTGTTCCACGGCTTCGACGCCTCGAGCGGTCCCATGGACATCTCGTAGAGCCGGAACGTGTCGGCGCCGTACTCGGCGATCACGTCGTCGGGATTGACGACGTTGCGCAGGCTCTTGGACATCTTCGCGACGATCTGCGCCACCGGCGCGCCCGTCGCGCGCTCGGCGAAGGTGCCGTCCGGCCGCTCGTCCACCTCGTCGACCGGCACCAGGCTCTTGTCGGCGCGCTGGAAGGCGTGGCTCGTGATGAGCCCTTGGTGGAAGAGCTTCCCCATCGGCTCGGGCGTGCTGACGTGGCCGAGGTCGAAGAGCACCTTGTGCCAGAAGCGCGCGTAGAGGAGGTGGAGCACCGCGTGCTCGCTGCCCCCCACGTAGAGGTCGACCCCGCCGGCGTGGCACGTGGCCGGGTCGTATGCCTTGGGTGCCGGGCCCGCGCCCGCCGAGCGCTTCCGCGACAGCATCCAGTAGCGCTCGGCCGCCGGGTCGACGAACGCCTGCTCCGCGTGCGGCGAGCAGTAGCGCAGGTAGTACCAGCAGCTGCCGGCCCAGCCCGGCATCGTGTTCGTCTCGCGCGTGACGGGCGTGGCGGGAGGCAGCAGCGCAGGGTCGACGCCCGCCTCGCCCGCGGTGAGGTGCACCCACTCGCGCGCCTTCGCGAGCGGAGGCTGCGGCACGTCGCTCTCCACCGGGTTGTAGTCCGCCAGCGGCGGCAGCCGCACCGGGAGCGCCGCGGCGCCCACCGGGTAGTGGTTGCCCTCGGCGTCGTAGACCACGGGGAACGGCTCGCCCCAGTAGCGCTGGCGGCTGAAGAGCCAGTCGCGCAGGCGGTAGTTCACGCGCAGGCTTCCGATGCCCGTGCGCTCGAGCCACGCGATCACCGCGCGCTTCGCGTCGGCGGTCGCGAGCCCGTCGATCGACAGGGTCGCGGCGTTCGCGCTGTTCACCGCGCGGCCCTCGCCGGCCGTCGCGGCCTCGCCCGTGAACGGCGTGCCGTCGACCTCGACGACCTGCACGACGGGGAGCGAGAACGCCTTCGCGAACTCGAAGTCGCGCTCGTCGTGCGCCGGTACCGCCATGATGGCGCCCGTGCCGTAGCCCGCGAGCACGTAGTCGGCGGTCCACACCGGGATGCGCGCGCCCGTCGCGGGGTTCACCGCGTGGATGCCCGTGAAGCAGCCGGTCTTCTCCTTGGACTGCTGGCGGTCGACGTCCGAGCGGTTGCGCGCCCACGCCACGTACTTCGCGAGCGCCGCGTCGCCCCGCGTGAGCGCTTGCCCGACCAACGGGTGCTCGGGCGCCACCACCATGTACGTGGCGCCGAAGATCGTGTCCGGGCGCGTCGTGAACACGGTGAGCGGGTCGCCGCCCGGGACCTCGAACCGGATCTCCGCGCCCTCGCTGCGGCCGATCCAGTCGGTCTGCAGCGTGCGCGTCATCTCGGGCCAGTCGACGAGCGCGAGGTCCTCGAGCAGCCGGTCGGCGTACGCGGTGATGCGGAACATCCACTGCCTGAGCGGCATGCGCACCACGGGATGCCCGCCGCGCTCGCTGCGCCCGTCGATGACCTCCTCGTTGGCGAGCACGGTGCCGAGCCTCGGGCACCAGTTCACGGTCTGCTCACCGAGGTACGCGAGGCGGAAGCCGTCGAGATGCGCCTGGCGCTCGCGCCGGCTGCATGCGCTCCACCGCCTGCGGACGCCCTCGGCGACCTCGATCTCGCGGTCCTCGCGCGCGAGCGCGGACTCGAGCTCGGCGATCGGCCGCGCGGCCCTCGCGCGCGGGTCGAACCACGACCCGTACGCCAGCAGCCAGATCCACTGCGTCCAGCGGTAGTAGCCCGGGTCGATCGTCGCGAACTCGCGCGACCAGTCGTACATGAACCCGAAGCGCTTCAGCTGGCGGCGGAAGTTGTCGATCGCCTTCTTCGTCGTGACCTCCGGATGCACCCCGGTCTGGATCGCGTACTGCTCGGCGGGCAGCCCGAAGGCGTCCCACCCCATCGGGTGCAGCACGTTGAAGCCGCGCATCCGCTTGAAGCGGCAGACGATGTCTGTGGCCGTGTAGCCCTCGGGATGGCCGACGTGGAGCCCCGCGCCCGAGGGGTAGGGGAACATGTCGAGGCAGTACCACTTCGGCCTCGAGGCATCGAACCCGGGCTCGCCGGGGTTCGGCTGGCGGAAGCCGTCGGTGGTGCGCTCGAGCGTTCCCTGCCAGCGCTCCTCGAGCTCGTTGGCGAACGCGGCCGTGTAGCGGAACGGCGTCTCCGAGGCCTCGCGCGCGGGCGCGCGGTCGGGGCGGGCGGGTTGCTCGCGTGAGTGCTCGGGCATGGACGGGGAAGGGTACTTCCCGAGGCGTGCCCCCTTAGGATGCGGCGGATGCAGTTCCCCGAAGAGCCGAGCGACGGAACGCCGAAGGACGGCGAACCGCCTGCGCAGGAGCCGCTCGCGTCTCCGGGCACCGCGGCGTGGGAGCAGGCCTCGGTCGCGGCGAGCGCATGGGTCGGCTTCTGGCCGCATCGCGACCCGCCTTCGGCCGAGGAAGTGGGGCGCTCAATCGCGGGGTGGGTGGGCCGCGAGGTGAAGGCGGAGCCCGCCGACCTCGACGACGAGAACATGATCTGGGCGATGGTGGTCGAGATCCCGGGCGTCACGTCGCCCGTCGTGTTCTGGGCCGAGCCCGCGCTGCCCGCCGACCCGTCGCAGCTGCCGGACCCCGCCATGGCCGCCTGCAAGTGGGTGATCGGGATGCAGACCGCGCTCGAGCCGGGCGAGGCATCGGAGGAGTTCTTCCACCTGATGTCGATGCTCTCGGGCGCGATCCCCGACCTCGCGGGCGTGCTCGACGTGGCGAACGCGCGCCGCTGGCCGCGCAAGGAGCTCGAGGAGCAGTTCCTCGCGGCCGACGCGGTGCCGAACGACGAGTACCTCTGGACCATCACCGCCGTCGCGGACCGTGAGGACGACGACGCGCCGATGATGCTCTTCACGACGGGCCTCGCGCGGTGCGGGCTTCCCGAGCTCGAGGTGCTCGAGTTCCCGTCGCGCCATTCGCAGGCCGCGGCGATCCTGGTGAACCACGTCGCGAGCCTGCTGCTCGAGTCGCCGCCGCCGCCGCCGCTCGAGCCGATGGAGGTGGGCCCCGACACGTCGGTGGCGCTCGTCCCGTGGCAGGCGTGCGCCGAGTACATGGACGAGGGCACGCCCGGCTCGCGCGCGTTCCGCAACATCGCCGCGCAGCACGGCGACGGGTCGCTCACGGGCGTGCGCGCAGTGATCTGCTCGCCCGAGCAGCGGGGCCAGTTCCGCAAGGTGTGGGCGTGGCCCAAGGAGACGATCGAGCGCATGGAGGACGGCCGCGCGGTGCTCTTCGCGAGCGAACGGTCGGCCGCCGCGACCGAGCGGCGTGCGCAGCGCACCTGGCCCGCGTTCGCGACCGCGTTCGCGAGCGTCCGGCGCTCCGAGCGGCCCGAGGTCGCGGCGCTCGCGGGCACCGCGTTCCACGTCCAGTCGGGCGTCGGCACGGTCGATGCGGACGACCGGCGCGAGCAGGGGTGGTTCATCGTGAAGGGGTTCGACCACGACGTGGTCGAGGCGGCGCTCTCCGAGGAGCCCGTCACCGCGGAGGGCATGCACGCGGGCGACGTTGTGAAGATCCCGCGCACGGGCGTCACCGACTGGCGCGTGATCCTGCCCGAGGAGATGTTCGGGCCCGACCGCAGCGGCGCGCTGCTCGAGGCGATCGACCGGCTCCGGGGATACGCGTGACGGCGCCCGCGCACGGCGACGGCCGCCCGCGCCTCGACGTGGGCGCGATGAGCACGGTGCACGAGGCGCGCAGCGAGTTCGAGGCCGAGTGCATCCGCTCGGTGCTCGAGGACGCCGGCGTCGCGAGCGTCGTCCCGCCGTCGGGGCAGGGGGTCTTCGGGTTCCCGCTCCGCGCGGGCGGGGCGTCGGTGCCCGTGCGCGTTCTGCCCGAGGACCTCTCCCGCGCGCGACAGGTGCTGGCCGAGGCGCGATGGGCGGGCAAGAGCATCGACTGGGACGACGCGGACGTCGGCGAGGTGCCGCCGGAGGTGCGCGACGAGCTCGGGCAGGCGGGAAGGCAGCAGCGAATCCGCCGCGCCGTGATGGCGGTCGGGCGCGCGGTGCTCGCGGCCATCCTGCTGCTCATGGTCGCGCAGGGCGTGTGGGGAGTGATCCGGGTCGCCTCCCGTCCGTGAGGCCGCCGCGCGCGCGTAGGCTTCCGGCCGTGATCCTCCGGCCGTTCCCGAGCATTCCCTCCTCCCGTGCCCTGCACGCGCTCCTCGCCGGTGCGCTGGCGTGCGTCTCCGGCTGCGCCTACCGGCTCGAGGGCCGCGTGGTCGACGGCTTCGGCGGCGCGTCGGTCGTCCGCGAGGGCGACGACGAGGCGCGCAAGTCGGGCATCCCCGGCGTGACCATCGAGCTCGTCCGCGACGCGGGGACGATGAACCGCGCGGTGGCGGCGCGCGCGACCAGCGATTCGTCGGGGCGCTTCGAGCTCGAGATCGACGGCTTCGGCGCCGGGTGGATGCAGGAGGAGTGGCTGCTGCGCGCGCGCCGCAACGGGTTCGAGACGGTGGAGCAGGAGGTCGACCTGCCGGGCGACCCGAAGGGACGCGTGATGGTGCTCGGCATGGCGCGCGGGAAGAGCCGGCCGTTCCGCGAACCCGAGAGCTCGCGTCGCATCCTCGACGAGGTGCGCGAGTACGACCGCGGCGTCGGGAGCCTCGGTCCCTGAGCCGCCATGCGCAGGCGCTACCACGTCCGAGCGCCCGGGGTCCTCTACCTGCTGCTCGTGCTCGCGGTCGGCTTCGTCGCGGCCAACCGGCCGGGCAACCTCCTCGTATGGGTGTTCGCCGCGATGCTCTCGGGCGTGCTGCTCTCGGGGATCCTCTCGGGGTGGCCGCTGATGAAGCTGCGCGTCCGGCGCCGCGTGCCCGCCACCGCCGTCGCGGGCGAGCCGTTGGTGCTCCGGTACGAGGTCTCGCAGGGTTCGCGCGCGTGGCCTGCGTTCGCCGTGTCCGTGCGCGAGCTCCGCGTCGCGCCGCTCGGCGCGGCCCCGGTGCCGGCCCCGGCGTTCGTGCGGCACGTGGGCCCTCGCGAGACGGTGGTCGCGGAGTCCGTGGCCTGGCCGGCGCGGCGCGGCGCGCTCCGGTTCGGGACGTTCCGCGCGGAGACCGCGTTCCCGTTCGGGCTCCTCGGAAAGAGCGTGCGCTTCGACGACGATGCCTCGTGCCTGGTGCTTCCGCGTGCCTGCCCGCTGCGCCCCGGCGTGCTGCGTGAGCTCGCCGGCGAGGGTCGCACCGGCACGGCGTCGCGCCCGCGGATCGGCCCGGGCTCCGACTTCCTCGGGCTCCGCGAGTATCGCCCGGGCGACAGCGTCCGCAGCGTGGCGTGGCGCCGCAGCACCGCGGGCGGCGACCTCACGGTCATCGAGCGATCGGTCGACGCGCCGCCGCGCGTGGGCGTGGTGCTCGACCTGCGACGCGCCACCGAGGCGCTGCGCGTCGAGGGCGGCCCGGCGCGCGCGCGTGAACTCGAGGAGGACGCGATCGTGCTCGCCGCGAGCCTGCTCCAGGCCGCGGCGTCGGAGGGAATGGAGACGTCGCTCGCGGTGCTGGGCCTTCCCGGGCCGGCCGCGGGCGCCCGCGCGGGACGGAGGCAGCTCGAGCGCGAGCTGTGCGCGCTCGCGGCGCTCGACCTCGACGCCCCGCGCGACGCCGAGATCGCGTTCGCCGACCCCGGCGCGCGGTCGTCGGTGATCGTGGTGCACGTCGACCGTGCCGACCTCGCGGTGGGCGGCCCGACGGCCGTGCACCTGGCCGCGGGCCAGCTCCGGTCGATGACGGTTGACGCCGCGGAGGGCGCTCGATGAACGTCAGCACCTGGCTCTCGCGGAGCGTGCTCGCCGCGTGCATGCTGGCGCTGGCGGCGTTCTCCGCGAGCCAGGCCGATGCATGGGTGCTGGTGGTGGCCGGCTCGGTGACCGTCGCGGGATTCACGCTCTCCGGAGGTCCCCGCGGGCTCGCGCTCCCGGCGTGGGCCGTCCGGGTCGCGGTGCTCGGCGGCATCGCGTGGGGCGCGCTCGAGGTCTTCGCGCGGCCGGGTGCAGAGGAAGCCGCGCGCACCGTCGGGCTGGTGGTGTCCGGCGGGATCTGCGTGAAGGCGTGGGACCGGCGCGTGCCGTCGGACTGGCGCCAGGTGCTGGTGCTCGCGATGGTGCTGTGCGCGAGCGCCGCGCTCCACTCGAGCGACTTCCTGGTCGGCGCGCTGGTCATCGCGTTCGCCGCCGCGCTGGTTCCGGCGGCGATGCTGCTGCAGGTCCACGCGGGCAGCGAGGCCGCCGCCGAGGCGCGCCGCGCCGCGGTGCCCGCGGGCCGGCGCGCGCCCGCGCTCGAGTCCCCGCTGGGCGCGACGCCCGCGCGCGGCATGCGGCGGATGGCGGCCTTCGGTGCGTTCGTCGGCATCGCGATGAGCGTCCTCGCGTTCGCCGTGTTCCCGCGCGAGCTCGCCGGCGAGGGCGGCGGACGCGGGCGCGTGTCCGGGTTCCGCCCGACCATCGACCTCTGGTCGGGCGGCCGCATCTCGCAGTCGTCGCGCGTGGCGATGACCGTGCGCCTGCTCGACCCGCAGGACCGCCCCGGCGAGCTCACGATGCCGCTGCGCATGCGCGGCGCCGTGCTCGACTCCTATGACCCCGCGGAGGCGCGGTGGTCCGGCAGCGGGAGGTTCTCGCGCATCCGCCGCTTCCGCACCGAGCCCTCGGGCGGGTTCGAGCCGCTCGCGCAACGCGTGCGAGACGAGCGGTCGAACGTGTGGACGCAGGAGGTCCAGATGCGCTCGCTCGCGAGCGACCGCGTCTTCAGCGCGTGGATGCCGCTCGCGATCGCGTGCGACGAGACGCGCATCTTCGGGCTCGACCGGCGGACGGGCGAGCTCGTCGACATCGGCGGCGGCCGCCTCGGGCGCCCCGGCTCGTACCGCATCCGCATGCAGGCGTTCCCGTCGGCGGCTTCGGTCCAGGCCGTGCTGCCGGCGTCGGGGCCGCTGCCCGCGGCGGGCGACGTCGGGTTCCCCGTCGCGCGGGTGGGGGAGATCGCCGCGCGGATCCTCGCCGAGCAGGGGCCCGGGAACCTCCCGTCCGACGCCGAGATCGCCGAGGACCCCTCGCTGCGGCGCGTCCGCGCGCGGCGCATCGCGGCGTTCTTCGAGTCGTGGCTCTCGGGCGGGGAATTCCGCTACTCGACCGACCTCTCGGCGTACCGCCGAGGCGAGGGCGAGGACCCGATCGTGCAGTTCCTCGAAGTGCGCCGATCCGGCCACTGCGAGCTCTTCGCCTCGGCGATGGCCGCCCTGTGCCTCGCGAGCGGCGTCGAGGCGCGCGTCCTCACCGGCTTCATCGCCACCGAGTACGACGGCGTGTCCGACCGCTACGTGTTCCGCGAGTCGGGCGCGCATGCGTGGGTCGAGGTGCGCGTCGACGAGTTCCAGTGGATGACGTTCGACCCGTCGCCGCTCGCCGAGCTGCTCGCGATCCAGCAGGCGAACCGCACCTGGCTCGACGGGTTCCGGTGGATCCTCGACCCGGTCGAGTTCACGTGGAACAGCCGATTCGCCGGGTTCGACGCGCGCGCGCAGGCTGAGCTCGCCGACCGCGCCGGCGAGGCGTCGCGCGCGGCGCAGGCATGGCTGTCCGCGCGCGCGCGCGACGCCTCGGCGCACGCCGAGCGGTTCTTCATGCAGGGCGCCGTGGGCGTGGCGTGGGTCGCCTCGGTGGCCGGCGCGCTCGCGGCGGTCGTCGGGATCCTCGCGGCGCTCTCGGCCCGCGGGCGCCGGGCCGCCGCGGC
>CAMDUT010000021.1 GCA_945877905.1 Phycisphaera mikurensis NBRC 102666 | reverse complement strand
TCGATGCGCTGGCCGTTCACGGTGCCCGCGTACTTCAGCTTGACGACATCGACGGCCTTCACGGAGCCCGGCACCACGTGGTAGGTCAGGATCGCGGCGAGCTTCGCCTTGTTCTCCGGCTTGAGGAGCATCTCGAGGGTGCCGGCCGGGAGCTTGGCGAACGCCGCATCGGTCGGCGCGAACACGGTGAACGGACCCTTGCCGTTGAGCGTCTCGACCAGGCCCGCCGCCTTCACGGCCGCCACGAGGGTCTTGAAGTCGCCGGCAGCGACCGCGGTATCGACGATCGTGCCCTGCGCGGCGGCGGTGGGGCCGGCGGGGGCCTTCACAGGCGCGTTCTGGACGGCGAGAGGCGAGGTCGCAAGAAGGAGCGAGGCGGCAAGGTGGATGAGCATGTGTTTCCTCTGAGGTTTCAGCAGTGTGAGAAAGACAGCCTCGCCGTGCACCGGACGGGCGCAAGCCATCGGGATCCGGAATGGATCAGCGTGGGGTCACCCCACCCTACGGGTTCGCGCCGCGACCGCTCGACGGATTCACGCCGGGCGGCAAGAATCCACAGATTGCCTCCGGGCGACGAACCCCTTGCGGAGCCTTCGCCGGCTGATCGCCCGCGCCCGCGATCAGGGCGCGACCGGATTGCGCTTCTCAACAATCATCGCGTCCGCCACGCGGTCGGGGATATTGCGGCAGCGCGGCGGCGGTCGTGCCGCGCCTCACCGACCAGACCACCAACCTGCGCACCACGTTCATGAAGCTGATCGCGCGGGCGGGCTACGAGCCCTGGCCACGCCTCTTCCACAACATGCGCGCCAGCTGCGCCACCGACTGGGCCGAGGCCCTGCCCCGCCCACGTGGTCGCCAAGTGGCTCGGCCACAGCCCGCTGGTGGCAGCGAAGCACTACCCGCAGACGCGGGACGCGCACTTCGAGGTGGCGATCAGGGGTGGGGCGCGGGTGGGGTCGGGCGTGATGGAGCAACCCCTCCGGACAACGGCCTGAGCCCCGAGAGCCAGGCCTTCTCGGAAAACCGCTGGAATGATGGATCGTAGATGCTACACTTGTCAATATCTGTAGCACTTTCGCTCCCAATGCCCCGCGCCCCCTCCAGCACCCCGATCCCAAAGGCAACGGCCGTCTTCCGGCGCGCTGGGGGCATCCTCCGCACCCAAGAGGCCAAGGCTGCTGGCATCCATCCGCGCACGCTGGCGGCGCTCGTGGAGGATGGCACGGTGCTCAGGCTCGACCGCGGCGTCTACCAACTTGCCGATGCAGCGCCATCGGAACCCGATCTCGCGGTGGTGGCCCGAAAAGTGCCCAAGGCAATCCTCTGCCTCGTCTCGGCGCTGGCCCACCACCGCCTCACCACGCAGATCCCCCATGCGGTCAACCTCGCGGTGCCGCGTGGTTTCAAGGATCGCAAGCTCGAGCACCCGCCGGTACGGTTCTACCGCTTCGGCGACGCCTCGCTTGCCGCAGGCGTCGAGCGCATCAAGGTCGGTGGTCGCGAGCTCCGCGTCTACGGGGCCGCGAAGACAGTCGCCGACTGCTTCAAGTTCCGCAACAAGATCGGCCAGGACATCGCGATCGAGGCGCTACGCGCCTACCTGCGTCGCAAGGATGCAAAGGTGAAGGACCTGATGCACTTCGCGCGCCTCAACCGCGTGCAGGCCGTGATGGCGCCGTACCTCGACGTCCTGCTTGCAGCGAAGTGCTGACAGCCCAAGGCGTGCCGTCGGTATCGCCGGAATCGATGGCGGGCACGCGGGAGAAGGGGTTTCGTTTCCGGTGACGCGGCGACACCGTGGTGACGAGGGCACGTCGGACCTGCATGCTGGGACCATCTGTCTTTCTCAGACGGCCAGTTTCCCGCAAATCTGTCCTTCTCAGACGGCCAGTTTTGGACTACCCTTGCGACATGCCCCTGCTCGACGCGCTCCAGGAGAAACTCAGCGACGCGCTGCTGCCGCTTGCAGCCACCACCCTCACTCGGCGCGACGCCGTCCTCCCCGCCGTGCCGGGGAAGGCGCATGCGGTGATCGGGATGCGGCGTGCGGGCAAGACGTGCTTCCTCAAGCAGCTGCTTGCCGAGCGGCGCAAGGACGGTCCGCCGGAACGATCGATCTACCTGAGCTTCGACGATGACCGTCTTGCCGGAATCGACGCGTCTCAACTCGACGCCCTGCTCGAGGAGTACTTCCGCCGCCATCCGGAAATCCGCCGCAAGGGTGCGACGAAGGGCCGCGCCGCGTGGTTCCTTGACGAGATCCAGCTGGTGGAAGGCTGGGATCGTTTCGTCCGACGCGTGCTCGACACAGAGTCGATCGACATCGTCGTGTCCGGCTCGTCTGCGCGCATGCTTTCGCGCGAGATCCACAGCTCCCTCCGCGGCCGCGCCATGCCCACCGTGATCGCGCCTTTCAGCTTCCGCGAGGCGCTCCGCCACCGTGGCGAGGAGCCGACGGTGCGAGCGGAGCGACTGACAGCAGCGGCCAGGAGCGCGGTCGAGAAGCGCCTGCGCGAGTACCTCGCGGTGGGCGGGTTTCCCGAAGCGCAAGGTTCGGGCAAGCGGCCGCTCGACCGTCCCACCCGGATCGCGCTCCTGCAGGGCTACGTCGACACCGTGCTGTTCCGCGACGTGATCGAGCGGCACGCGGTGTCGCAGGTCGCCGCGCTGCGCTGGATCATCCGCCATGCGCTGCGGAACCCATGCGGCAGCTTCAGCGCGACCAAGCTGCACGACGACCTTCGTTCGCAAGGCCACAACGTCGCGAAGGACACCGTCCATGCGCTGCTGGACCACCTGATCGACGCCTTCGTCATCGCCGCGGTGCCGGTCGCCACGGATTCCGAGCGCCGCCGCAACACGAACCCGCGCAAGATCTATCCCGCGGATCCCGGCCTGATCGACGCCTTCGACACGAGCGGGCGATCGAACACCGGCCACGCGCTCGAGACCGCCGTCTACAACGAGCTGTCCCGGCGCGGTGCGGACATCACCTACGTGAAGACCAAGGACGGGTTCGAGGTCGACTTCCTTGCGCGCCACCCCGGCGGGCGGCAGGAGCTGATCCAGGTCTGCGCCGACCCGACTGACGCCGCCACGTGGCAGCGCGAAACCCGCGCACTCGACGCGGCTCACTCAGAACACCCGAGGACCGAGCGGCTCGTCATCGTGCTGGACGCCAGCGGGGCACGGGCACTCAGGCACCCGAAGACGCAGGTGCTGCCTGCGCATCAGTGGCTGCTTGCACCAAAGTGAACGCGCCGACGGGGATGAATGCGGCCGTCTGACGCGCACTGAAACCGACGCAAAAAGCGACGCACATCACGCCCCAAAGCGGCGCAAAAAGCGTCACAGCACCCGACCGCCCCGGTTCGCACCGCTTCGTTCTGCCCTCGCGTAACCCCCCAAACGCAGCGTGGTTGTGCCGCTCGATGCGAGCGAACACAACCACGTGCGTTCTTCTTCAGTGGGCGGAGAGGGATTCGAACCCCCGTAGGCATAAGCCAGCAGATTTACAGTCTGCCCTCGTTGGCCACTTGAGTATCCGCCCGAACCGGGTTGTCGCCCGGCGGTCCGGGCATGCCGCCCGGGTTCGCCAGGCGGGACGGAAATCATAGCACGTGCCTCAGGTGGCCCAACCGGCCCGGTTGAGCGCGCCCTCGCCCCGCCCCGCCAAAGCCGCCGACCGGACTTGAACCGGCAACCTCGAGATTACAAATCACGTGCTCTGCCAATTGAGCTACGGCGGCGGAGGCCGCAGTGTAGTCCCCGCGTCCTACGCTGACCCCATGCCCGCCCCGCGCACCACGCCCGTCGCGCTCACCGTCGCCGGATCCGACCCCTCGGGCGGCGCCGGGCTGCAGGCCGACCTCAAGGTCTTCCACCGCCACGGCGTCTACGGCGCGAGCGTCGTCACGCTGCTCACGGTGCAGAACACGCGCTCCGTTCGCGCCGTGAAGCTCGAGGACCCCGGCTTCGTCGTCGCGCAGCTCGACGCCGTGCTCGACGACGTCCCGCCCGCGGCCGCGAAGACGGGCGCCCTCGGCGGAACCGCCATCATCGAGGCGTTCGCCGAGCGCGCCGCGGACTTCGACTTCCCCCTTGTCGTCGACCCCGTCATGGTGAGCAAGCACGGCGCGGCGCTCATGGCCGCCGACGCGGTCGACGCGCTCGTTCGACGCCTGCTTCCGCACGCCGCGCTCGTCACTCCCAACCTGCCCGAGGCCGCGCGCCTGGCCGGCTTCGAGGTCCGCACCGCGTCCGACATGGAGCGCGCGGCGCGCGCGATCGGATCGCTCGGCGCGCGCGCGGTGCTCGTCAAGGGCGGGCACCTCGAGGGCGACGCGATGGACCTCCTCTGGGCGGACGGGTGCGCCGTGCACATGCCCGGGGAACGCATCGCGAGCACCCACACCCACGGCACCGGCTGCACGCTGTCCGCCGCCATCACCGCGCGGCTCGCGCGCGGCGAGGCCCTCGAGCACGCCGTTCGCGGCGCGCGCGCGTTCGTGCGCGCGGCCATCGCGAACGCGCCCGGGCTCGGCGGCGGATGCGGCCCGGTCGATCACTTCGCGCCGGTCGACGGCGACTGACGCGCGCGGCGCATGCACCCGTCGCGCGTCACCCGCGCCCGGCCGCCCGCGCGCGGCGCGCCGCGATCGCGATCAGACCCACGTCCGACGGCGAGATGCCGGCAAGCCGACCCGCCTGGCCGAGCGTCGCGGGCCGGAACTTGCGAAGCGCCTCGCGCGCCTCGGTGCGCAGCCCCGTGATCGCGTCCGGGTCGAGCGACTCGGGGATCGGCGACCGCTCGCCCTCGGCGTTGCGCTTGGCCTCGGCACGCGCGCGCGCCACGTAGCCCTCGTAGCGCAGGTCGGTCACCACGCGGTCCACCAGCGCGGCGTCCGCCGCATGGCCCGACGCGCGCAGCTCGCGCACCACCTCGGCCACGGGCACGTCGGTGCGCCGCGCGCGGTCGTGCAATCGCTCGGGCGCGCCGCCCGCGCCGCCCGCCGCGGGCACGCGCGTCTCCCGCAGCGCGGCGCGGATCGCCTCCAGCGCCTCCATGCGTGCGCGGAACGCGCCCATGCGCACCCCGCACGCGAGCCCCCACTCCGCGGCCAGGGGCGTCAGCCGCTCGTCGGCGTTGTCCGCGCGCAGGAGCAGCCGGTGCTCCGCGCGGCTCGTGAACATCCGGTACGGCTCGCGCGGAACGCGCGTCACCAGGTCGTCCATCATCACGCCGACGTACGCCTGCTCGCGCCCCAGGCGCACCGGGCCCTGCCCGCGCGCGCGGCGCGCGGCGTTCAGGCCGGCCACCAGCCCCTGGCCCGCGGCCTCCTCGTAGCCGCTGGTGCCGTTGATCTGGCCCGCGAGGAACAGCCCGCGCACGCGCTTGGCCTCGCACGTGGCGTCGATCTGGTGCGGCCACACCATGTCGTACTCCACGGCGTAGCCCCAGCGCAGGATGCGCGCGCGCTCGCAGCCGCGCATGCCGTGCACGATGCGCTCCTGCACCTCGGCGGGCAGGCTCGTGCTGATGCCGTTGCAGTAGACCTCGTCGGTGAAGAGCCCCTCGGGCTCGAGGAACACCTGGTGGCTCTCGCGCCCCTCGAAGCGCACCACCTTGTCCTCGAGGCTCGGGCAGTAGCGCGGCCCGCACTCGGCCTCGATCTGCCCGCTGTACATGGGTGCGAGGTGCAGGTTCTCGCGGATGAGCGCGTGAATCGCGGGCGTCGTCGCCGTGAGCCGGCACTCCACCTGCGCAAGCCCCGGGAACGCGCCGCGCGCCAGGCTCGACGCGGGCAGGTCGCTGAACGCCGCCGGCGGGTCGTCGCCCGACTGCGGGTCGAGCGCGTCCCAGTCGAGCCCCTCGCGCGCGAGCCGCGGCGGCGTGCCGGTCTTCAGGCGCCCGAGCTCGAAGCCGAGCCCGCGCAGCATCGCGCTGATCCCCACGGCGCTGCCCTCGCCCACGCGGCCACCTGGGGTCCTCGCGTCGCCCGTGTGCATCAGGGCGCGCATGAAGGTGCCGGTCGTCAGCACCACGGCGGCCGCGCGCAGCTCGCACGCGGGCTGCGGCGCGCCCGCGGCGACGAACACCGGCTCGGCCATGCGGTCGGCCTGCAGGTTGCGCTCGATCGCGCCAGCGTCGGCCACCGCCATGCGCCAGCCCTCGGGCAGGCGCACGCCCGTGCACGCACCGTCCGCCACGAGCAGGTCATCGACGGTGCCAGCGATCACCTCGATGCGCGGCTGGGTCGACAGGATGCGCTGCACCTCGGCGGCGTAGTGGTACTTGTCGCACTGCGCGCGCGGGCCCCGCACGGCGGCGCCCTTTGACGTGTTCAGCACCTTGAACATGATGCCGGCATGGTCGGTGGCGCGCCCCATCACGCCGCCGAGCGCATCGATCTCGCGCACGATCTGCCCCTTGGCAAGCCCGCCGATCGCGGGGTTGCAGCTCATCGCGCCGATCTTCGCGGGGTCCATCGTGACGAGCGCCACGCGCCCGCCCTCGCCCAGCGCCGACGCCGCGGCCCACGCGGCCTCGACACCCGCGTGGCCTCCGCCGATCACGATGACGTCGTGGCGCCGCACCGCCACAGGATAGGACCCTGCGCACCTACACTCCCCGCCCCATGTTCAGCCGCATCACCACCGCGTCCGGTTCCCCCCGCTCCGTCGTCACCGTCGTCGGCGTCACGTCCGACGGGCGCACCGTCCCCGCGGCGCACGCGAAGGTCGCCGCGGTGGAGGCGGCGCTCGACACGCCCGGCTTCAACGGCGACAATGGCGAGGTGCTCGCGGCGGGCCCGAAGCACGTGCTGCTGGGGCTCGGCGCTTCCGACTCCGTGACGCCCGCCACGGTACGCACGGCTGCGGCGAAGCTCGTGAAGGCGCTCGACCGGCGCAAGGACAAGGCGGTGACGGTCGACCTCTCCGCCGGCTTCCCGAAGAAGCGTGCGGAGGTCGAGGCGCTCGGGCGCGCGTTCGGCGAAGGGCTCGCGATCGCCAACTGGCGGGTCGACGGCTTCGACGGCGCGGTCAGCAAGAGGCAGCCGCGAGGCGGCGCGCTCGCGGTGGACTCGGGCGACGCCGACTTCCACGACGGCCTGAAGCGTGGGCTTCTGCTCGGCGGCGCGGTGAATTACGCGCGCGAGATCGGCGCCACGCCCCCCAACGTGTGCAACCCGGACTGGGTGGCCGCACGGGCGCGCGCCCTCGCCAAGGAGACGGGACTCAGGTGCGAGGTGATCGACCACGCTCGCGCGCGCAAGCTCGGCATGGGCGGCCTCGTGACCGTGGGCCACGGCAGCGACTCCAAGAGCTGCCTCATCCACCTGTCGCACGTCCCGCGCCGGCGCACGCGCGGCGCGCGCGGCAAGCGGCTGGTGCTCGTCGGCAAGACCCTCACGTACGACACCGGCGGCTACAGCCTCAAGGTGAACAACGGCATGAAGGGCATGAAGTACGACAAGATGGGCGGGTGCGCGGTGATCGGCGCCATGAAGGCGATCGCCGAGATGGGCCTCGGCATCGAGGTGCACGCGCTGCTCGCCGCCGCCGAGAACATGGTGTCCGGCGACAGCATGCGGCCCGACGACATCATCACGATGTACAACGGCGCCACCGTCGAGATCACGAACACAGACGCCGAGGGCCGCCTGGTGCTGGCCGACGCGCTGACCTACGCCGAGGAGGACCTCGAGGCGACGGCGATCGTCGACGTGGCGACGCTCACGGGCGGCGTGGTCGTGGCGCTCGGGCACTTCTGCGCGGGCTGGTTCTGCAACGACGACGCGCTGGTGAAGTCGATCGAGGCCGCCAGCGACCTGAGCGGCGAGCGCCTGTGGCGGCTGCCCCTGTGGAAGGAGCACCGCGACTTCATGCGCGGCCAGCACGCCGACCTCATCAACTCGAATCCCGCGCGCAGCGCGCACCCGATCCAGGGTGCCGCGTTCCTCAGCCACTTCGTGGCCGAGAAGACCCCGTGGGCGCACATCGACATCGCAGGCGTCGGCAACGTCGACAGTGCGAACGACCTGTGCGTGGCGGGCCCCACCGGATGGGGCGTGCGGCTCCTGGTGGATTGGGTCGAGGGCGAGTCGCGCTGACCGGTGAACGAGAGGCCCGGGACCGGCACCCGACTTCGGGGCACCGGTCCCGGGCGAACCAAGGGCCTCAGGGATTCACTTGCCCGCCGACGCCGACGTCCATGCCGCCAGGAGCAGGCCGAGGTCCACGCCGTCCACCGAGCCATCGCGGTTCAGGTCCGAGCGCGGCGAGGTCGTGCCCCAGTCGGCGAGCACGAGGCCGAGGTCCGCGCCGTCCACCGAGCCGCTCCCGTTGATGTCGGCGGGCAATGCGACCGTGGGCGAGAAGCGCACGATGCGGCCCTCGCCGCCGGCGGGGTAGTCAGCCGACGAGATCAGGCCGTTGAGGCCCGCCTTGTCGGAAACGTACTCGTAGAGCGCCTGCTGGTAGCTGACGCCCACGGTCTCAAACACCAGGCCGGCCAGCGGGTACTCGTCGCCGCCGCGGCAGAGGAAGTCGATCGTCGCCGCGCACACGGTGCGCGACGGGTCGACCACGCGGCCTGCCTCGACGAGCACGGTGCCGTCCTCGAGCGTCACGTCGACGACGCGGCTGCCGGGCAGCGCGTTGATCGAGTACGAGAACCGCATGCCCGCGACCTGCGCGAACCGGCCGTTGCCGCTGGAGGGGTAGCCCGCGGGCGGCGAGTTCCGGCTCACGGCGTTCTCGAGGAGCGCCTTGAGCGTGGTCACCGGGAGCGCGGGGATCACCGAGACGAAGTTCGAGAACGGCAGGAACTGGAACGTGTTGAGCTCGGTGAAGTTGCCGGCGGCCAGGATCGAGTTGTTGCGGATGCCGCCGCCGTTCTGGAACGCGATCACCGGCAGCGGGAGCCCCTCGGCGGCCGCGCGCTTGCGCCCGGCGTAGAGAAGGCTGTCGGCGCACAGGTCGCCCTCATTGGTCTCCACCGAGCGGATGGTCGAGGTGCGTCCGTCGAGCGCGACCTCGCTGGTCGCGATCACGTTCGCGGCCAGCGCCGCGACCGAGGCCGCCACGGGATCCGTAACCGTGGCCTTGACCACCGGGTCCTCGGCGACGCCGCCGGGCAGGTTCGCCCCGGCCACGCGGACCGGGCCGCTCGTCGGGTCGACCGCGATCACGTCGCCGTCGGCGTCGAAGTCGACGATCAGGCGCCCCACGTAGCGGTAATCGCCGCGGGTGGTGACGATGGGCAGCAGCACGCCGTCGGCGCGGGTCTCGTAGATCGGGTATGGGCCGTAGCGCGCGTCGGGGACTCCGTCGCCGTTGGTGTCGGTGGCATCGTCGGGAATCAGCAGCTGGCCCGGGTTCCACAGCAGCTCGTCGCCGCCGCCGGCGACCAGGATGTCCACGTCGCGCAGCTGCGGGGCGAGCGCACGCTCGACCCCGATTCCCTGCAGGTGCGTGAGCACGATGACGTGCTTCACGCCGTCCTTCGTCATCGCGTCGACCTCGGCCTGGATGGCGCCGAGGACGTCCGAGGCGATGGTCACGTCGCCGGGAGAGCTGATGAACGGGAGGTCGGGCGTGGTCGCGCCGACGATGCCGATCGTGACGCCGTCCTTGACCACGCGCACGCTCTTAGCGATCCGGTTCAGCTCGACCAGGTTCTGGAGGGAGGGCTCGGCCGCGAACCCGAGGTTCGAGGAGAGGAACGGCGTACCGTCGGTGAAGCCCGCGACGAATTCCGAGAGCACCTCGGGGCCGAAGTCGAAGTCGTGGTTCCCGAGGCAGACCGCGTCGTAGCCGATCGCCTGCAGCGCGATCGAGTCGTAGAAGCGGCTGCTGGCGGGAAGCGAGAGGCTCGCGTTGAACTCGGGGCCCGCGAGGAAGTTGTCGCCGCTCGAGACCATCAGCACGGCGTCGTCGGCATCGGAAGCCTCGCCGCGCAGTCGGTCGACCAGGGTCTTGAAGCGCGCCGCGCCGCCGTAGTTCTGCTGGCTCGACGACGGGAAGAGCAGCTTGCTCTCGGTGTCGTTGGTATGCAACAGGTGCAGACGGAATCCGCCCGTGGGGGCGTCGCCGGCGGCGAGGGCGGCGGACGTCGCGACGACGGTCGCGCCGAGGGCGGTGGTGAACGTGCGCATGGAAGTGCTCCTCATTTCTTGCGTTGACTGGTCGTGAACCGCGGCACCGGGGCTTTCGCGCGGCACACGGGCCGCCCGAGGTTCTCCTGGATTCGCGGGGAATGCTCGTTCCGCCGTGTCAAGGCCGCGGAAGGGCCACGTTTCGGTCCGGTGGGGATTCCGTTCGCTTCCTGTCGCCGGACATGAACCATCTCTTCGCACTTCGCACGGCGCACCTTGACCGCAGGCGGGGAAATCCGTGGCATGATCCCGTCATGCACCGTTCCTGGACCCCGGCCGCCTCGCGCTCCGCCACCGCCATCGCCGCCGCCCTCACGGCGCCCGCCCTCGCGCACGACGGCCTCCACGACCATGCCGACCCGCGGCGGCTGCCGGACTTCGCGATCATCGCGCAGGATCCCGGATACGTCGCGCGGCGGTCGGCGATGCTCGGGGCGTCGACGTTCACGCTCATCGGCCTCCCGGACACCCAGAACTACTCGAGCGACTTCCCGCAGATCTTCGCCGCCCAGACCAACTGGGTCGAGGTGAACCAAGGCGCGCTCGACATCCGGTACGTGTCCCACTACGGCGACCTCGTCAACAACGCAGACCAGGGCTACCAGTGGGTGAACGCGGACAACGCGATGCGAACGCTCGACGACGCGGGCATCCCGTACGGCGTGTGCCCGGGAAACCATGACTTCCTTCCCTCGGGCGGCAGCGGCCAGCCGTTCATCCCGCAGAACTACCTGAGCTACTTCGGGCCGTCTCGCTTCGCGGGCGAGCCGTGGTACGTGGGCTCCTCGCCGACGGGGCTCTCGATGTGCACCACGTTCCGCGCGGGCGGCATCGACTTCCTGCAGATCCACCTCGCATGCGACACGCCGGTCGCGGAGCTCGCGTGGGCGCAGGCGATCCTCGACCGCAACCGCGACGTTCCCGCGATGCTCACCACGCACCGCTACCTGCAGGACGCCGAGGACTACACGAGCGGCGTGCCGATCGTCGCCTCGGGCCGCTACCCCGACGTCTGGTACGCGGCCGAGGGCCTGTACGACCCGAACGGGATCCGCTCCGATGAGTTCTGGCGCTGGTTCGTGCGCCGCAACACCAACGTGTTCATGGTGACCTGCGGCCACTTTCACGAGGAGTACCGGCAGGTGAGCACGAACGTGGCGGGCCGGCCCGTGCACGAGGTGCTCGCCGACTACCAGGACGACCCGAACGGCGGCGACGGCTGGATGCGCATCATGCGCTTTGACACGCAGGCGGGCGTCATCGACGTCGACACGTACTCGCCGACGCTGGGCGCGATCCGAACCGCCGACGAGAGCGACTTCGACCTTGCGGTGGACTTCGCCGCCTACGCGCTGCCCGCCGGCGCGTCCTTCAAGGCGTTCCAGCAGGGGATCAACGGGTACTCCGGGACCCAGGACACGTGGGTCAACCAGCAGTCGCCGAACGCGAGCTACGGCAACAACGACACCCGCACGTCCGACGACGACGTGGCGAACTCGTTCTTCGCCGACTACCGCGGGCAGGCGCTCCTGCGCTTCGACGGGATCACCGGCCCCGGCGCGATCCCAGAGGGCAGCGAGGTGCTCTCGGCGCGCCTCTTCATCGACGTCTCGGACGACATCGACACGCCGCTCTTCAATCCGCGGTTCGACGTGCACCGCGTGATCCGCGCGTGGGACGAGGCGTCCACCTGGAACTCGCTCTCGGGCGGGCTGACCGTGGGTCAGGACCTCGGCGTGCGCGAGGCGAGCTTCCCGGGCGACAACAGCCCGAATGCCGATGGCATGCGCATCATCGACCTCACGAACGCGGTCCGCGCATGGGTCGCGGGGGAGCCCAACTGGGGCATCGCGATCATGCCCGAGATCATCGCGGGCAACGACGACGGCATCGAGATCCGCACCAGCGAGAACGCGAACGTGATCCTCCGGCCGCGGCTCGAGGTGACGTTCCGCGCGCCGGCCGGCCCGCGCGAGCCCGCCGACCTCGACGGCAGCGGCTCGGTCGACGGCGCAGACCTCGGCATCCTGCTGGCGGCGTGGGGCCCGGCGGCGGGTCCGGCGGACCTCAACGCGGACGGCGCCGTCGACGGAACCGACCTCGGCGAGATGCTCGCGGCCTGGGACAGCTGACCCGCGCAACCGACGGGCGAGGCACGCGGGTCAGGCGCCCCCGCGTCACTTCCCCGGCGCGCGCCCGTCCTCGATGTCGCGGATCTTGCGGATGCGCCGCTCGTGGCGACCGCCCTCGAAGGCGGTCTTCATGAAGGTGTCCACGATGCGCTTGGCGAGCGTGGTGCCGGTGAGGTCGGCGCTCAGGCAGAGGACGTTCGCGTTGTTGTGCGTGCGGCTGAGCTGGGCGCTCAGCTCGTCCTGGGCGAGCGCCGCGAGCACGCCCTTGACCTTGTTCGCCGCGATGCACATGCCGATGCCCGTGCCGCACATCAGGATGCCGCGGTCGGCCTTGCCGTCCGCCACGGTGCGGGACACCTGGTAGGCCGCGTCGGGGTAGTCGCAGATGGCGTCGGTGCACTCGCCGAGGACGTCGACCTCGTGCCCGTCAGCCTTGAGGTGCTGGACGAGCGAGGCGACGGTCTGGGCACCGCGATGGTCCGATCCGACGGCGACGCGCATGGCTCGGCGGAAGGTAGCCGAAATCTCGCTCACCGAAATTGATCCGGGATATCCCGGATCAATTTCGGTGAGCGCATTCACAGCAGCTCGGACAGCCGCCCCGGCAGCACCCGCTCCAGCCGCACCGCGAGTGCGTCGTACGCGGGCTGCCCCATCCCGATCGGGTCCTCGAGGTCCCCGCCCGGGTCGAGCATCTGCACCTTGTCCTGGTGCGGCTCCCCCGCCACGAGCGCGCGCGCGCCCACCATATGGGACCGCGTCATCGTCAGCACCACGCTCGCCTTGCGGATCATCTCGGGCGTCAGGCGCTTGGCATGCCCGTCGAAGCGGATGCCCCGCCGCCGCAGCGCGTCAAGCGTCTCGGCGCTCACGGGGCTGCCGTCCCACGCGGCCAGCCCGGCCGAGGCCACGAACACCTCGCCCCCGTGGCCCGACACCTTCCCCGATTCAAGCAACTGCCGCGCAATGCCCTCGGCCATCGGCGAGCGGCAGGTGTTGCCCGTGCAGATGAAGAGCACCGTGCGCACGCGTCCCATGGTACGGACGGGAGGTACCCTGAGAACGTCCCGCGCGGCCCACCGGACCCCGCCGCGCTCCCCGGAGCACCCCGTGGAATTCATCGAACATCAGGCGACCTGGACGCGGCTGCGCAAGCACGGAATCCTGGCCGAGGAGACGGGCGACGAGCTCCACCTCGACCTCGACGAGTCGACGCCGGTCGAGGTGCTCGACCTCGCGGCCGCCGACCACCCGCAGGCCGCGGCGCTCCCCTCGTCCATCCGCCGCATCGCGCGCGCCGAGTTCGGCCCGGTCGTCGAGGGCATCGTCCACAAACTGAAGCTCCCCGAGGTCGTGGTGATCCCCGTCGGGAAGTGGCGCAGCGTCTTCGACGCCGTCGCGAGGCCGATGAGCGCCCACGCGCACTGGCGCGAGATCGACGCCGCCGCGATGGTCGAGCTCAACACGCGCGACCCGCTCTTCTTCGAGCCCGCGCACCATCACGTGCTTCGAGACCTGATCGCCGCCGTCGCCGACGCGCGCGGCCCCGCGACGCAGGGCGTCTCGGTCGTCGCCGTCGGCATGCGCGTGGTGATCGAGGTGCTCCCCGAGGGCCAGATGATCGTCTTCATCGGCGACCGGCACCTGGTGCCGCCGGTCGCGGCGATCATCGACCAGCATTCGGCGACGCGCTGACGAGCCCGGGCTCGCGCACCGCCGTGTCGGCCGCGTCCGACGGGTCGCCGTCGGCCTCGAACGCCGCGCTGCAGAACGCGCACCTGTAGACGGGCGGCTCGAATGCGGGCCCCTGCTGCGCCCGGCACCGGGGGCACACCCCCTTGCGCAGGTACGTCCGGTTCGCGGCCCGGCTCAGCGCGCCGATCGCGTCGCCCAGCACCACCGCCGGCACCAGCATGAAGATCGACGCCAGCACCATGCCGATCGCGAGCAGCGGCAGCGTGAAGGTGCCCACGAACGCGATCCCGAACGCCCCCAGGTACATGAAGAACACGGTGATCCCGTAGCGGGCTCGGATGGCGCTCAGGACCCGTTGGACCATGGCGGAATGGTAGGCCCGCAGGGGCGCCCCCCGGCATGGGGTTACACTCCGGGCCTCCAATCACGAAGGGGAGCACCGAACGATGCCCGCACACCTGAAGGTCACCTGCGATCGCACCTCGATCGTCGACGCCCTCGCCATGGCCTCCGCCGTGGTCCCGTCCCGCACCACCACCCCGGTCCTGACCTGCCTGAAGCTGACCGCCGCCGACGGCGAGCTGTACCTGCGGGCCACAGACGGGCAGATCTCGCTGTCGCTGGCGGTCCCCGGCGTGGACATCGCCTCCGCCGGCGAGGCCCTGGTTCCTGCCGACAAGCTGGGCCAGATCATCCGCGCCTGCGAGGACTCGACCGTCTCGCTCGAGATGGACAAGAATGTCGCAACCGTCAAGGGCGACGGCAGCACGTTCAAGGTCTTCGGCTACGACCCGAAGGACTTCCCCGCCAACCGCGACCCGCAGCCCACCGGCGCCTTCGAGGTGACCGCCGAGACGCTGCGCCGCCTCGTGGCCCGCACGCTCTTCGCGACCGCGGTCGAGAACGCGCGCTTCGCGATCAACGGCGTGCTCATGGAGCGCAAGGGCAAGCGCATCCGCCTCGTCGGCACCGACGGCAAGCGCCTGGCCGTGGCCGCGGGCGGCTGCTCGGGCGACGGCGACATGACGCTCATCGTGCCGAGCAAGAGCCTCAACATCCTCGTGAAGATGCTGCACGACCCCGACGCGAAGGTCACGATCGGCAAGGCCGACGGCCAGGCCGTGTTCCAGGTCGAGGGCGTCGGCACGCTCGTCACCAGCCTCGTCGAGGGCACCTTCCCGCCCTTCGAGGACGTCATCCCGAAGGACCAGGACAAGCGCGTCACCTTCGACGCCGCCGACCTCGCCGCGGCCATCCGCCGCGCCGCGCTCCTCACGAACGAGGAGTCCAAGGGCGTGCGCTTCGCGTTCAAGGGCGACATGCTGGTGGTCTCGAGCCGCGCGCCCGAGATGGGCGAGGCCGAGATCCGCGTGCCGATGTCCGGCTACCAGGGCGACGCCATCGAGATCGGCTTCCAGCCGGCCTACATCGTCGACGCCCTGAAGGTGGTCGACGGCCAGCAGGTCATGATCGAGATGCGAAGCCCGCAGAAGCCCGGCGTCTTCAAGGTGGGCCAGGAGTTCACCTACGTGGTGATGCCGGTGAACGTGGGTTGAACCGCGGGCACGCGCCGCGGGCCCGCGAACGCGCACGCTGCGCGCAGCGCGCCACACGTCGCACGCCGCGCGCCGCACGCCGACCGAATGACACGAGGCCGGACGCGCCATGCGTCCGGCCTCGTTCGTTCCGACGTCACGCGCGACGGCGCCGAGGCGCCGCGGGCGTCACTTCTTGTACTTCACGCTGCAGCCGTAGGGCTTGGTCGTCGCGGGACTCACCGCCTTGCCCTGCTTGATCGCGGTCACGGCGTCCACGACGTAGTTCTTCGAGCCCTTGTCGTCGATCGCGCCGTCGTACGCGAGCGTCCCCTTGGGGTCGATCACGTAGCAGTGCGGCGTGGTCCTCGCGCCGTACATGTGGCCGACCGCGCCGTCACCGTCGACGAGCGCGGTCGCGATGACCTTGTTCGCCTTCATGTAGTCGGCGTTGGTCGCGGGCTTGTCGGCCATGTAATGGGTGCTGTTGACCAGGAGGAACACGACGTCCGGGTCCGCGGCCTTCGCGTCGGCCATCATCTTGGCGACCGAACCGTCCTCCATCTTGCCCTTGCACACCGGGCAGTCCGGGTTGATCCACTGGAGGACCACGGTCTTGCCGGCGAAGTCCGAGAGGCTCACGTCCTTGCCGTCGGTGTTCTTGAGCGTGAACGCAGGCGCGGGCGAACCGACCTTGGCATGCGCGTGGGCGTCGCCCTTCGCCTTCTTGCCGGCCTTGTCCTTCGTCATGCCGTCGGGCGGCAGCTGCTGCGTGGCGTTCTCCTTCGGGGCCGGGGCGTCCTGCGCGACGGCGGTGCCGGTGGCGAGCGCGGCGGCGAGGCCGAGGGACGCGATCATGGTGAACGTGCTCATGCGGGTGTCTCCTGGTGAGTGAGTGGGTGGCAGTCAGCGCCCGGGGGCGGGCCCCGAGCCGGGGGGATTCGTCGTGACGGGCGCGCCCGATGCAGCGCCCCCCGCCGGATGCGGCAGGGACAGCCGAACGCACGGGTCGGAGGGTTGATTGCCGAAGAGGACGAGTCCTGCGAAGGCGGGCCCCGAGGGCTCGGAACCGAGCGTCTCGAAGGGGACCTCGATGCGGAACCGCCCGTTCGTGACCGTGCCCTCGACCGCGGCGGTGCCGTCCGGCAGCGAGACCTGCAGGCCAGGGAGGGCGGCGGGAATGAAGCGGACCGAGGTGAACGAACGGGCCGGGCCGTGGATCTGGACGCGCCCCTCCGCGATCGACGCGGTGACGCCGAGCGACTCGGCACGGTCGGGCAGGCTGCGGCCGCCGACGGTGCCTCCGGCGAGCCCCAGGGGGAGCGCGTCGCCGCCCGCGACCGCGTCGCGGCCCGAGGACTCGAACGCCGCCATCAGGCAACGCTCCTTGCACACCATCACCGAGGCCTTCGCTGACCATGGCTCCGGGCGCACGGGCTCGCCGACGGGCGCGGGCGCGCCAGGGTCACGCGGAGCACCGGGGGCGCCGGGCGCGCCTGACTCACCCGCCGCGCCGCCGCGGCGCACCGGCACCAGGTAGTGCACGCGCGAGCCGTATCCGTAGAACGCGCCGTCGTCGCCGTGCGCGACGTCGGGGCGCGGATAGATGGTTGGCCCCGCGGTCCATCCCATGGGAAGCGTGAGCGCGATGTCGGGCGACGAACCGGAATCCCCGGGGTTCTCCCAGTAGGCGTGCCAACCAGGCGCGGGCTCGACGGTGACCGAGAGCACCCATTGGCCCTCCACCGTGCGCATCCAATGGATGGACGAGGAGGCGATGCCCTCCTGCTTCGCGGGCTTCGGCGCGGATGGCGGGGGTGCGACGAGCGCCAGCGCCACGGAGCACGCGCGGATCACCGGCAGGAGGGCGACGGCCATGCGTGCAGTATCCCCGCGCGACCCACGGTTGCGCAATGCGCCCCGAACGCGGACACTTCCCGCATGAACACGCTTCCCCGCCCCAGGCGCTTCGCGTTCGGCCGGCCCATGCGGCCCGCGGCGACCGCCGGCCTCGCCGCCGCGATCCTCGCCCTGCAGCCCGGATGCGACATCAAGACCAGCGACCGCGACCTCGTGATGCTCGACCCGCAGGCGGCGATCGACCGGTTCCATGAGCGCGGGTCGCTCCTGGGGAAGCCGACGGTCGCGTGCTACGTCGACCCTCGCAGCGCGGCCGAGTACGCCGAGGGCCACCTGCCGGGCGCGATCAACGTGCCGCTCGTGCGCATGCCCGAGGAAGCGCGCGCCCTGCTCGCGGGGCACGACCTGTTCATCGTGTACGGGAACACCTTCCAGGACCCGATGGCGAAGGCTGGCGCGAAGCGGCTCATCGAGCTCGGCTTCAAGGAGGTCTTCGTGATGGACGGCGGGACGCGCGCCTGGGAGAAGGACGGCTACAAGCTCGTCACGGGCTCGCTGCCGGCGGGCGGCAATCCTGCGCCGAGGAAGGATGACGCCCCGAAGGACGGGGGCGCGGAGGTTCCGGAGGAACAGGACCCGTGACACGAAAGCCGCGCGGCGCGCGGCGAGCGCGGGGCGTTCGCGGGGCACACGGCGTGCGTCACTTCAGCGCTTCGACGCCGGCGACGATCTCGGTGAGCTCGGTGGTGATGCGTGCCTGGCGCGCGCGGTTGTAGCTGCGCTTCAGCGTTCGGCCGAGGCCACCGGCGTTGTCCGTGGCGGCCTTCATGGCCACCATGCGCATCACGTTCTCGCTGACGACCGCGTCGAGGAACGCCTGGTAGAGCGAGACCTTCACCGAGCGCGGGAGCAGGTCGCCCAGCAGCTCGGGGGCCGAGGGGCTGAACTCGAAGTTCGAGACGGTGCCCTTCGCCGCGGCGGCGGACTCGTCGGCCTTCGGCAGCGTGAGCGGCAGGAGCTGCATCACCTCGGGGCGCTGGCGCGCGGCCGAGATGAAGCGCATGTAGACGACCTTCACCGAGCTGAACTCGCCCGCGACGAAGCGGTCGATGTAGCCCTGTGCGATCTGCTCGACCGCGGCGTACTGCGGGCGGTCGCCGATCGCGTGGCGGGCCGAGATCTCCTGCTTCTGGTACTTGAAGAACGCGAGCGCCTTGCGGCCGGACGCGTCGAGGACGATCTCCTTGCCGCCGGCGCGCAGCTCGGCGAGCATCTTGCCCGCGGTGCGGAGGACGTTCGAGTTGTACGCGCCGCAGAGGCCGCGGTCGCTCGAGATGACGAGGATCAGCTCCTTGCCCGCGCCGGCCGGGGTCTCGAGGAGCGGATGGCTGGCGTCGCCGGCCTGGGCCGCGACCTTGGACACGAGCCCGCGGATGGTGTCCGTGTACGGGCGGCTGTTCTTGGCGCGGGCGAGCGACGCCGTGAACTTCGCCGTCGCGATCATCTGCATCGTCTTGGTGATGCGCTGGATCGTCTTGACGGCGCCCATGCGCTTCTTGATCTCGCGGAGCTGTGCCATAGGGGGACCGAAAAGGGTACCGAAAATGATCCGGGATGTCTTTTCCCATTTTCCTCCCGAAAATGGGAAAAGACATCCCGGATCAATTTCACACCCGCAGGCCGTCGTGCCCCAGCTCGACCCCCGCCGGCAGCCGGGCGGACACCTCCGCATGCCGGATGTCGTGGGTCATGTGGGTGAACACCGTCCGGCGCGCGCCCACCCGCTCGGCCACCCCCAGCGCCTCGGAGAGCGTGAAGTGCGTCGGGTGCGCCCGCTCGCGCAGCATGTCGAGCACCAGCACCTCGAGCCCCCGCAGCGCCGGCCACGTCTCGGGCGGGATGGCGTTCACGTCCGTGCAGTAGGCGAGCGGCAGCGGGGAAGGCTCCGTGCCGGCGGCGACCGTAGGCCCCGCCGCCCCGGCGCCGCCCGAGGCCGCCACGTCGAACCGGTACCCGAGGATCGGAAGCCTCCCGTGCAGCAGGCGCAGCGGCGTCACGCGGATCCCGAAGAGGTCGATCGCCTCGCCCGGCGCCACCTCGTTCCGCACCACCTCGGCGACGAAGCTCTTGTTGACGTTGCGGTGCGGCTTGAAGATGTGCTCGTAGATCCGCTCGAGCTCCTCCATCGTCGATCGCTCGCCGTAGAGGTGCACCGGCCCGCGCATGCTCACGTTGTAGAGCCGCGCGTCGTCGAGCCCGAACACGTGGTCCACGTGCGAGTGCGTGAACAGGATGCCGTCGACGCGCCGGATCCGGTGGCGCAGCGCGTGCTCGCGATGGTCAGGCGGCGCGTCCACCAGGATCACGCGCTCGCGCCCGCCGGCGTCCGTGAACTCGAGCATCGCGCCGACGCGCGTGCGCCGGTCGCGGGGGTCGTCGCTGGTGCACGTCGCGCAGTCGCATGCGATCACGGGGACGCCGGCGCTGGTCCCGGTGCCGAGCAGCGTGAAGCGCAGGTCACGGACGCCGCTCACGCCCCCGCCCCCAGCCCCGCGCGCAGCGCATGCGCCACCGCGCCGGGATCGTCCGCGCCGCACACCACCGAGCTCACCGCCACGCCGCGGCACCCGGCCGCCGCGAGCCGCGCCACGTTCGAGGGCTCGATTCCGCCGATCGCCAGGTGCGGCACGTGCGCGAACCGCGCCAGGTAGGCGCGCAGGTACGCCTCGCCCTGCGGCATCACGTCGGGCTTCGTGCGCGAGGCGAACATCGCGCCCACGCCGCACAGGTCCGCGCCGCCCGCGACCGCGTCCGTCGCCTCGCCGGGCGAATGCGTGCTGACGCCCACCAGGAGCGCATCGCCCGCGACGCGACGCACGTCGGCCGGCGCGAGGTCGCCCTGCCCCACGTGCACGCCGTCGGCGCCGCACGCGAGCGCGACGTCGGCGCGGTCGTTCACCACCACCGCCGCGCCGCGCGGGCGCGCGAACTCGATCACCTCGCGCACGCGCGCCGCGAGCGCGCGCCCGTCCATCGACTTCTCGCGCACCTGCACGCAGTCGACGCCGCCCGCGATCGCGGCCGCGAGCACCTCGCGCCAGGGCCACCGGCACGACGACTCGGTGAGCAGCAGGCACACGCGCCACTGGGGGGCGCGGCGGGTGGCGCCCGAGCCAGCGCCGCCCTGCGCGCCCGCGCCGCCTGCGGAATCATCCCGAACGCTCGCCATCGCCCAAGGCTAGCACCGTGGCTATCCTTCCCCTCCCATGGACGCGCTTGCCCACGGATCCGCGCCGCACGACCCCGCACGGCGCGAATTCCTCGCGACCGCCGCGGGACTCGCCGCCGCGGCCGCCGCCGCGGGCGCCTGCGCGGCCATTCCTTCCACGACGCAATCCACCGCTTCCAAGGAGAAGACGATGCCCTTCACGCTGCCCGAACTGCCGTACGCCGAGAACGCCCTCGAGCCCTTCATCGACCAGAAGACGATGAACATCCACCGCACGAAGCACCACCAGGCGTACGTCGACAACCTGAACAAGGCCGTCGACGGCACGCCGTGGGCGTCGATGTCGATCGAGGAGGTCTGCCGCAAGGCGAAGGAGGCGCCCGACGCCGTGAAGGCGGCGGTGCGCAACAACGGCGGCGGGCACTGGAACCACTCCATGTTCTGGAAGTGGATGGCGCCCAAGGGCCAGGGCGGCGCGCCGAGCGCCGAGCTCGCCGCGGCCATCGACAAAGCCTTCGGAAGCATGGACAACTTCAAGGCCCAGTTCGCCGACGCCGCGATGAAGCGCTTCGGCAGCGGCTGGGCGTGGCTCGTCCGCAAGCCGGACGGCAGCCTGGCGATCACCAGCACGCCGAACCAGGACAACCCGCTCATGGAGGGACTGGTCGACGTCGTCGGCCACCCGCTCCTGGGCGTCGACGTCTGGGAGCACGCGTACTACCTCAACTACCAGAACCGCCGCGCCGACTACCTGAAGGCGTTCTGGGAGGTGGTGAACTGGAACGCGGTGAAGTGACGCCCCGTCACCGATACGCCCCCAGCCTCAGGTGACCCCGCAGGTCGTGCCCGCGCCGGCGCTCGCGCTCGGCGCGCAGGGTGCCGATGTCGATCGGCGCCACCACGACCTTCGTGAACGGGCCGGGCTCGGCCTGCGCCAGGATGCGGCCGTCGAAGTCGACCACCATGCTGCCTCCCGGCCAGCTGAACGGCGGGTAGTCGGGCAGCTGCGCGGCCTGGTTCGCGGCCACCACGTACGCGGTGTTCTCGGCGGCGCGCGCGCGGTTGAAGAGCGTCCACCAGTCCATCGGCGGCTGCGCGCCCCAGGGGTCCATGTACGCGCTCACGCGGATCAGCACCTCCGCGCCGTCGAGCGCCATGCGCCGCAGGGGCTCGGGGAACAGCCAGTCGTAGCAGATCGCGCAGCCGAGCCGGCCGATCTCGGTGTCGGCCACCGGGAAGAGCGGCTCGGCGTACCCCGGCACGTCGCACGGGCTCGAGTGCACTTCCCACGGAAGCCACGGGTTCACCTTGCGGTACTTGGTCAGCACGCCGCCCGGTCCCACCAGGAGCGACGCGTTGAACGCGACGCCCGGGTACCTCGGGTCGTGCTCGATGAACGAGCCCGTCTGCACGAACACGCCGTTGGCGCGGCAGAAGCGCTCGTACGGCGCCGTGAAGTCCTCGGGCCGCACCGCGGTGCGCGCGAGCAGCTCCTTGAGCGACGGGTACAGCGGCGCGCAGTGCGCGAACTCCGGGAACACGAAGAGCCGCACGTCGTGGAACGGCTCGTAGCCGGCGAGCGTGCCCTCGGCCATGCGGACGAGCTCGTCGACGCGCGCGGGGATCGACTCGCGGTCCTTGAGGGCCGGCAACGACGTCTGCATCGCGGCCGCGTAGTACCGGCCGGGCGCGGCATGCGCGGGCGCGGGAAGCGGCGCGGGCCGCGGGTCGTGGGCGTCGCGTCCTGGTGGCGAATGCATGCGCGGAGTCTAGGAAAGTGCGCGCCTCTCCGGCCGATACGATCCTTCACGCCATGGGCGACCTCACCCACCTCCTCGATGCGAACCGCGTGTGGGCCGCGAACGTCGAGCGCGAGCACCCCGGCTTCTTCGAACGCCTGCGCCATGGCCAGAAGCCGTCGATCCTCTGGATCGGCTGCGCGGACAGCCGCGTGCCCGCGAACGAGATCATCGGCCTCCCGCCCGGAGAGGTATTCGTGCACCGCAACGTCGCGAACCTCGTCGTGCACAGCGACCTCAACATGCTCTCGGTGGTCGAGTACGCGGTCACCGCGCTCGGCATCAAGGACGTGGTGGTATGCGGCCACTACGGCTGCGGCGGCGTCGCCGCGTCCATGCAACCCGCGCAGTCCCGGCTCGTCGACAACTGGATCCGCCACATCCGCGACCTCGCACGGCTGCACCGCGAGGAACTCGAGGCGATCACCGACCACGACACGCGCTTCCGGCGCCTCTGCGAGCTGAACGTGGCCGCGCAGGCCATCAACGTGAACCTGTCGCCCATCGTCGAGGGCATGCGAAGATCCGGCCACGACATCGTCGTGCACGGCTGGATCTACGACGTCGCGGACGGCATCCTCCGCGACCTCAGCCCGCTGATGGACGCCGAGATGATCCTGACTCCCGAGCCGCGCGCGATCGCGAAGCCCGCGCACTGAACGGGCCGCGCGCACTCCGCCGCGGCCGCCGCACGCCTCACTCCGCCTTCGCGCCCGCCACCATCGCCTCGAAGGCCGCGCGGTTCGACTCGACCGTCGCCTGCGGGCCGACGAGCTTCATGAACACCTTTCGACCGGGAGCCTCGGCGATCGCCCCGAGCTGCATGTACCCCGGCCGCGGCGCGGCGGCACCCATCCCCATGTAGGCGCCGACGCTCTCGATCCGCCACACCTTCAGCCCGTTCACCTGCGACTCGGAGCGCTTGCTCTCGGCCGCGCCCTGCCCCTCGCGGAACTGCATCGCCCACCGGTCGAGGTTCGCGTCGACGGGCCCGCCGTCGGTGCCCACGAACACGCTGAACACGAGCTCGGCCGCGGGCGCGTTCACGCCCTGCGCCGGCACCGCGTACTGCAGCGCGCGGAACTGCATCGTGGGCTTCGTCCACACCCACGTCACGGGCTTCGGCATCGACAGCCCGCCCACGCGGATCACCGTCTGGTCGTCGTCGGGCCCGCTCACCGCGAAGCCGCCGGCCTGCGCGTCGCCGCCCGGGATCCCGCCCGCGGCGGCCGCGGCCTGCGCCTGGGTCGGGGCGTTCGGC
>CAMDUT010000020.1 GCA_945877905.1 Phycisphaera mikurensis NBRC 102666 | reverse complement strand
ACGACGGCGTCGCCGTACTGGCCGCGGCCGCCGGACTGCTTCTTGAACAGGCCGCGGACGTCCTTGGCGCTGCCGGTGATCGTCTCGCGGTAGCTGACGCGCGGCTTGCCGACGTTGACGCCGATCTTCATGTCGCGCACGAGCTTGTTCTTGATGATCTCCAGGTGCAGCTCGCCCATGCCGCTGATGATCGTCTCGCCCGTCTCGTCGTTGTAGTTCGAGCGGAAGGACGGGTCCTCGCGGCGGATGGTGGTGAGCGCCTCGCCGAGCTTCTTCTTGTCGTCGGCCGTCTGCGGCTCGATCGACATGCTGATGACGGGCTCGGGGAAGGTCATGCGCTCGAGGATGATCGGGTTCTCGGGGTCGCACAGCGTGTCGCCCGTGAACGACTCCTTGAGGCCGACGACCGTCACGATCTGGCCGGGGCCGGTCGAGTCGAGCGCCGAGCGGTTCTGCGCGTGCATCTCGTACAGGCGGCTGACGTTCTCGCGCTTGCCGTTGCCGGGGTTGAGGACGCGCATGCCCTTCTCGAGCTTGCCCGAGTACACGCGGATGTAGGTGAGCGTGCCGGCCACGTCGGACACGACCTTGAACACGAGCGCGCTGAAGGGCGCGGTCTCGGTGTGGGGGCGCGTCATGCGCACCGACGGGTCGTTCGGGTCGACGCCCTCGACGTCCGGGCACTCGGTGGGGTTCGGCAGGTACTGCACGACCGAGTCGAGGACGCGCTGGACGCCCACGTACTTGAGGGCCGAGCCGCAGAGCACCGGGAACACCTTGAGGGCGCACACGCTCTTGCGCAGCGAGGCCTTGAGCTCGGGCACCGTGATGGTGGACGGGTCGGTCAGGAACTTCTCGGCGAGGTCGTCGTCGAGCTCGCAGATCTTCTCGACCATCTCCTGGCGCCAGATCTCGGCGGTGTCCTTGAGGTCGGCGGGGATCTCGGTCTCCTTGATGTTCTGGCCCTGGTCCTCGGCGGTCCAGTGGAGGGCCTTCATGTCCATCAGGTCGATGATGCCCTTGAAGTCGTTGCCGAACCCGATCGGGATCTGGATGGCGACGGCGTTGGCGCCCAGCCGCGCGCGGATCGACTTGAAGCTGTAGTCGAAGTCGGCACCGAGCTTGTCCATCTTGTTGATCAGGCAGAGGCGGGGGACGCCGTAGCGGTCGGCCTGGCGCCACACGGTCTCGGACTGCGCCTCGACGCCTTCCTTGCCGTCGAACACGGCGACCGCGCCGTCGAGCACGCGGAGCGAGCGCTCCACCTCGATGGTGAAGTCGACGTGGCCCGGGGTGTCGATCAGGTTGACCTTGTACTCGGTGCCGTTGAAGTTCCACGGGCAGGTCGTCGCGGCCGACTGGATGGTGATGCCGCGCTCCTGCTCTTCCTGCAGGCTGTCCATGGTGGCCGTGCCCTCGTGCACCTCGCCGACCTTGTGGATCTTGCCCGTGTAGAAGAGGATGCGCTCGGTGACGGTGGTCTTGCCGGCGTCGATGTGGGCGCAGATGCCGATGTTGCGAACCTTGCTGAGGTCAGTGGCCATGGTTGGGTCCGTGGAAGGTGGGCGAAAAATCGAGAGATCGCGGAGGATATCCACACCCGCGTGTCGCCACAAGCGCAACGTCAGGATCGGGTTATCGGGGCGGCGGCGGTGTGGCCGGGCGCCGGCGTCGCGCGGTGGCCGGGCCTTTGCCACGGGCCCGGATCACAGCGCGCGCACGAGCGCGTCGCGGGAGATCCCGAGCCGTTCGGGCGCGTCCCCCACCGCGTCGAGGAAGCGGCGCCCGTCCTGCACGTACCCCGCGGTGGGCGCGAGGCCGGGGACGTGCCCGGCGAAGTACGCGTTCAGGCGCCGCATGTGGAGTTCGCGCGCGAACTTCGCGGCCATGGAGGCGAGGGCGATGGGGAGGTTGCGTTCCTCGCCGCCGAGCTCGAAGCTGACGGTGGCCTCGTGCGCGGGCAGGTCGCGGGCCGCGGCCCAGGCAAGTCGATAGCGCGCGGTGGCGTCTGACTCCTCGAGCACCGCCAGGCGCGCGTCGGGGAACGAGGTGCGCAGCATGTCGAGGTACGCGGTGCGGCCTCCCTGGCGGTCGAGCGCGATCCAGGCGGTGCGCCCCGAGCGCGCGGCCTCGGTGCGGACGCGGTCGACGTGCCTCATCGCGGCCATGAAGTTGATGGTCGCCTTGTTGCCGATGCGCGCGGCCTGCGCGTTGAGCGACGTGGGACCGATGGCCTCGACGCGCAGTGCGGCGACGCGCGTCCCGGACTTCGCGAGCGCGGTGCGCAGCATGGCGCCGGCGATCCGCAGGGCGGCCGCGTCGCTGCCCACGGGAAGCGGCAGCGCGGAACCGTGCCACGGGCCGTCCTCCGGCGTGACTGGGGCGCCGAGCGCGGCGAGGAGGGCGGCATCGGTGGGGAAATCCGCGGCCGCGGCGTCGGTCCCGGCGCACGCGACGGCCGCGAACGCGGTGACCCCTCGCTCGAGGTGGCGCAGCGGATGGGCGGCCGCGTCCTTGGCGCCCTTGAGCTTCTTGCTGTCCTCGACCGCGATGCGCCCGCGTCGGTCGTTGCCCGTGCGGCACACGGCCGTGCGCAGGTGCTTCCACAGGCAGGGCGGCGGCGTGTCGGGCGCGGCGTCCCGCGCGGCGTCGAGCTCGAAGGCCGCGCAGCCCACGCACAGGGGGCCAAGCAGCGGCCCGTAGCCGGCCTCGTCGATGCCTGCGTAGAGGAGCACGGCGGAGAACATACGCCGGGGCGATTTCCCGCCCTTGGCGGGGAACCGGGAAAATCGCCCCCGGCGTATTTTGCGGGCATGCCACGCGTCCTCCTTGCCATGTCGGGAGGCGTCGACTCGTCGGTCGCCGCCGCGCTGCTCACGCGCGCGGGGCACGACGTGGTCGGCGTGTTCATGCGCCTCGGCAGCCCGGGTGAGTCGCTCGACGGGCTGCAGCCGGGAGACGGGGACGCCGCGGCGGCGTGCGCGGCGCCGGGCGGTCCGGGCGTCCCGCTCCGCATCGGCCACCAGGGCTGCTGCTCCATCAATGACGCGGCCGACGCGCGGCTCGTGGCGGCGCACCTGGGCATCCCGTTCTACGTGGCGAACTTCAAGAAGGACTTCGGCCGCATCATCGACTACTTCGTCGGCGAATACAACGCGGGCCGCACGCCGAACCCGTGCGTGAGATGCAACGACTGGCTGAAGTTCGGCAAGCTGCATGACTACGCGCGCCAGATCGACGCGGACTTCGTCGCGAGCGGCCACTACGCGCGCATCGAGCCGGACGGGCAGGGCGGCCACGCGCTGCTGCGCGGCCTCGACCGCGACAAGGACCAGAGCTACGTGCTCTTCGGCGCGCCGCGCGGGCGGCTCGCGCGGATGCTGCTTCCCGTCGGCGCGATGCGCAAGGCCGAGGTGCGTGCGCTCGCGCGCGAGCTGGGCCTGCCCGTCTTCGACAAGCCCGACTCGCAGGAGATCTGCTTCGTCCCCGACAACGACTACGCCGGCCTCGTCGCGCGCCGCGCGCCGGACGCGGTGCGCCCGGGGTCGATCGTCGACCTGACGGGGCGCATCCTCGGAGAGCACCCGGGACACCAGCACTTCACCGTCGGGCAGCGCAAGGGCGTCCGCGTCGCGCTGGGCGAGCCCGTGTACGTGGTGCGCAAGGACGCGGCGACGAACACGGTGACGGTGGGACCGCGCGAGGCGCTCCTCGCGGAAGGCTGCGTCGCGCGCGGCTGCAACTGGCTCGTCGAGCCGTACGACGACTGGCGACGGTGCGCGGCGAAGATCCGCTACAACGCGGAACCCGTCGCCGCGCAGGTGCGCGCGGTGGGCGCGCCGGGCACGGCCGACGCCGACGGCGCCGCCGACGCGCGGCCCGGTCTCGAGGTCCGCTTCGACGAGCCTCAGCCCGCGGTCGCGCCCGGGCAGGCGGTCGTGTGCTTCGACGGCGACCGCGTGGCGTGCGGCGGGTGGATCGGCTGAAGTACGATCCCGCGCCTCATGGCGAACCTCACCATCGACGTCGCGAAGACCCTGGGCTCCGAGGCCGACGGCCTCCTCACGTACGCCGCGAAGGTGGCGAAGTCGACCCTGCACCTGCCCGGCCCCGACTTCGTCGACCGGGCGTTCGGCCCGTCCGACCGCAGCCCGCAGGTGCTCGCGAGCCTGCAGCGCATCTACGGCCACGGCCGCCTCGGCGGCACGGGCTTCATGAGCATCCTGCCGGTGGACCAGGGCATCGAGCACTCGGCCGGCGCGAGCTTCGCGAAGAACCCCGCGTACTTCGACGGCGAGAACATCGTGAAGCTCGCGGTCGAGGGCGGCTGCAACGCGGTCGCCAGCACCTTCGGCGTGCTCGCGAGCGTCAGCCGGAGGTACGCGCACCGCATCCCGTTCATGGTGAAGTACAACCACAACGAGCTGCTCACCTACCCGAACGCGGCGTCGCAGATCCCCTTCGGCACGGTTCGCGAGGCGTGGAACCTGGGCGCGTGCGCGGTCGGGGCCACCATCTACTTCGGCAGCCCGAACGCCACGCGCGAGATCGTCTACGTGGCCGAGGCGTTCGAGCAGGCGCACGAGCTCGGCATGGCCACGTTCCTGTGGTGCTACCTGCGCAACGACGCCTTCAAGAAGGACGGCAAGGACCACCACCTGAGCGCCGACCTCACGGGCCAGGCGAACCACCTCGGCGTCACCATCAAGGCCGACGTCATCAAGCAGAAGCTGCCCGAGCTCAACGGCGGGTACGTGGCGATGGGCACCGGCGGATCGAGCTACGGCAAGTTCGACAAGCGGATCTACTCGGAGCTCGCCTCCGACCACCCGATCGACCTGTGCCGGTACCAGGTGCTGAACTGCTACGCGGGCCGCATCGGCCTGATCAACTCGGGCGGCGCCAGCGGAGAGAACGACCTCGTCGACGCCGTGAAGACCGCGGTCGTCAACAAGCGCGCCGGCGGGCAGGGGCTCATCTCGGGCCGCAAGGCGTTCCAGCGGCCGATGGCCGACGGCGTGAGGATCCTGAACGCGATCCAGGACGTGTACCTCGACCCGAAGGTGACGATTGCCTGACGCCGCGACGGGCGCCGCGACCGCGGGCCCGGTCGCGCGCACGCGTTGCCCGCGGTGCGCGTACGCGCTGACGGGGCTGCCGGGCGCACCGCAGCCGGACGCACCCTACGCCGCGACGACTGCGCCGATCCGCTGCCCCGAGTGCGCGCTCGAGATTCCCGCGGGCTCGCATTGCCTGGTCGGCGGCGCGACGCCGTCCGTGGTCGACCCTTCGGGCTCGCGCGGCGTGGTGGCCGTGGCGTTGGGCGCCGTGGTGCTGATCGGCGGCCCGTGGCTCTGCATCGTGGGCGTCACGGCGCTCGTCGAGTACCTGAAGGCCGGGGCGCCGAAGCGGGGCATCGCGCCGAGCGCGCTGCAGGGCTTCGCGATCGGCGCGTTGCCGGCGGCGATCGGCCTCGCGGTGGCGGCATGGTTCGTGTGGCGGCAATGGCGCCGCGCGGATCCTTCGCGCGCGGACGGCGAGCGGGCCGGCGCGCGCCGTCGCCGCGCGACGGTGGTTCCCGGCGGCGTCCACCTCTGGTCGGGCGAGCCCTCCTCCGACGCGAGGCCGCGCAGCCTGGCGGGGGGCGACATCCGCGACGTCCGCGGCCGCCGCAGCATTCCGCTCTTCCGGCGCGCGGGCGCGGCCGAGGCGGGCGCCATCGACCTGGTCACTCCCATCGTGCTCTGGTCGGCGAACGACGCGAAGCAGGCCTCGAACATGGCCGATGGTCGCTTCGCCGGCACGATCTGGCTGCTGATGCCGCAGGGCGCGCGGCCCGAGCCCATCGCCCACGACATCGAGCGGACGCTCCGTGCGGCGCCGGCCTCGCCGCCGGTGCCCGTCGAGACGAAGCACGTGGGCCCCGTTCCCGCGCCGACGGTGGACGGCGACCCGAACCGGCTGGCGGTGCCCGTCGCCGTCACGGCGGCGACCGCGCCGGAGCGGCCGAAGTGCCCGCGCTGCAGCCACGGCTACGGCGATGCCCCCGACGGCCCGTGGTGGGAGCCGCTGCCGAGCGACGTGACGTGCAGCGAGTGCGGGCTCGTCGTCCACGCAGGCGCGATCGTGGTGGCGGGCAATCAGTTCGGCCGGCAGGGCGGGCATCGCCTCGCGCCGCGCGCGGTGGCGCTGATGGCCGGGGCGGCGGTCGGCGGCACGGCGCTGTTCGCGGTCTCGTTCTTCCTCCTCAGGAGCACGTCGATGGTGGCGGCCGTGGTCGTCCAGGTGATCGCGATGGTCGGCATGCCGCTGGCCATCGCGTTCGCGGCGCGCAGCGGGATGCGGCCGATCCCCCGGGCGCGCACGCGCTTCCAGGACGGCGCCGAGACGTGGAGCTTCGAGCGCGGCCGGCTGCGGATCATCGCGCGCGGCCGGCCCGACGCGCGCGTGATCGAGGTGCCTGCGGGGCGCATCTCGCGCGTGACGTTCGGCAAGTCGTTCGCGGCCGACAACTCGATGCCCGTGCAGACGGACGTCCTCAGCGTCCGCGGCACCGCCGAGCAGCTCGGGATGATCGGCGAGCGCGCGCTCTTCGTGGCGCTGCCGGCCGAGGCCGACCAGGACGTGGTGGTGGAGCGCGCGTTGGTGGCCCTCGGGAAATAGGGGGGGGTTACCCCGGAGCGACTTTTCCGCCGGCGAGCCGTTCGCGCACGCGCTGCGCCAGCGCCTCGGCGCCGTCTTCGGGCAGCGTGTCCGGCGAGACCTGAGCCAGCGCGTCTCCGCCTCGTCCGCGCGCGACCAGCTGCACGCGTCCGTGCCGTGGTCGCAGCTCGATCGCGGCGATCCGGCCGGCGGCGACGTCGCGCACGACGTCCTCGATCGGAACGCCCTTCGCGGTCACGTGGTGCTCGGTCACCCGGAGGCCGTGTGGGCCGACGTCCCACCGGCAGCCCGCGAGCGTACGCCGGCGCAGGCGCCGAAGGAGCACGATCCACGCGAGGATGGCGGTCGGAAGCACCACGGCGCTCACGACCGCCACCGCGCCCATCGCCGGCGGCAGGATCGGCCCGGCGGAGGCCGGGACCATCAGCGCGAAGACGGCCCAGATGCCCGCCGCGATCGATGCGAGGAGGACCGGCAGCGCGAACAGCAGGTTGAGCACGGCCGCCGGCTGCGGCCACGGCCCGTACGCGTGCAGCCGTCCCTCGATCGTGAGCGCGGCCGGCGCATCGCCCGGGGTACCCGCAGCCGCCGCGGACTCCTGCACGGCATCGCCGATCCCGATCGACGCGCGCACCGCGCGCGCCACGCGGTTGCCGGCCTCGACCAACGCGACCGTTCGATCGGTCCCGGGCTCGCCGCGCTCGGCGCCCGTGTCGACGAACACCGTCACCGCGGCCATGTCGCTCCGGCGTCCGTCGCGCCCGCGGGTCCAGACGTTCGCGGTCAGCGCGGCCACGGCGCGATCACCCGCCCGCCAGCGGTGGCCCCGGCTGAACGGGCTGTCCACCGCGATCGAGCGGATGTCGGCGGCCTCGTGCCGCTTCGCGCCCGCGCTCCCGGCGGGCCCCGTCGGCTCGCCCGTGAAGACGACGAGCGCGCCCGGCACGCAGAGCCATCGCTGGCTGAACGACGCGGGCGCGCGGCCGTCGTTCGCGGCGTCGGGGGTCCACTTCACCCACGCCCGCCAGAGGACCAGCCCGATCATCGGCAAGCCTGCGACCTTCACGAAGTCCCACACGCGGACGCCCGTCGACCACTTCGATGCGATCTCGAAGATGCCCTCGATGCTCATGAAGAGCAGGTACCCCATGGGTGCGAGGGACGCGAGCATCTGCCGGTTTCGCCGCGCGCGCGTGAGGGGCTGCGCACCGGCCTCGACGCTGCTCCCGACCACGAGCCGCGCGCCCGCGGGGATCTCGAACGCGCACTCGGGGCACGTCACCGTGGCCGTGAACGCGCCGAAGCGGTCCTCCGGCACGCCGGGAAGCTTGCCGTACGCGTAATCGCACTGGGGGCACCGGTGCATGCGGGGTAGGGTAGCGGCAGGTACGTTGGCGCCGCCATGCCCGAGACCTCGCTCATCCCGGCCCGCGTCGCGACGCCCGCCCTCCTCGTCATCGCGAACGTGTTCATGACATACGCGTGGTACGGGCACCTGAAGGACGCCAAGCACGCGCCGCTCTGGGCCGCGGTGCTCCTGTCGTGGGGCGTGGCGTTCCTCGAGTACTGCGTGCAGGTCCCCGCGAACCGGATCGGGTTCAACGAGGGCGCCTACTCGCTGCAGCAGCTCAAGGTGATGCAGGAGGTGATCACCATGGCCGTGTTCGCCGCGTTCGCGGTCTGGTACATGCGCGAGAGGCTGACGCTCGACTTCCTGTGGGCCGGGCTCTGCCTCGTGGGCGCGGCGTTCTTCATGTTCCGCGGGATGCGGTAGCCGCGCGCAGCCGTCCGTCCCCGCGCCCCGCGCGCGCCCCCTCCGCCGCCCGCGCGCTCACTTCCGCGACGCGGCCCGCACCGGCTTCGCCGCCGCGAGCGCCTCCTGCGCGCGGCGCATCTCCTCGCCCGCGGCGAAGTCCTCGCCGAAGCGCACGAGCCGCAGGCTGTTGGCGATCACGAAGACGTAGGCGGCCGCCTGGTAGAAGGGCGTCACCCAGATGTCGATGCGCCCGGTGGCCGCGAGCGCGAGGCCCACGAGCGCCAGCAGCAGGCTCGCCGCGATGTTGACCGCGACGATCCCCTTCGCCTTGCGCGCGAGCTCGAGCAGGAACGGGATGCTGCGGAGGTCGTCGTTCATCAGCGCGACGCCCGCGCTGTTGGTCGCGATGTCGCTGCCGGAGAGTCCCATCGCGACGCCCACGTCGGCGCTCGCGAGGATCGGTCCGTCGTTGATGCCGTCGCCCACGACCAGCGTGCGGCTTCCCTTGCGGATCAGGTACTTGAGCTCCTCGTGCTTCTCCTCGGGGAGGCACTCGGCCTCGATCGCGTCGACGCCCACCGCCTGGCCGACGCGCTTGGCGACGCCGAGCCGGTCGCCGGTGAAGATCACCACCTTGCGCACGCCCAGGCGGCGAAGTTCGGTGACGGTCTCGGCCGCGTTGCGGCGCAGCTTGTCCTCGAGCCCGACGGCGCCGAGGTAGCGGTCGCCGAGCATCACGTGCACGCCGCTCATGCCCTCGAGCCTCTCCTCGACGGACGCCACCTGAGCCGCGGCGGCAGGGTTGAGCTCGGCGATCCACATGCCGCGGCCCGCGTGCACGGTGCCCGCGGCGACGTCGGCCTGCACGCCGCGTCCGGGCACCTCGCGGTAGCCCTTCGTCGCGGCGGGAACGATGCGCGCCCGCTGCGCGGTCTCCATGATGCTGCGCGCGAGCGGGTGGTTCGACGCCTGCTCGGCGTCGGCCGCCGACTGCAGGAGCAGCGCGCCGTCGACCCCCTCGGCGGGCACCAGGCGGCTGACCGCGAACTTGCCGGTCGTGAGGGTTCCCGTCTTGTCCATCACCACGGTGTCGACCGCGCCCGCGGCCTCGAGCGTGCTCGTCTGCTTGACCATGATCCCCAGGCGCGCGGCGGCGGCGAAGGCCGCCACCATCGCGGTCGGGTAGGCGATCAGCAGCGCGCCGGGCGTCGTGACCACGAGCACCGTGATCGCGCGCACGGCCGCCGCGTCGCGGACCGCCGGGTCGTCGCTCTTGGAGGTGAAGAACCACACGAGCCCCGCGACCATCAGCACCACGGGCACGTAGTAGTTCGAGAGCTTCTCGATCAGCTCCTGCCGCGCGGTCTTCGACTTCTCCGCCTCGCGGATCAGGTTCTCGACCTTGCCGATCGTGGTCTGGCCCGCGACGGCCGTGACGTCGATCTCGATCTGCCCCGTGAGGTTCGCGGTGCCCGCGTACACCTGCGTCCCGGGCTGCGCCTCGACGGGGACGCTCTCGCCCGTGAGCGAGGCCTGGTTGATGCTCGAGTTGCCGCTACGCACCGTGCCGTCGACGGGCAGGTTCTCGCCGGGACGGACGCGCACGCGCATGCCGACGCGCACCTGCGCGAGCGGCATCTGGCGCTCCGTGCCGTCGTCGCCCACCACGCGCGCCTCGTCGGGCGTCAGTTCCACCAGCTCTCGGATGGCGCGCTGGGCGCCCCACGCCGTGCGGCTCAGCACCAGCTCGGCGAGCCACAGGAAGAACGCCAGGAACCCCGCCTGCAGGAAGAAGTTGTTCGCCATCGCCGCGAGCACCGCGAGGCTCGCCAGCGCGTTGCCGCCGGGGCGGCCCTCGCGCATCTCGCGCACGGCGCCCGCGAAGAGCGGCGTCGCGACCACGATCGCGCCGAGCGCCGCCGGGATCTGCGTCACGTTCTCGGCGAAGCCGAACGCCGCGCGCGCCAGCCAGCTCACCAGGAGCAGCATGCCGCCCGAGAGGGCGACCACGAGGCGCCGCTCGAGCCGGCTGCCGCCTGCGGCGAGGCCCTCGGCGGCCGGTGCGTTGCGGTGCTGCGCGGGGGCGTTCCCCGAGCCGGAGACTGCGGCGCTGGTCATGGGCGAATGGTACGCCGGGCAGGGCGCGCGGTGCGCGATGCGGGCAGCGCGGGGCGCGTGGCCTCAGCCCACGCGCTCGGCGCCGGCCTCGCGGCCCATGAGCCCGCGGATCGCGTCCTTCGGCGTGGTGCCCCGGAACAGGATCGACTCGACCGCCGCGACGATGGGCATGTCGACGCCGTGCCGCGCCGCGAGCGCGAGCAGCGCGCGCGACGTGGCCACGCCCTCGACCACGCTGTCGGTGCGCGCGAGGTACGCATCGACGGGCTCGCCCCGCCCGATCGCCTCGCCGCACGAGCGGTTGCGGCCCTCGGGGCTGAAGCAGGTGGTGGCGAGGTCGCCGACCCCGGCGATCCCGAAGAAGGTCTCGGGCCGCGCCCCGAGCGCGACGCCGAGCCGCACGATCTCGGCGAGCCCGCGCGCGAGCAGCGCGCTCTTGGCGTTCGACCCCATGCCGAGGCCGTCGATCATGCCCGCCGCCAGCGCGACCACGTTCTTCGCCGCGCCGGCGACCTCGACGCCGGCCACGTCGCCGTTCGTGTAGATCCGCAGCCACGGCATCGAGAAGGCGCGCTGCACCCGCTCGGCCAGCGCGTGGTCCGCCGCGGCGCTCACCATGGTCGCGGGAAGGCGCCGCGCAAGCTCCGCCGCGATCGTCGGGCCGCTGAGCACCGCCACCGGCCGCGGCGCGCCGGACGGGCAGGGCACGGCCTGCGCGAGGATCTCGCTCGGGCGCAGGAGGGTCGCGTCCTCGATTCCCTTGGTCACGCTGACGACCGGCACGCCCGTCGGCACGTGGCGCGCCGCGTCGCGCCACGCCGCGCGCACGAACTGCGTGGGGATCGCGTTGACGACCATCGTGGCGCCCGAGAGAGCGCGCGCGGCGTCGGGCTCGACGGCCACGGACGAGGGCAGCTCGAGGCCGGGCAGGCGCGTCGTGCGCCGGGTTCTCGCGAGCTCCGCGAGCGGCGCGGGGAACGGGCCCCACACGCACGCGTCGGTGCCGCGCCACGCGAGGATCGCCGCCATGACGACGCCCATCTGGCCGTCGCCGACGATCGTGACCCGCTCGCCGGTCGGTGCGTCCTTCATTCCTCGTCGAACCCCGAGTCCACGAGCGCCTTGAGCGCGGCGGCGGCCGCGCCCTCGTCCACGCCGTCGCACGAGATCTCGAGCTCGGTGCCCGCGGTCGCCGCGAGCAGCAGCATCTGCATGATGCTCTTGCCGTCGACCTCCTCGTCGCCGTCGGCGCGGCGGACGGTCACGTCGCACGCGTGCGCGTTGGCGAGCTCGACGAACGCCATCGCCGGCCGGGCGTGCAGCCCGAGCGAGTTGCGGATGACGGTGCGCGCGCGCGTCACGTGCGGGTGGTCCCCGGGGTCACGAGCCCTCGGAGGCGGCGTCCGCCTCCTCGAGAAGCGTCCACACCTCCGGCGGCGACTTCGCCTGGCGCAGGAAGCGTCGGAAGCGGTCCTGCGTCAGGACGCCGAAGATGCACTCCATCGCGTCGATGTGCTCTTCCGGGCGCTCCTCCGGCGAGAGCAGCAGGAACACCACGTGCACCGGCTGGCGGTCGAGCGCCTGGAACTCGAGGCCCGCGGGAGCGATGCCCACGGCGGCGTGCACGCGCTGGACGTCGAGCGTCTTGACGTGGGGCGCGGCCACGCCGTGGCCGAAGCCGGTCGACCCCTTCTTCTCGCGCTTGACCACGGCCTTGGCGAGCTCGTCGACGAGCGACGCGTCGACCGCGCCCGCCTTCGAGAGCGTGTCCACCAGTTCCTTGATCGCGTCGTCGCGCTTGGTCGACTTCAGCGGTGCGACGATGGCCTTCTCGACGACGATGTCGCGGAGCTTCATGGAGTGTCCGGGTCGGGGGCCGCGCGGGGGCGCCGGGCGGGGAGGGGCCAGGCGCAAGCGGCCGTCGGACGGGTCCGACGGCCGCACAGCGTACAGGTTGGCGGGCGGCCGCGTCAGGTGCGTCGGCGCAGGCCCTGCACGTGCTTCTTGGCGCCGCGGATGCGGTCCTTCCACTCGTGCAGCTGGCGAACCGCGCGGTCGGTGACGAGGTCGACGCACGCGTACAGGTTGCGGTGGTTGCAGTTGGCGACGAAGTCGCGGTGGCGCTCGACGTCGCTCATCACCTCGACGTGGAAACCGTTGGGGATGCGCTCGATGACGACGCGGATCTCCTGGAGGCGGTCGAAGAAGTGCGGCAGCTTCGCCATCTTCCGCTCGACGTACTCGCGGATGGGCTGCGTGAGGTCCATGTGCTTGGCGCTGATGGTCACGTGCATGATGCTCGACTCTCCGTTGCGTGTGAGGCCCGGTCAAGGGGACCCGCGCGGAATCCGGGCCGATCGGTCCCGGCGGGGAGACGACGTGCTTGGCTGCCGGTTCGGGGGGCGGCGGACGCCTGGCCCTCCCAGCGGAGCGTGAATTCGATGCGCTCGGTGCCGCGACGGACGGCGATGGGCGCCTCCGGCACGCGCAGCGAGGACGATGCCTCGGTCCACTCCCGCGAGGACCGGACCTCGGTGCCCGCGACCGCCACGATCACGTCACCGACGCGCAGCCCTGCGCGGTGCGCGGCCGAGCCTCGGGCGATCGCCGTGACGCGCACGCCGTCGGTCGCGTCGGTCACCGTGACCCCCACGGCGCGGTCGCCCTTGCCGACCGTGACGTCGACCGCGGGGCGGGCCTTGACCCATGCGCGCCAGTCGCGCTCGACGTCCGCGATCGGCTTGCCGAGCGTCGACTCCGCGGCGGCACGCCCGGTGCGGTCGCTCGCGAAGCCGTCGACGTAGGCGCGGTACCAGCGGCGCAGCTTCCCCTGGTCGGCGAGGTACTCGAAGAACGAGCGCGCGACGGGGTAGAGGTCGTCGCTCGCGGCCATGAACTGCGACGGCTTCATCGCCATCATGGGCGCGACCACGGGACCGCTGCGCTGCGCGACGAGGCGGCGCACGTCGTTGTGGCGCGCGGTCGGGAGGAACGTGATCTCCCCGGACTCCGAGAGGTCGTAGCGCTCGTAGAGCGCGGCGAGCCCCTCCTGCACCCACATGGCGTGCGGCTGGCCCGTGCGCTCCATGTGGCCGAAGTGCATCGCGTGCGTGAACTCGTGGCGAAGCACGGTGCCGATGTCCCCGGTGACGATGCGCCGGAGCCTGTGCTCGTACATGCCCGCCGTGCGCGGGTCGTTGTCGAACGTGCGACGGATGTCCGCGGGCGTAGCGACGGCGATGAACACCTCGGCCTCCGGCATGCCGCCGAAGAGCGTCGCGGCCTGCTGGTCCGCCTGGCGGGCGAGCGTCAGGGCCATGTCCGCATGGCTGGTCTCGTCGAGGCACGTCGCGAACACCAATCGGTGCACGGGGTCGTCGAGGTAGCGGTAGACGTCGCCCGGGTGCGAGTCGCGCCATGCTTCCTGCTGGCGGCGCGCGCGGAGGTCGCCTCCCGGGACGTCGGGTGAACGGTCCTCGGGGCGCGCGCGACCGCGGGGCGGCGGCGCGGGCGGAGTCGCGCCCTTGCGGCCGGGGCCCGAGGGCGGGGGCTTCGGGCTTTCGCGGATGCCGGGCGCGACGTCCTCGCCGGGGTCGGCGGGCACCGGTGCGTCGGGCGGCGGTTGGGGTGCCGACCATCGCGCCGGCGCGGGGCCGGCGAGCGCAAGGACCGCAAGGAATGCGACCGACAGGCGCATCGGAACCTCACCGGAAGGTACGCCGTGGCCGGGTTCCGGTTCGGAAAATGGGAAAAGATATCCCGGATCAGTTTCCGACCGCTTGCCGCAGTGCGTCCGGGTATGCCTTGCACTCCTCGCGGAACACGCGCTCGGCCAACGACTTGGGGGTGTCCCCGGGCAGCACCGGGCACCTGCGCTGCACGACCGGGGCGCCCCGGTCGTACTCCTCGTCCACCCAATGCACCGTGCAGCCCGACTCGGTCCGGCCGGCGGCCAGGACCGCCTCGTGCACCCGGTCGCCCCACATGCCCGGGCCGCCGAACTCGGGCAACAGGGCGGGGTGGATGTTGAGCGCGCGGCCCCGCCACGCGTCCACCCGGAACCGGCGCAGGTAGCCGCACAGGCACACCCACTCCACACCGTGCGCCCGCAGCGCCGCGTCCACCCGGTCATCGAACGTCGCGGCCGGCTCGGGGGCGACCACCTCCACCGCGATGCCCCGTTCCCGGCAGCGCGCCGCCGCGCCCGCGTCCGCGCGCGTCACCACGCACGCGACCACCACCGCCGGCACCTCGCCGCGCGCGCACGCGTCCGCGAGGTTCGCCACCGTCCGCCCCCCGCCGGAGGCGAGCGCCCCGACGCGCGCCCGTCGCGCGGGTTCCGCGCCCGGCGCCCCGCTCAGTTGCACGCGCCCGTCTGCCACATGAGGAACGACCACTGGTCGACGCGCTCGTCGATGCGCTTGGCGAGCGGCTTGCCCGCGCCGTGCCCGGCGTCGCGGTCGACGTAGAGGAGGATCGGCTCCGCCGCCATGTCGCTCGCCGTGCATGCCTGGAGCATCGCGGCCATCTTGCGCGCGTGCAGCGGGTGCACGCGCGAGTCGTTCTCGCCCGCGGTGAACATCACGGCCGGATACTTCGTCCCCTTCCTCGAGTTGTGGTACGGGGAGTACGCGCTGAGCCACTTGAACGCCGAGGCATCCTCGCTGGACCCGTACTCGGGGACCCAGTAGCGCGCGAGCAGGAAGTCCTGGTACCTGAGCATGTCGCAGAGCGGCACGGCGCTGATGGCCGCGGACCAGAGCTCCGGCCGCTGCGTCACCGCCACGGCCGTCAGCAGCCCGCCGTTCGAGCCGCCCATGACCGCCAGGCGCGCGCTCGACGTGTACTTGTCCGCGACCAGCCGCTCGGCCACCGCGTACAGGTCGTCGAACACGTTCTGCTTGCTCTGCAGCATGCCGGCCTTGTGCCACGAGTCGCCGTACTCGCCGCCGCCGCGCAGGTTCGCGACCACGTAGATGCCGCCCTTCTCGATGAAGGGCACGATGTCGGGCATGAACTCGGGCGTCAGCGACACGTCGAAGCCGCCGTAGCCGTACAGCACGCACGGGTTGTTGCCGTCGAGCCTCGTGCCCCGCTTCATGACCACGAACGCCGGCACCTGCGTGCCGTCCTTGCTCGCGGCGCGCACCTGCGTGACCTCGATCTCGTCGAGCTTCGCCGGCACCTCGGGCCTCGCCCACACCTCGGGCTTGTAGGGCTTCCAGAAGAGGTCGCACCGGTAGACGGTGCGCGGGCTGTTGTAGCTCGCGAAGCTCAGGAACATCTCGGTGTGCTTGCGGTCGCACGCGACCGACGCGCTCCCGATCCCGGGCAGCGGCACCTCGGCCACCTTCGTGCCGTCGTAGCGGTACGTGTGGACCGAGTCGTGCGCGTCCTTCTGCCACACGACGATCACCTCGTCCTTGCCGAACTCGACCTCGCTCATCACGGCGTCCGGCCGCTCGGCGATGACGGTCCTCCACGACGCCTCGGACGGGTTGTTGAGGTCGACCGCCACGAGCCGCACGTTCGGCGACCCGAGCGTGGTCGTCATGTAGAGCGTGTCGCCCACCACCTCGACCGGCGTGAACTGCGCGCCGCGCCCGACCGCGACCGCCACGCGAGCTTCGCGCCCGTTGCGCACGTCGTCGAGCTTCGCGGCCCACAGGTCATTCTCCGACCAGCCGCGCGTCATGCCGATCACCACCCAGCGGTCCTCGCCCGTGAGCCCGGCGAAGGGCACCTCCGAGGGCTTCGACTGCCGGATGATGACGGGGTCCTTCTCGACCGGCTCGCCGATCTTGTGGAACGCCACGACGCGGCTGTAGGGGTCCTTGGGGTCCGCAAGCCGGCTGTAGACGAAGCCGTCGCCCCACTGGTTCCATCCCCCGAAGCTGACCTTGCCGGGGATCTCGTCCTTCAGGTGCGACCACGTGCCTGCCTCGAGGTGCATCACCTTGAGCACGCTCATCTCGTCGCCCGACTTGCTGGTGCCGTACGCGAACTTCGAGCCCTGCCAGGAGGGCGTCCACCAGTCGATGCTCGTGAGGCCCGTGGTGTCGACCACGTTCATGTCGATGACGACGCGCGCCGGCACGTTTGCGCCGCCCTCGCGCACGTAGACCGCGGGCTGGTTCATCTTGCCGTCGCGCTGCGAGTAGAAGTAGCCGGGGCCGCGGATGACCGGGACGCCCCAGCTCGTGATCTGCATGAGCGGCGTGAGCTTGGCGCGCAGGTCCTCGCGGCAGCGCAGCGGGTCGAGCGTGCCGCGCAGGTGCGCGAGCTGCGCGTCGGTCCACGCCTTCACCTCGGGCGAGTCCTTCTCGAGCGGCTCGAGCCAGCGGTAGTCATCGGTGACCTTGGTGCCAGCGTAGTCGTCGGTGACGGGCTTGGCCGGGGTCTGGGGCGGGACGGCGAGCGCGAGCGAGGCGAGCGCGATGGTCGTGAGCATGGGGCGTCAGGATAGTGGCGCACGATCGGGCAGATGTGCTCGATGCAAGGGCGGACGCTGCGTGCGCGTCCCTACCCCGCGACCACGTCCGGCAGCTCGAACAGCCCCGCCGTCAGGTTCCGCGGGCCCGCCTCGGTTACGAGCACGTCGGCCTCGTAGTGCACGGCCAGCGACCGGTCGGCGGTCCAGATGGGCCATTCGCGGCCCTTGGTGCGCGTCTCGGTGGTGCCGACGGCGATCATCGGCTCGACCGCGACCAGCATCCCGGGCTTCCACGGCTTCCACGCCTCGGCCCATTCGCCCGGGAACGTGGGGACCACGTTCGAGACGAACGGCGCGCCGTGCAGGCTGCGCCCGATGCCGTGGCCGCCGAGCCCGCGCACGAGGTGGAACCCGCACTCCTTCTCGACGTGGCCCTGCACGGCCTTCGCCCAGTCGATGAGCGGCCGGTGCGCCTGCATCGCGGCGATGCCGCGGCGCAGGCTCTCCTTGCCGCACTCCATGAGCGCGCGCGTGAGCTTGTCGGGCTCGCCGAACGAGTAGGTCCACGCCGCGTCGCCGATCCAGCCCTTGTGCCGCACGCCGATGTCGATCGACAGCAGGTCGCCCGCCTTCGTCGCCTCGCGCGTCATCAGGTGCGTCCCGTGGACGACGCAGTCGTTGGGGCTCAGGCAGGCGTGGCTCGGGTAGGGCGGGTGGCCCCGCACCTGGTATCCGAGGAAGCAGCTCTCGCACCCGAGGTCCCTGAGGGCCGCGCCCACGAACGCGTCGATCTCGGCGAGGGTCTGTCCCGTGCGCAGGAAGCCGACCAGGCGCCGGTGCGTCTCGACGACGAGCCCGGCCGCGGCCTCGGCGTGCGCGATGTCCTTGGGGTCGGTGACGATCACGGGGCGGGGATCGTACTCAGGCCACCCGGACCTGCACGTCGCCCGCGAGGATGGACACGTCGGGCCCCGGGCCCGCGACCTCGTGCACCAGCGCGCGCTCGTCGCGGTGGGGAAGCACGATCACGTCGCCGCGCATGCCGGGCGCGAGCGACCCGCATTGGCGCTCGAGCCCCAGCACGCACGCGGCGTTGTGCGTGACCGCCGCGATGCACTCCTCGGCCGTCATGCGCAGGTGGCGCGACGCGAGCGCCGCGGCGAACGCCACGCTCGGGCTGGGCGCGCTGCCGGGGTTCCAGTTGCTCGCCACCGCGACCGCGCCGCCATGGTCGATGATGGCGCGCGCGTCGGCGAACCGGCCGTCGAGCGCGAAGCCGCACGCAGGCAGCAGCACGCCGATCGTGCGGCTCGCGGCGAGCGCGGCGAGGCCGGCGGGCGCGCTCGCCTCGAGGTGGTCGACGCTGCGCGCGCCGAACTCGAGCGCGAGCGCGAGCCCGCCGAGCGGGTTGAACTGGTCGACGTGGAGCCGCACGGGCACGCCGAGCCGGCGCGCCTTCTCGAGGAGCGTGCGGCACATCGCCACGCTCCATGCGCCGTCCTCGCAGTAGGCGTCCACCGCCGCGCCCGGCGCGAGGTCGGCCGCGCGCTCGAGCGCGGCGCACATCTCCTCGACCTGGCGCGGGTTCGACGCATCCAGCGCATGGCCGAGGAGGAGCGTCGGCACCACGGGCGCCGGCCACACCGCCTGCACCGCGAGGATCGCCTCGAGCATCTTGAGCTCGTTCGCCGCGTCGAGGCCGTATCCGGTCTTCACCTCGACCGCGCCCGTGCCGGTGGCCCGCATCTCGGCGAGTCGTTCCGCCAGCCGCGAGGCCAGCGCCTTCACGGGCGCCGCTCGCACGGCCTCGACGGTCGACAGGATGCCGCCGCCGGCCTTCAGGATCTCGAGGTACGAGGCGCCCGCCCGCTTCAGTTCCCATTCGCCGAAGCGGTCGCCCGCCCAGCACGCATGCGTGTGGCAGTCGACGAGCGCCGGCATCGCGACGCGTCCGCGCGCGTCGATGCGCATGCCCACCGCGCGGTCGGCGACGGGCCCGTCGCCCACGGCCGCGACCATGCCGCGCTCGATCACGACGTGCCCGCGCTCGAGGACGCGCAGCGCGCGCATCCGCGCGCCGCGGAGCGCGCCGCCCTCCGCGGGCGGCACGCACGTGACGACGCGCGCGTTCTCGATCGCGACCGAGCCTTCGACCATGGCGTGACAGTACCATGCACCCCCATGGAGCTCTTCGCCATCCGCCATGCCCGCGCCGAGGACCGCGACGCCGAGAGATGGCCCGACGACGCGCTGCGGCCGCTCACGCGCGAGGGCGCGCGCTCGTTCGAGCGCCTGGCGCGGCGCATCGGGCGGTGGCGCCCCGACGTCGACCTCCTGCTCGCGAGCGGGTGGACCCGCGCGTGGGACACCGCGCGCATCCTGCGCGCGCACGCGGGCTGGCCGAAGCCGGCGCGCACGAAGCTGCTCGAGTCCGACGATCCGTCCGCGCTCGCGGGCATCCTCGCGCTCGTGCGGGAGCAGCCCGCCGACGCGCGCATCGCGCTCGTGGGGCACGAGCCGGCGCTCGGGCTCCTGGTCTCGGAGCTGTGCTCCGGGGGCACCGCCCGGGTGGCCATGCGCAAGGGCGCGGTCGCGTGGCTGAAGGGCGAACCCGGCGCGATGTCGCTCGAGGGCCTGATGGTCCCCGGGATGCTGCGGCGCGACTGACGCGCGCCGGATGCAGTGCCGGGCGCACGGGATGTCCGAGGCCTTCCGCCCAGCCCCTCCGCATGGCCCGCGGTGGTATAACCCCCGGCCCATGGAACTCCCCCCCAACAGGAAGAAGACGCCGCTCGCCGAGGTCGCCTGGGACGGGCCGATCGTGCAGATCAAGTTCGCCGGGCCGAACATCGGCCAGCGCGAGACGCCGATCATCCAGGAGGACATCGGTCCCTACCTGAAGCTCAAGACGATCAAGTTCCTGGTGATGGACCTCACGAGCGTGTCCTTCATGAGCTCGATGGGGCTCTCGATGTTCATCGGCGCGCGCAACGCCGCCGCCGCCGCGGGCGCGCAGCCCGTGCTCTACGGCCTGAACAAGGACCTCAAGAGCCTGATGGCCATGATGAAGATGGACAAGCTCTTCAAGGTCGTCGACACGCAGGCCGACCTCTCGAAGCTCCTCGGGAAGTGACCCGCCGCGGGCGCCGCGCCCGTCGCGCCGCGCCTTCGCCGACGTTCAGTAGGCGAAGCCCCATGCCGGGGCCTCTTCCTCGGCAGGACGCTCCTCGGCCGGCGGCTTCAGCCCTGCCTGGAACCCGGTCCACCTGAGCCGGGGCGCCACCCCGTAGACGACCACGTCCGCCTTGCCCCGGTCCTCCTCGCGGAGCGCCCGGGCCGTCCCCTTCTGCACGGTGACCGTGAGCACCCGCGCGAACGGCGCGCGCGCCTGGATCTCGCTCACGAGCCCGCCGTCGTACTCGGAGTGGAACTGCCCCACCAGGTGCACGACCTTGGCGTGCGAGGGAAGCCGTTCGTGCGCGCGCACGATCGAGTCCGCCATCGTCGCGTCCCACATGCGCTGCGAGCGCAGCACCTCGTCGACGCGGGCCTCGTCCACCTCGCGCTCGCCGCCGCCGGACATGAAGTCGCGGAAGCGGGCGCGGTACGAGGCGGGCGGGTCCTTCGCGGGGAGCGCGAACATGGCGCGCTCGGCCTCGGGCAGCGCCGCGAGCGCGTCGTAGCCCTCGGTGCGCGCGCGCCGCACGTAGTCGCGCGGCGCGTTCGCCGCGATGACGGGCGCCTTCGCCTGCTTCGCCTCGTCGATCACCGGCTGGTAGAAGTCGTCCCACGTTCCCTTCGACGCCCAGTCCCGGGAGCCAGTGCGCTCGACGAAGGTCTCGGCGTCGATCTCGCCTGCGAGGTACGCGTCGACCGTCGCCTGCTCGTCGCGCTCGAGCATCTCGAGCGACACGGCGCTGCCGGGCCACGCCGCGACCGTCTCTTCCCAGATCGCCTGCTGCACCTCGTGCGCGTTCGTGTCGTCGTGCTGCTCCCCGACGATCACGATGTCGGCCCAGCGGATGCCGTTCCACAGCCCGTTCCAGTCGATGGGCGCGCCGTCGGTGCCGTGGAACATGGAGAGCGACCGGGGCCCGTGCTGCTCGCGCGGGATGATCACGCTGCCCGGCTCGGGGCGGTAGTACCAGAGCAGGTCGTCGTAGGGGTCCCGCGTCGAGCACGCGCACGCGGCGATCAGCGCGCACGCGGCCGACGCACGCGCCGCGCATCCCGTGAACCTGTGTGGCGCCCTTCGCATGGGGAGGATTCTAGGCGCACGCGGTGCGCGTCACGCGACCCGGCCGTCGACGAGGTGGACGATCCGGTCCGCGCGGGCCGCGATCCACTGGTCGTGCGTCACCATGACGATCGTGAGGCCCGCCCGGTGCTGCTCCGCGAGGGTCTCGAGGATGGCCTCGCCGGTCTTCGCGTCGAGGTTTCCGGTGGGCTCGTCGGCCATCAGGACGTCGGGCCGGTGCATGAGGGCGCGCGCGATCGCGACCCGCTGCCGCTCGCCGCCCGAGAGCTCCGCCGGCCGGTGCCGCACGCGGTGCGACAGCCCGAACCGGTCGAGGAGCGCACGCGCCCGTTCGCGGATCTCGCCGCGCCGGCGCATCCACTCGAGGCGCCCCACGCCCACCATCGCGGGGATCATCGTGTTCTCGAGCACGTTGAGCTCGGGGAGCAGGTGATAGAACTGGAATACGAAGCCGACGTGCTCGTTTCGGTAGCGGTCGAGGCGCCTCGGCGAGAAGCGGCTGATCGACTCTCCCCGGAACCGGACGGCGCCGGCGTCGGGCCGGTCGAGGCCGCCGAGGAGGTGGAGGAGCGTGCTCTTGCCGCTGCCGCTCGAGCCGAGGATCGCGACCCACTCGCCGGGGTTCACCCGGATCGACGCGCCCTTGAGCACCGGCACCTCGGTGCGGCCGAGGCGGTACGTGCGGTGCACGTCCTCGGCCTCGAGGAGCGGCATGGCGGAGCCGTCCTCGGCGGCGGGCGATCGGTGGGGCTGGGCGGGGGCGTGAGTCACCTTGGTCGGTCCGTCACTCGTAGCGGAGGGCGCGCACCGGGTCGATGTCCGCGGCGCGCGCGGCCGGCACCGCCGCGCCGAGCACGCTGCACACCACGGCGCCCGCGCCGATGACGCGCGCCGCGGCCCAGTCCATGGTGCTCGGGATGGTCGCGAAGTAGTAGACGGCCGGGTCCCACATCAGGAAGCCCTGGTGGAGCATGAGGCCCGCGCCGACGCCCGCGAGGGCCAGCGCGCCCACGGACCAGAGCAGCGTGCCGAGCGCGCTCGCGCGCACGAGCGCGCGCACGGCGCCGGCCGCGGCGAATGCCGCGAGCAGGAACGTGCCCGCCCAGGCCCACGTGGGCGCGCGCTCGCCGAGCGCGTGGTGGATGTCGTTGATGTTGCGGACCACGACCCACGCGAGGCCGGTGCCGATGAGCGCGCCGGCCACGCCGATCGCGAGCCCGTACCGGAGGAAGATGGCCATCACGCCGCCGCGCCCCGCACCCGTCGCGCGCAGGATGCCGATGTCGCGCGTCTTCTCGGCGACAATGGCCCAGAAGATCGCGAGGATCAGCCCCGCGCACACGAGCCCCGTGATCGAGAAGAGGATCATCATCATCTGGCGCTCCTTCTCGACCGGGCCGATGAGGTCGCGCAGGCGCTCGTTCCAGGTCATGATCGAGACGGACTCGGGCGCGGGCGGCTTCGTGCGCCGCGCGGGGTCCGCGGACGCGCGGAGCCAGAACTGCTCGTAGGCCTTCTCGACCTGCTCCTTGAGCTCGTCCGCCGTGGTCCCGGGCTTCGCCCGCACCAGCACCTGCGTCGCGCGCGCGGGCGACGTGCCCACCACCGGGTAGTTGCCGTCGGCGTCGGGCTCGGCCTCGGTGTCGACGACCGGCGCCTCGTCGAGGCGCAGCAGCTCCTGCCCGTCCTTCAGCGGGATGAACACGCGGTTGCGGTCGACCTGGAAGACGCCCGACATCACCTCGTTCACCACCTTGAAGGTGCGCGAGTTCGACTGCGAGACGGTGCCCCGCTCGCTGATCGGGACCAGCGTGACCGAGACCTCGTGGCGCGGCATCCACCAGTGGGCCACGCGCGGGCGGTAGCTGCCGTCGCGCTGGCGCTGGTTGGCGACCGAGACGTGCATCCCGAGCAGCGCGCCGGGGCGCCCGGTGGCGAGGTCGCGCATGGCGCGCGCATCGTTGAGCGGCCCGTCGCCGATCGAGCGGCGCGGGTCGTCCTCGCCCATGGCGAGCGCTTCCTCGCGGCTCGCCGCGGGCTTCCACCAGATGGTGCGGTCGAAGTCGGTGACGCGCGAGAAGCTCTCGGGGTCGATGGCCCACACCTGCGCGGTGACGACGTCCTTGCTCGGGCCGTCTGGGTAGGGCATTCGCACCAACCCGTAGGTGTCGACCAGCGGGGACGCCGCCTGCGCGCCGGGCAGCGCCTCGAGGTCGCGCACGAGCTCGCCGTACCACGGGATGCCCTGGACCGGGCGGCTCAGCACCACGTCGCCCATGAGCGTGCGCCCGGAGTTCCGGAGGTTCTCGAGGAAGCCGCTCATCACGCTCACGACGATGATGACGAGCGCCGTGCACAGCGCCACCGCGGCGACCGCGATGAGCGGGATGATGCGCGTCGTGAGGTAGCGCCTGACGAGGAGCTGCGTGTGGACGGCCAAGGCGGGGCAATGCTAGTCGCGCCGCCGGGTAGCCTGCCCGGCCCTCCATGCACACGGTGCTCGTCGTCGCGCTTGTCCTCTCCGCCGCGTCCGTGGCCGAGCTCGTGGCGTGGGCGCTCTTCGCGGCGCGCGCGCGGCGGGAATGGCGCCTGAGCACGTTCGTGCGCGAGGGGCTCGCGGGCGACCCCGTGCCGCTGCCCGCGCTCACGGTCGTCATCCCCGCGCACAACGAGCAGCGCGTCGCGGCCGCGTGCGCGCGCAGCGTCCTGGCGAGCGACTACCCGGCGCTCGAGCTCGTCTTCGTGCTCGACCGGTGCACGGACGGCACGCGCGCCGCGCTCGAGCCGATCGCCGCGACCGACCCGCGGCTCGTCATCGTCGACAACGGCTCGTGCCCGCCGGACTGGGCGGGCAAGTGCAACGCCGCGCGCGTGGGCGCGGGGCGCGCCTGCGGCGAGCTGGTCCTCTTTGCGGACGCCGACACGCGCTTCGACCCCGCGCTGCTGCGCGCTGCGGTCACGCTCCTGCGCCGCCGCCGGCTCGCGATGCTCTCGCTCTGGAGCACGCCGACGCAGGATCTGTGGTTCGAGCGCGTGGTGCAGCCGGTGACCGCGCTGATGATGCTCAAGCTGTTTCCGGTGCGTCGCGTCGACGGGCGGCTGCGGCGGCGCCCGTTCGCCAACGGCCAGTTCATGCTGTTCGAGCGCGCGGCCTACGACGCGTTCGGCGGCCACGCGGCCGTCAAGGACGACCTGCTCGAGGACCTCGCGTTCGCGCGCGGGATGGACCGGCGTGCGATGACGGTCGAGGCGGCGATCGCGGACGGCATGCTTTCGGTCTCCATGTACGACCGTTGGCCCGCGTTCCGCACCGGCTGGAAGCGCATCTTCATCGAGTCGTGCTTCCGCAACCCGCGCCGGCTGCGCGCGCAGGCCGCGCAGCTCGCGGCGGTTGCGCTGGCGCTGCCCGCCGCACGCATCGCGTCCGCGTGCCTCGCGGGCGCGGCGCTCGCGTGGGGC
>CAMDUT010000019.1 GCA_945877905.1 Phycisphaera mikurensis NBRC 102666 | reverse complement strand
GGTCCGCGCCGGCTCGTCGAGCGCGGCGTCGCGTGCGGCGGCGAGCTCCGCGCGGAGCCGATCGGCCAGCTCGGCGTCCGACCGCACGAGCGTGCACGCCTCGCGGACCACCTGGTCGCGTCGGAAGCCCTGAAGGAGCGGCCATGATCCCTGGAGCGCATCGACGACGCGCGACGCGAGCGCACGGTCGGCGTCCGCCGTGGGCGCACCGGCCGCGCGCGCGGCGCACGCCGCCTCGAGCGCCGCCTCGTCTCCCGCCAGCGACTCGAGCGCCGTGCGGCTCCACGCCGGCGTGGCATCGACGCGCAGCGCGGGGGGGCGGGAGTACACGGCCGGGACGGGAGGCACGTCGCGCGGCGCCACGGATGGGCGTGCGCCCTGCGCGTCGGCCGGACGCCCACCTCGCGCGTCGTGCGCATCGACCGCGTCCCGTGACGCACCGCCCGGGTCCGCCATCGAAGCCGGGGGCGCACCATCGGCCACCGCCCGGTTCGGACGCTCCTCGGGCGGCGCGTCCGCGCGCCGCACCGCGTACCACAGCATGGCGACGCTCGCGATCGAGGTCGCGAGAAGCACCGCGATGCCGAGCGCCGCGCCGCGGTTGGAGGCGGCCGCGCCGCGCGAGCCCGGCGCATGGACGGCCACGCGCATCGGCGACGGAGCGTGCGCCGCGAGCGAACCTTCGCCTCCATCCGGCTGCTCGGCGTGCTCCGGGCCGGCGCCTCCCCACGCGGCCGCGACGCGCGCCACGCTCGAGGCCAGCTCGTTCGGCGGCACGCGGCGCACCTGCGCGAGCGCCGACAGCCTGCGCCGCGACTCGTCGTTCCACCCGCCGCAGGCGCGCAGCACCGACGCGACCTGCATGTCGAGCGCGCGCCGTGCTTCGTCGACGGGCGCATTCATGACGCGCCTCCTCCGGGGACGGCCGCGCGAAGCGATCGGTCAAGTTGCGCCAACCGACCCGCCGCCGGTCCGGAACCAAAGCCCCCGGCGAGCACACGGACCTGGTCGAGCATCGCGCGGGCCCGGGCGGGGTCGGCGCGCGCCGCAGCCTCGATCTGCATCGCCTTCGCCTCGAACCACGTCTCGCTCCCGACGGCGCTCGAGGCGAGCACCCGGTCGATCACCGCCGCGGATCCCGAAGCATCGCCGGTGGCCAGCAGGAAGTCGGCGTCGGCGAGCATGAGCGACTGGTCCCCGCCCACCGAAGCGCGTGCGGCATCCGCGGCCGCGCGCGCACCCGCACGGTCGATGCCGGGCTGGCCGCGCCGCGCAAGTTCCGACTCCGCACGCAGCCACAGCACCGTCTCCGCGACGGGCGGCGGCGACTGGCCGCGCACCGCCGCGGCGACGGCCGACGCCCGGACCTCGGGCGAGGCCGACGGGTCGCGGAGGACCGCGGCGAGCAGCGCGCTCCCGGCGAGGCGCGCCCACGGCGTGTCCCGCGCGACCTCCGCGGCGAAGCCCTGCGCCGCGTCAAGGCGCCCCTCGAGCGCCGCGACCTGGCAGCGGCGCGCCGCGAGCTCGTCGCGCAGCGGGCCGTCGGCCTCGACGCGGGCACCGAGCGCATCGACGGCCTCGGCCGCACGCACGCGGTCCTCGATCGCGAGGGCCATCTCGGCGCGGCGCCGCAGGTCCACGGTCCCCGCGTCGCCCGCGCCGGCTGGCTCGTCGTCCCCCGCCCGCAGCGCGCGCCGTGCCGCCGATGCGCGCTCATCGCCCGTGGAGGCCCGGAAGCGCCGGTAGAGCCCCTCGATCGCAGCGCGGCGCGCGGCCGGCGCGAGCGCAGGCGGCACCGATCCCCCCAGCAACGCGTCGATGTCGGCGTTCGACGGCGCCGCGCCGCGCGTCACGCGCCAGGCGCGCGCGCGTACCGCCGCGTGCGTCGCCGGAAGGTCCGCGACGATCGCGTCCACCGCACGCTCGGCGCGCGCAGCGGCATCTCGCACGCCCGCACGTACCGCCTCGTCGAGGCACACGACCGCCATCCAGCGCGCGTCGGCGGCGCGCTCGCCCGCGAGGGACTTCGACGCGGCGAGGAATGCGTCCGCGGCGTCGGCCGGGCGCCCCGCCCCGCGCAGCAGGTGACCCTGCAGGGCGCGTGCGCCCGCCGCGACCGGCGCGGGCGCATCGTCCGACGCTGCGCCCGCGATCGACTCGACGGCACGTTCCCATGCGGCACGGGCCTCCGCGTCCTTCCCGTCGGACTGCAGCCGAGTGGCCTCGGTGGCGGCACGGACCGCCGCGAAGAGGCTGGCGCCCGGACCGGACACGCCGCGCCCGGCGTCGCCGATCGCGGCGAGGTCGCCGAGCCGCCCGGCCGAGGCGAGCCGGCCGACGCTCTCGGTGAGGAGCGCCGCCGCATCCGCCGTCGGCTCCATCCGCACCGCACGCGCCGCCGCGATGAGGGCCATGGGAATGCCCTGCGGACCGTCGGCGCCCGCGCGCAGCGCGGAGAGCGCGCCCGCGGCATCGCCCCGGTCGAGCAGCGCGGCCAGCCGCCACGCGGGAAGCTTCAGCCGCACCGACGCGTGCGTGCGCGGCTCGTCGAGGAGCGCGAACCACGCGTCGCTGGTCGCCGCGCTGGTCACCAGGCTCGAGGACAGGCCCATGCCGAGGATGGCGCTGGCGAATCCCTCGTTGCCGCGGAGGTCGACCGAAACCTCGGCCGGGTCGACCGTCGGCCGGCCGGGCTCGATGAGCGCGGCGAACCACTCGACCGCGGAGTTCGCGGTGTCGCGCCAGCCGTCGCGCCCGAGATCGCGCGCGAGCCACGCCGCGTAGTAGGCCGCCCATGCGCGGAAGTACTGCGCGCTCCGTACGGCATCCTCGGCCGCGGCCGACTCGGCGGCCACCTGCTCCGCGGACAGCCCGACCGCGCGCGTCGCGTCGAGGTCCGCGCGCTCGCGCGCACGCGAGGCGGTCGAGGCGAGCGCCGCGAATTCCTGCACGAGCGCCGCGAACTCGCCGCGCGCCGACTCGGCCGCGTCGTCCGCCACGCGCCCCGCGCGCCGGTCCTCGGCGACGCGCTGCGCGGCACGGTGGCGGGCGCGCAGGAGCGACAGCCGGAGCGCGACCGCCCCGGCGTCCTTGGCGTCCTCCGCCGAGAGCAGCGCCTTCGCGCGCGCGGCGATCTCCTCGCGGCGCGCCGCGTCCTGCTCGCGCTCGAGCAGCGAGGCGAGCGTGCGGGCGAGCCGCGCCACCGCGGCCTGCCGCGCGTCCCCCGGGAGCTCCTGCTCGACCTGCGCCTCGAGGTGCGCGATGAGCATGGCGCGGTCGCCCTGCCGTTCGATGAACTCGGTGGTGCGGTCGGCCAGTTCGCGCGGGACCGTGATCGAGGAGACCACGCCCTGCGCCGCGAGCGCGCCCGACATGGAGGCCGAGGTGCGTGGCACGGTGCCTCCGCGCGCCGCCTCGAGGGCGGGACGCACGAACGCCGCGAGCGCCGGCTGCGTCACCGCGTCGAGCGCGAGCACGCTCGCGAGCAGCGCACCGCCGCGCGCGCGCAGCCCGTCAAGCGGATCCGACGCGAGCGCGAGCCCGATGGCCGCACGCGACCATGGCTCGAACCACGAGGGCATCGTCGGCCGTGCGCGGGCGAGCGCGGCCACCGCGGACGCGCGCCGGTCCGCCTCGGGGGCGCGCAGCGCGGCGAGCGCCTCGAGCGCGGCGAGCGCGGCCTTCGCCGGAGCGTCGGGCTTCGGGCCGGGCTTCGCCTCCTTCGCCGACGGCGGCGCAGCGCCCGCGGCGGCGCACCAGGCCTCCACCACGCGGGCGAGCGCCGGGTCCGCGCCGAGGTCAAGCGACCGAAGGCCCTGCGCGACCACCTCGACCGCGGCCGGCGCGACCGCGAACGGCGGAACGAACGGCGGAACGGGCGCGCGAGGATCGACGATGCGCACGTCGAGGGCCCGTGCCGCATCGGCGGCCGCGCCGGCCGCGGCACCGGCGGCGCCCGCCGCACGCACCATGCGGATCGCGTCGAAGCACGGCACCACCGCGCCCGCGACGTCGCCTGCGCGCCAGCGTGCCTCTGCGAGCCCGGCGGCCGCGGCGATCGCGTCGCGCGACGGAGGCGCGCCGCGCCACGCCCCGAAGGCCTTCGCGAACTCGGGCAGCGCGAGCTGCCAGTCGCCGCGCTCGGCGCGCATGCGCGCGCGCCACAGCGAATCGCCCGCATCGAGCCAGCGCGCCGCGTCCGCGGGCAGCCCCTCGCCCCGGATCCCGCGGACCTCGCTCCACGGCACCGTGCGCTCCTGGTCGAGCCCGCCCTTGCGCGTGCGCACCACCGCGCCCGCGCCCGACGCCGCCGAGACGTCGCCCTCGAGCGAGGGCGCGCCGCCACGGAGCTCGACCACGTCCGCGCCCGACGCCGACGGCCCGGCGAACAGGAGCACCGCGGCCAGCGCGGCCGACCCGCGCGCGGTCACGGACGCCCCCGCTCGCGCGGGCGCGCCGAGCCCACCTGCCTGAACTCGCCGTCGGCCTCCTGCGCGACCTGGCGCAGCTGCGCGCCGCCGGCCTCGTCGCCGAAGGCGATGGAGTTGATCGTGACCTTGCGGCCGCGCGCGTTCATCTGGCGGATCGCGACCACGTCGTCGTCGGGGATCTCGCCGTCGGAGAGGAAGAAGATGACGTCCGGGCGCACGTCGAGCGCGAAGACGCGGCGGAACGCGGGCACGGGCTCGGTGCCGCCCGACGGGCCCACCTCGCCGAGCCAGTTCCTGAGCCGCTGCATCATGCTCGATCGCACGCGCTCCCACCGGTCGCTGAAGGACAACGGCTCGGCGCTGTCGTAGAAGACGACGTAGACGCTCGCGTAGTCCGGGAGCGCGGCGATGGCGCGGCGCAGCTCCTCCTTCGCCTCGCCGATGCGCCCTGCCATCGACCCGCTCTTGTCGACGATGAAGGCGAAGCGCGTGCCGCGGCCGCCGACGCCGAAGAAGCTGGTGCCGCCCGCGCCGCCGCCGAGGCCTCCGCCACCGCCGCCGCCCGCGCCGCCCCCGCCGCCGAACCCGCTTCCGCCGCCGCCGCCGGGGCCGAACCCGCCGAACCCGTCCGCCCCGCCCTCGCCGAGCCCGGTGCCCTCGCCCGCCCCCGCGGCAAGCGGGTCCTGCGACGCTTCGGCGTTGACCGTGCGCGCCTCGGCCCGCACCTCGGGTGACTCGGCGGCCGCCCCCGCGCCGGTGCCGGCGACCGGCGACGGCGGGGTGTCGTCGGCCGGCATCAGCGCCATCTCGATCGGCTGGTCGTTCGGGCGGCCGACCCCCGGGCGCTCGACCCGCGTCACGGCAAGCCACACCAGGAGCGTCGCATGCACCGGGAGGCTGAGCGCGAGCCCGAGCAGGAGCCACCGCGCGCCCGAGGCCCACGACTCGCGGCCGCGGGCGGGCGCCTCGTGCCGGGGATTCGCGGCGGCGTCGGGCACGCACCGCATGGTAGGTGCGAGGGGGCCGTCCGCCGTGCGGGAACCCGAACACCTACCATGCCCGCCCGGCACCCGCGCCCCCGTCGCGGCGCGGCGCCGTACGCAATGGAGGACGCGTGGCCAAGCGGTACGAACGAGTGATCCTGAAGGTGAGCGGCGAGAGCCTCTCGAAGCCCGGCGAGCTCGGCATCGATCCCGTCGAGCTCGGCCTGCTTGCGCAGGAGATCGCGGACGCCTATCGCGGCGCGAGCCCGCTGCAGCTGGCCGTGGTGGTCGGCGGCGGCAACATCATCCGCGGCGCGCGCCTGGCCGAGGCCGGCACCATCGACCAGTCGACCGCCGACTACATGGGGATGCTCGGCACCGTCATCAACGGACTCGCGCTGAAGGAGGCCCTCGGGCACCTGGGCATCGAGGCGCGCGTCATGAGCGCCATCAACCTGCCGGCCGTGGCCGAGCCGTTCATCCGGGCGCGCGCGATCCGCCACCTCGAGAAGGGGCGCGTGGTGATCCTGGTGGCGGGCACCGGCAACCCGTTCTTCACCACCGACACCTGCGCGAGCCTGCGAGGCATCGAGCTCGGCGCGCAGGCGATCCTGAAGGCCACGAAGGTCGACGGCATCTACACCGCCGACCCGAAGAAGGACCCGAAGGCGACGCGCTTCGAGCGGCTCACGTTCGCGCAGGCGATCGAGCGGCAGCTGGCGGTCATGGACCTCACCGCGCTCACGATGTGCATGGAGCACGAGGTCCCGGTGGTCGTGTTCGACTTCCGGCGCAAGGGAAACATCCAGCGCGTGCTCGACGGCGACTCGTCCGTCGGCACCGTGGTCACCAACTGACAGGACACCGACATGGACATCGACACCGTGCTGCTCGAGGCCGAGGACCGCATGACCACGGGCGTGGACTACTTCCAGCGCGAGCTCCGCGGCGTCCGCACCGGGCGCGCGACGACGGCCCTCGTCGAGTACGTGAAGGTCGACTACTACGGCTCGAGCACCGACCTGCGCGAGCTCGCCGGCATCACCGTCGCCGACGCGACGACGCTGGTGGTGAAGCCATTCGACCCGGGCTCCAAGTCCGAGATCGTGAAGGCCATCGAGAGCGCCGGCATCGGCGTGCGCGCGGTGGCCGAGGGCAACGCGGTCCGGGTGAGCGTCCCCGCGCCGAGCTCCGACCGCCGCAAGCAGCTCATCGTCCAGGTCAAGAAGATGGCCGAGGAGTCGAAGGTGGTGGTGCGCAACGAGCGCCGCGACGCCAACAAGGCGATCGACGCGCTGCTGGCCGACAAGAAGGCGGGGGTCACCGAGGACCAGGCGAAGGGCGCGAAGGAGTCGGTGGACGAGCTCACCAAGCAGTACACCGCGAAGATCGAGGCGCTGATGGACAAGAAGATCGCCGAGGTCGAGGAAGTCTGAGCGGGCCCGCCCCATGCGTTGCCCCTACTGCGAGCGCGACAAGGACAAGGTGACCGACAGCCGCCCGAGCGACTCGGGCGACGCGATCCGGCGGCGGCGCGAGTGCATCGCGTGCGGGAAGCGGTTCACCACGTACGAGCGCGTCGAGCGCACCGAGCGGCTGATGGTGGTCAAGCGAGACGGCACGCGCGTGCCGTTCGACCCCGACAAGGTGATGCGCGGCCTCGCGGCCGCGTGCGGGAAGCGCCCCGTGCCGGCCGACGCGAAGGAGCGCCTCGTCCGCGAGGTCGAGGAGGAGATGCACCGCGAGTACGAGCGCGAGGTCCCGAGCCTGGCGATCGGCAAGCGGGTGGCCGACAAGCTCCGGGCGATCGACCACGTCGCCTACATCCGGTTCGCCAGCGAGTACTACCAGTTCAGCTCGGCCGGCGAGTTCCAGCGCGAGATCGACGACCTCGCCGAGCGCCCGGCCCCCGAGCCGGGACAGCCCGACCTGTTCTGACGTACCCTGCCCGGCTCCATGCCCCGGATCACGCTTCCCGACGGTTCCGTCAAGGAGTTCAGCGCCCCCGTCACCGCCGCCGAGGTGGCCGCGTCCATCGGCGCGGGCCTCGCGAAGGCCGCGGTCGGCGCCAAGGTCGACGGCGAGCTGCGCGACCTGGCCACGGTGATCGACCGCGACTGCGCGCTCGCGATCGTCACGCCGAAGCGTCGCGAGGGCGGCGCCGACGCGGACGCGCTCTTCCTCATCCGCCACAGCACGGCGCACGTGATGGCCGAGGCCATCCAGAAACTGTTCCCGCACGTGCGGCTGGTCTACGGCCCGCCGCTCGAGACGGGCTTCTACTACGACATCAGCTTCGAGGGCGGCAAGGCGATCAGCACCGAGGACTTCCCTGCGATCGAGGCCGAGATGGCGCGGATCGTCGCCGAGAACCGCCCATTCACGCGCTACGAGCTTCCTGCCGCCAAGGGCATGGAGAAGCTGCGGGCCGAGGGAAGCAAGTTCAAGGTCGACAACGCCGAGCGCGCGCAGGAGGCCGGCAGCACGACGCTCACCTGGTACGCCACCGGCACGCCCGGCGCGAACTGGGAGGACCTCTGCCGCGGTCCGCACGTGCCCGCCACCGGGAAGATCGGCGCGTTCAAGGTGATGAGCCTGGCGTCGAGCTACTGGAAGGGCGACGAGGCGCTCGACCGGCTCACGCGCGTGTACGGGACGGCCTTCGCGACCAAGGAGGAGCTGGCCGCGCACCTGACGCAGCTCGACGAGGCCAAGAAGCGCGACCACCGCGTGCTCGGCAAGCAGCTGCGGCTCTTCCACATCGACGAGATGGTCGGCCAGGGCCTGGTGCTGTGGACGCCCAACGGGGCCATCGTGCGCCAGGAGCTCCAGAACTTCATCAGCGACGAGCTGCGCAAGCAGGGCTACACGCAGGTCTTCACGCCGCACATCGGCAAGCTCGACCTCTACCGCACCAGCGGCCACTTCCCCTACTACCGCGAGAGCCAGTACCCGCCGGTCATCGAGCACGACCAGCTGGCCGCGCTCGCGAAGGAGGGCTGCACCTGCGGCGAGCTGGCCAACCGCCTCGAGAAGGGCGAGATCGACGGCTACCTGCTCAAGCCGATGAACTGCCCGCACCACATCCGCATCTTCGCGAGCGCGCCGCACAGCTACCGCGACATGCCGGTGCGGCTCTCGGAGTTCGGCACCGTGTACCGCTGGGAGCAGTCGGGCGAGATCGGTGGCATGACGCGCGTCCGCGGGTTCACGCAGGACGACGCGCACCTCTTCTGCCGCGAGGACCAGGTGGCCGACGAGCTGCTGGGGTGCCTGAGCCTCGTGAAGCTCATCTTCGGGACGCTCGGGATGAACGAGTACCGCGTGCGCGTCGGCCTGCGCGACCCCGACAGCGCCAAGTACGTCGGCGACCCGCGCAACTGGGACAAGGCCGAGGAGGCCTGCCGCACCGCGGCACGCACGCTCGGCGTTCCGTTCAGCGAGGAGCCCGGCGAGGCCGCGTTCTACGGCCCGAAGATCGACTTCGTCGTGAAGGACGTGATCGGCCGCAGCTGGCAGCTCGGCACGGTGCAGGTGGACTACAACCTTCCCGAGCGCTTCGACCTGCACTACGTGGGCGCGGACAACCAGCAGCACCGCCCGGTGATGATCCACCGCGCGCCGTTCGGCAGCATGGAGCGGTTCTGCGGCTGCCTGATCGAGCACTTCGCGGGCGCGTTCCCGGTCTGGCTGGCTCCCGAGCAGGTCCGGGTGCTTCCCATCAGCGAGAAGAGCGCCGGCTACGCGCGCGAACTGCACGCGGCACTGAAGGCCGCGGGCCTGCGCGCCGCGATCGACGAGTCGAACGACCGCATCCAGGGCAAGGTGAAGGACGCCAGCGACATGAAGGTGCCCTACCTCGCCGTGGTGGGCCCGCGCGACGCCGAGGGCCGCAAGGTCAGCGTGCGCGCGTTCGGCACCGAGGCGAACCTCGGCGAGATGGATCTCGACGCGTTCGTCGACGGGCTGGCGCGCGAGTACCGCTCGCGCGGCGCCGAGACGGTGCGAGCGGCGTTCGGGAAGTGACCGACGCCGCCGCGAGCGCCCGCCGTTCCCCGCTCGGCGCGATCCTCGTCGCCACGGTGGTGGCCGCGACCGCGCTCAGCCGCGTCGGCGCGGCGGACCGGCTCACCTGGTGGCTCGAGGCGTCGTGGGTGCTCGCGGGCGTCCCGCTCGCGGCGTGGGTCGGCGCGCGACGCGGCATCACGCCGCTCCTGCAGGTGCTCCTCGCGGCGCACGCGCTGGTGCTGCTCGCAGGGGCGCACTGGACCTACGAGCGCGTGCCGCTCGGCGACTGGGTGAGCGATGCGCTCGGCCTCGCGCGCAACCACTACGACCGCCTCGGCCACTTCATGCAGGGGTTCGTGCCGGCGATCCTCGCCCGCGAACTGCTGCGGCGGACGAGCCCGCTGGGGCCGGGCGGCTGGCTGCCCGTGCTCTGCATCGCATGCGCGCTCGCCTTCAGCGCGATCTTCGAGATGCTCGAGTGGGGCGCGAGCGTGTCGCTCGGCCATGCCGCCGACGCGTTCCTCGGGACGCAGGGCGACCCCTGGGACGCGCAGTGGGACATGCTGTGCTGCCTGGTCGGGGCGATCGCGTCGATCGGCGCGTTCGCGGGGCTCACCGACGTCCACGAACGCCAGCTGCGGCGGTTGGGGCGCGCAGGCGCCACGGCGTGACGCCCCCTCAGTTCAGCGCCGGACCGAGGGCGTCCCACACCAGCACGTTCGTGTTCCAGTCGCCGTTCGGGGTCGCGGGGTCGCGGCTGCCCTGCGCGTTCGTGGTCGCCTGCTCGTTCGAGTACCACGCGACGTGGCCGTCGGCGAAGGTCATGTGCCCGCCGCCGTTGTGGCGCGCGGCGAACTTCTTCCAGCCGCAGATCGCCCGGTCGAGCCCCCCGTTGCGGTGCGGGTCGCTCGGAGGGAGCTCGGTGTCGCTCGCGCGCAGCTCGAGCATGAACACCGTCCTGTCGGGCTGGCCGACCTGCGCCATGCGCATGGTGACGTCGCGCGAGGCCTCGGGCACCCCCGCCTGCATCAACAGGGTCTGGTTCAGCCGGTAGTTCATCGCGTACGAGAAGAAGAACTGGCGGAACACGCCGTCCGCGCCGGCGGTGCCGAAGGTGTAGGGCTCCGGGCGGTTCGGCTCGGCCGCCGGGTCGCTCCACACGCTGCCAGGCGCGTTCCACGTCTCGATGGTCGACTGCGCCAGGAACGCGCGCTCGCACATCTGGGCGTACGTGTCGATCCCCAGCATCGACGGAAGCGCGTTCGGCCAATACTCTCGCACCGCGAGGTTCGAGCCCATGTCGGCCGCGATCTTGCTTCCCTCCCACGGGAACGCGTCGTCGTTGCTCGCCATCCACGCGCCCATCGCGACGCCCCACTGGCGCAGGTTGGACTGGCTGGTGGTGGCGTACGACGCACGCCGCGCCGCACGGAGCCCCGGCAGCAGGATGCCCATGAGGAGGGCGATGATGCCGACCGTGACCAGCATCTCGACCAGGGTGAACGCGCGCGCGGGGGAACGCATGGGACCCATCATAGGATGCCGCGCGTGCAATCCCCCGCGGCCGCGCATCCCGAGATCCGGATCCCGCTGGATCCACTGCCGAACGACAACGCGGGCCCGGTGCGCATCCGTTGGAGCGAAGACGGCAACCGCCTGGTAATCGGATCCACGGTCGATCTCGGCCCCGGCGCGTTCTGGCACGTCCACGGGATGGACTTCTCGCTCGCCGCCGGCCTCGCGGGAGTGCTCTGGCTCGCGGTGCTCGCGCGCCGCATCCTGAAGCGGCCGCAGGTGCCGGGTCGCACCTACTGCAGGAGGTGCAACTACGACGTGGGCGACGTCGCCCCCGGCAACCCATGCCCGGAATGCGGGCTCGAACCCGGCGGACGCACCGCGCGCATCCCGGGACGTACGCGGACGATGCAGGCGGTGCGCGCATGGCCGTGGGTGCTGGCCGCCATGGCCATGGCCTCGGCGGGGCTCGGCCACTTCGTGAGTCGCGCCAACGGCCCCTCGGTGGCGCTGCGCACCGACACCTGGCCGGTGGCGGGGCTTGACCGCGGCCCGGGCGCATGGCCCCTCTGGCGGCCGCTGCCCTACCGGCCGGCCATCGGCTGGCGGATGGACGTGTGGCGGGTACCGCCCGCGGGCACGCCATGGGCTGACCAACCGGAGTGGTCGGTCCTCGAGGAACGGCCGTGGGTGATCCCGGATTTCACGCTGGCGCCGGACGGCGCGCGCGCGGCGTGGCTGCGCATGGGGGCCGCGTCCACGCCGAGCGTGCTGCGCGTCGCGGACCTCGCGGCACGTTCATCGCACGAGGTCACGCTCAGCACCGAGACGTCCGGCAGCTTCCGGATCCAGGGCTGGACCGACGGGTCCCGTCGGCTCACGGTCACGTTCGACACGATCACCGGCGTGCCCGGCCCCGACGGAACCTCCCTCGTCGATTCGGTTGTTCGCGCGAGGGTGCTCTCGGTCGACTGCCGCGCGGGCGCTCACGACCCCGTGCACACCGTGGGCGACGTGAGGTGGAACGAACCCATCGATCGGCCGAAGACGCTGGTCCACCGCATGCTGGTGGCGGCGGTCGGCGACGTGCCGGACGGCGGGCCCGCATCGTGGGCGCTGGCCGCGCTTGCCAAGGACGCCATGTCGATCGGCCGGTTTGATGCGGTCGACCATTGCGTCACGGGGCGCGGTGCGACGGTCACCGACCTCGGGACACGCGCGTGCCCGGACGGCCGTCTCGGCCGCGGCCTGTGGGACAACCGCTTCTGGCACGACTTCGCCCCCTCGATCACCGCGGACGGGGTGTTCGTGGCGACCACACGGCTCAGCCTTCGGCTGGAGGACGGTGCGTGCGTTCCCTCGACGGTGGTGCCGCTCCTGAGCCTCGACGCGATGAACGCCATCGCCCCGCCGCACGAGGCGATGCTGCAGGAGAGGTTCCCGGCAAGCGAAGGGATCGAGCGGACGGAGCCGCGCGGGCGCATCGGCGGGTTCGGCCCGCTGGTTGCGGGCCTCGGCGGCAAGGCGGGGGCGTCGAGCGCGGAACCATGGCCGCACGGGCTCCTCGAGACGCCCACCGTGTCGCGTGACGGCAACCTGGTCGCGATGGCCCTCGCGCCACCGCCGGCGGTCACGGCGCCGGGCGTCCCTCCCGCGTACAACCGGGCCGGCACGCGCTACGAGGTGTGGGTGTGGCGGCTGCCGGACGCGCCGCGCAAGTAGCCTGCCGGCGTGCTTCCCGCGCCGACCGCGCCCCGCTTCGATCCGCGCGTCATCGTCACGTGCATGAAGCGCCGGTTCACGGGCGTGAGCGGGACCGTGAACGCGCTGCTGCCGGTGCTCCCGGGAATGGTGGACGTGGCGTACGTCGGGGCGGACCTCCCCGGCGTGGCGCTCGCCGAGACGCGCCACTCGCATGCATTCCGTCGCATGGGGCTGTGGCAGGCCGTCCGGACGTCGATGCGGCGCCGCTCGGACGGCGCGCGCCGCACGTGGCACGTACGACGCAATCATGAGCTCTTGCTCGCGATCCTGCTGCGGGACGTGCTCCGCATGCCGATCCGGGTGCTGTTCACGTCGGCCGCGATCCGCCGGCATTCCCTGCTGCCGAGGTTCCTCATCGCGCGCGCCGACGCGGTGATCGCCACGACGCCGGCGGCGGCCGCGCTGGTGCCGCACGTGGTGGCGACGGTGGGTCACGGGGTCGACACCGAGCGCTTCCGCCCCGCCGAGGATCGCGCGTCGGCGTGGCGTGCCGCGGGCCTGCCGGGCGAGCACGGCATCCTGGTGGCCGGGCGCGTCCGCGAGGAGAAGGGCGTGCACGTCTTCATCGACGCGATGATCCGGCTGCTGCCCCTCCATCCAGGTTGGACGGCGGTCATCGCCGGGCGCGTGAAGCCCGAGGACCGCGCGTTCGCCGACGCGCTGCGCGCGCGCGCCGCGGAGGCCGGCCTCGCCGAGCGCATCCGCTTCGAGGGCGAGGTCGACGCCGCGGACATGCCCGCGTGGTACGCGCGGTGCCTGGTCACGGTCGCGTGCCCGCTCTACGAGGGATTCGGGCTCACGGTCATCGAGGCGATGGCGGGCGGATGCGCGGTGGTCGCCTCGCGGACGGGCGCGTTCGAGTCGATGGTGGTGCCCGGCGAGACGGGGGCGTTGGTCGCCCCGGGGAGCGCCGACGAGCTCGCGGCCGCGCTCGAACCGATGCTGGCGGACCCGCTCCGCGCGGCGGCGATGGGCGCACGCGGGCGGGCGCGCGCGCGCGCCCGGTTCTCGATCGAGGCCGAGGCGCGCGGGATCGCGGCCGCCATCGAGCGACTTCGGTGAATCTGCCCTGAAAAACCGCATCGTTTGCTTGCGCGCCCCCGGGGCGGGTACAGTGTCCTACTCGCGGCCACGAGGCTGCACCCCTCGCTCGGCGGCGGCCCGCGCGTGGACCCAACCACCGACTGCGCCGCCGGACACCGACAAGGACACTCCTATTTCAAGCTTCCCGCCTCGCCGACCCCCGTTCTCCTCCCCCCGTCCGGCCGGCGCCGGACCCCGGCCCGGAGGATTCGGCGGCGACCGCCCCCGGCGCGACGGCCCCTCGATGGGCCCGCGCACCAACGACCGCATCCGCATCACGCCGATCCGGCTGATCGACCAGGACGGGGAGATGGTGGGCATCGTCGAGACCGACGAGGCCCGCCGCAAGGCGATGGATGCGGGGCTCGACCTCGTCGAGATCTCGCCGGACGCGCGGCCGCCCGTCTGCAAGATCATGGACTTCGGGAAGTTCAAGTACGAGGAGTCCAAGAAGCAGAAGGCCGGCAAGTCGAAGGCGAGCGAACTCAAGGAGGTCCGCCTGGGCCGGTCGATGAAGATCGACCCGCACGACGTGGGCATCCGCGTGCAGCAGGCCCGGCGATTCCTGCTCGAGGGCCACAAGGTGCAGCTGGTCGCGAGCTTCAAGGGCCGCGAGATGGCGCACCGCGAGATCGGCGACCGGCTCGTGAGCGACGTGATCAACCGGCTGCTCGACCTCGGGAAGCTCGAGGCGGCGCCGCGACTGAACGGCAAGCGCATCAACGCGATCATCTCGCCGGACAAGAACAAGATCGAGCAGTGGAAGCGCAAGGAGAAGGAAGCCGGGCGCAAGGGCGAGATCGACGCCGTCGAGGTCAATGACGAGCCAGACGACGAGGGCGACGACGAGTGAGCGCCCCCGCGGGCAGCGAACTCCACGGCGTCCCGGGCCGGCCCGAGGGCGCGCAAGGCGAGCTCATGCTCCGGACGTTCGCGTTCCCGGCGGACGCGAACCCCGCCGGCGACATCTTCGGCGGGTGGCTGCTCGGGCAGATGGACATCGCGGGCGCGAGCCTGGCGCGGCGGCGCGCGCACGGGCGCGTCGCCACGGTGGCCGTGGCGCAGATGACGTTTCGCCTGCCGGTGTTCGTCGGCGACGAGGTGTCGTGCTACTGCGTGATCTCGAAGGTCGGGACGACCAGCGTCACCGTCGCCGTCGAGGCCTGGGCCCGGCGGCATGACGACAGCGGCACGGTGAAGGTCACCGAGGGGAACTTCACCTACGTCGCGCTGGGCGCGGACCGGCGGTCGCGGCCGTTGCCGCCCGGGTGACGGGGTGCGCGAGCGGCCGGGCCCCTGGACGCCTCGGCGCCTCGGGCCCCTGGACGCCTCGGCGGCCGAGCCCCTGGACGCCTCGGCGCCTCGGGGGTGGCCTCAGTCGCTCAGACAGCTTTGCGGGGCACGTGCGTTGCGCGAAGCATGGCGCGGCGTGTCAAGCCCCGCAAAGAACTCGCTTGGTGAGGCCACCCCCGATTCGCTGTCGGCTCTGGGCGTCATGCGTGGCAGCACCGATGCGCGCACGCACGGCGCTCATCGGAGCGACCGGAGCGTGGGGGCGACTCCCCGCCCTCGCGCGGAGGGAGCGGCGCGGGTCACGCAGGCGCGCGAGCGGCGAATTCCCCGACACCCTCACTTGCATAATCATGCACTGCTGTGTATATTCATGCACACGTGACCGCAACCGCCGCCAACCCCGTCCAGCGCCGCGCCCGGCTCGCCGCCCTCATCGCGGCGAACCAGGTGTGGAGCCAGCAGGAACTCGCCGCGCTGCTGCGCCGGCGCGAGGGAATCACGGTCACGCAGGCCACCCTGTCCCGTGACCTCACCGAGCTCGGGGTGGTCAAGGGACCGAACGGCTACATGCTCCCGGGGGCCGCGCCGGCAACGGCGGGCGGCGACCGCGAGGCGGCCCTCGCGACGGCGCTCCGACAGCACCTGGTCTCGGCCGCCCGCGGCGGGACCACGGTGGTGCTCCGGACCCCCAGCGGGCACGCCAACAGCCTCGCGGTCGAGATCGACCGTGCCGGGCTCGCGGGCGTCCTCGGCACGATCGCCGGGGATGACACGATCTTCATCGCCGCGCGCGACACTGACGCCGCGGCCGCGCTCGCACGCCAACTCGAGCGGCTCGCCCGACCGGGCGCCTGAGCGCCCCCACCGAACGCCATGCACGACCGCATCCGTACCGTCATCGTCGGCGCACCCGGTTACACCGGGGCCGAGCTCGCCTCCATCCTCGCCGCCCACCCGGGCGTCGAGCTCGTGGGGCTCTTCGGCAGCGAGCGCCGCGCCGCGGGCGGCACGGCGCCCGAACTGCTCTCCGACCTGTTCCCGCGCCTCGCGGGCGTCGTCGACCTGCCCGTGCGCGCCGCGGACCCCGCGTCGATCCTCGCGTGCGCGCCGGATGCCGTCTTCCTCGCCACGCCGCACGAGGCGAGCGAGGCGCTCGCACCGGCCCTCCTCGCGGCGGGCACGGTGGTCCTCGATCTCTCGGCCGCGTTCCGCCTCCGCGACGCCGCGCTCTACCCGAGGCACTACGGGTTCGCGCACGCGCATTCCGCGCTGCTCGGCGACGCCGTCTACGGCCTCCCGGAACTCGCGGGCGACGCGTTGCGCACGGCGTCGCTCGTCGCCTGCCCGGGCTGCTACCCGACGTCGGTGATCCTGCCGGTGCGGCCGCTCGTCGACGCGGGCATCATCGACCGTTCGCGCCCCGTGATCGTCGACAGCGCGTCGGGCGTCAGCGGCGCCGGCCGTGGCGCCGCCGTGAAGAGCCTGTTCTGCGAGGTGAGCCTCCAGCCCTACGGCGTGCTCGCGCATCGCCACCAGCCCGAGATGGCGCAGGAGACCGGCGCGCGCGTCCTGTTCACGCCGCACCTGGTCGCCCTCGACCGCGGCATCCTGTCCACGATCCACGCCGAGCTCGCGCCGGGCCGCACGCTCGACGACGCGCGCGCGTGCCTTGCGTCCACGTACGCGGGCGCACCGTTCGTGCGGCTGCTGCCGGCCGGCCGCTGGCCCTCGATCGCGGCCGTCGAGCGCACCAACTGCTGCGACATCGCGCTGGGGACCGACGACACGGGCACGCACCTGGTCATCTCGAGCGCCATCGACAACCTCGTGAAGGGCGCGGCCGGCCAGGCCGTGCAGGCCTTCAACGTGCGGTTCGGCTTCGACGAGGCCGCGTCGCTCGGCCTCGCGCGGCGCATTCCGGCGGAGGCGGCGTCGTGACGTCGCGCGCCCCCCTCGTGGTCAAGCTCGGCGGCGCGCTCCTCGACGACGCGGCCGCGTATCCCGGCGTCTTCGACGCGCTCGCCCGCATGCACCACGTGCACCTCGGCGGGCTCGTGGTGGTGCACGGAGGCGGCAAGGCGGTCGACCGCCAGCTCGAGCGCCTGGGGATCGCGACCGAGCGCCGCGAGGGCATCCGCATCACCCCGCCCGAGGCCGTCGAGCAGGTGGTGGCGGTGCTCGCGGGCGCGATGAACACGCAGCTCCTGGGACTCCTGCTCTCGCGCGGCGCGTCGGCGGTCGGGCTCACGCTCTCGGACGGGCACCTCGCGACGGCGCGGAAGGCGTCGCGCTTCGGGTTCGACCCGGGGCGCGTCGGCGAGCTCGCCGGGGGCGACGGGGCGCTCGTCGGGCACCTGCTCGCGGGCGGATACCTGCCGGTGCTCTCGTCGGTCGCCGTGTGCGAGTCGGGCGGGTTCCTGAACGTGAACGCCGACGACGCCGCCGCGCAGCTCGCGGGCATCCTCGGCGCGAGCGGGCTGCTCCTCCTCACCGACGTTCCCGGCGTGAGGGGCGCGGACGGACGCGTGATCGAGTCGCTCGACGCCGACGAGGCCGAGCGGCTGATCGCCGACGGCACCGTCACGGGCGGCATGGTCGCGAAGGTCCGCGGCGCGGTCGCGGCGGCGGAGGCCGGCGGCGTGCCGGTGGTGATCGCGAGCTGGGCGGACCCCGCCGCGCTCGAGGCGCTCGCGGCCGGCGCCCGGGTCGGGACGCGGGTGATGCCCGCGGGGGCGGTGGCGCGATGAGCTCGATGCCGACCCATGGCCACGCGAACGGCTTCGCGCCCCTCGCAACGAAGGACGTGCTCCGCGTGGGCGACCTTGCGCAGCACGAGGTGCTCGACATCCTCGGGACGGCCGCCGCCCTGAAGCGCGAGCCCGCGCGGGCGGACGGCGCGCTTCGCGGCCGGAGCGTGTGCCTCCTCTTCGAGAAGCCCAGCCTTCGCACGCGCACGAGCTTCGAGGTGGGCGTGTTCCGCATGGGCGGGCAGGCCGTGTTCCTCGACCACCGCGACCAGCCGCTGGGCGCGCGCGAGTCGATCCACGACTACGGCCGCAACCTCGAGCGCTGGTGCCACGCGATCGTGGCGCGCGTCATGCGCCACTCGACGGTGGCGGAGCTCGCGGCCGCGGCGACGCGCGTCCCGGTCATCAACGCGCTGTGCGACATGCACCATCCGTGCCAGGCGCTCGCGGACTTCCAGACGCTGCTCGAGCGCGGGTTCGACCTGCGGCACTCGCGCCTGGCGTGGGTGGGTGACGGGAACAACGTCTGCCACTCGCTCATGGAGCTCGCCTCGATCGTCGGCTGCGGGATCACCGTCGTCACGCCCGAGGGGCACGGCCCCGACCCGGCCGTCCTCGGCCTGTGCGTGGCGCGGAGCATGCGGACCGGCGCGCGCATCGACGTGACGCACGACCCCGCCGCGGTGCGCGGCGCGTTCGCGGTGTACGCGGACACGTGGATCAGCATGGGCGAGCCGGACAGCGCAGCGAAGCGCGTCGCGTTTGCGCGCTACCGCGTGGACCGCGACCTGATGGCGGTCGCGGGGCCCGAGGCGCTCTTCATGCACTGCCTCCCGGCCCACCGCGGCGAGGAGGTCACCGACGAGGTGATGGACTCCCCCCGCTCCGTGGTGTTCGACCAGGCCGAGAACCGGCTGCATGCCCAGAACGCCCTGCTCTGCCACCTGCTCGCCGCGAGCCCCGCCGCCGCGCCGGGCACCCCGCGCGCGAAGGCCGCAGCCGGCGGTTCCGCCGCCCCGGCGGCCTGCGTACCCTGATCCATTCGGACGAACGCCCCGCCGGCCCCGCCACAACCCCCCCACGAACCAACCCGAGGAACCACCATGAGCACCCCCTCCACCCCCAAGAAGGTCTGCGTCGCCTACTCCGGCGGACTCGACACGTCCTGCATCATCCCGTGGCTGCGCGAGACGTACGGCTGCGCCGTGGTCGCGTGCGTGGCCGACGTCGGCCAGGGGGCCCGCGAACTCGAGGGGATCGGCGAGAAGGCGACCAAGAGCGGCGCGAGCGAGTGCCTGGTGGTCGACCTCAAGGAGCCGTTCCTGCGCGAGTTCGCGTTCCCGATGGCGATCGCGGGCTCGGTGTACGAGAACCGCTACCTGATGGGCACGTCGATCGCCCGCCCGATCATCGCGCGTGCGCAGGTCGAGGTGGCGCTCGCCACCGGCTGCGACGCGCTCTGCCACGGCTGCACCGGCAAGGGCAACGACCAGGTCCGCTTCGAGAGCACCTACGCCGCGCTCGCGCCGCAGCTGCGCGTGATCAGCCCCTGGCGCATCTGGGACCTGAAGAGCCGCGAGGCGATGCTCGCGTACCTGAAGGCGCGCAACGTGCCCACCACGGCGAGCGCCGAGAAGATCTACAGCCGCGACGCCAACATCTGGCACATCAGCCACGAGGGCGGCGAGCTCGAGGACCCCTGGAACGCGCCGCCCGAGGACGTGTGGATGATCACCACCAGCCCGAAGGACGCGCCGGACCGCCCCGAGGACGTCACGCTCTCGTTCCGCCGCGGGTTCCCCGTGTCGGTGAACGGCGCGGCCATGGACCCGGTGGCGCTCATGACCGAGCTCAACGCGATCGGCGCGCGCAACGGCGTCGGCCGCGTCGACATCTGCGAGAACCGCCTCGTCGGCATGAAGAGCCGCGGCGTCTACGAGACCCCGGGCGGCACCATCCTCATGGAGGCGCTGCGCGGCCTCGAGCAGCTCGTGCTCGACCGCGAGACGCTGCACTTCCGCGAGCGGCTCGCGCTCGACTTCGCGAAGATCATCTACAACGGCACCTGGTTCAGCCCGACCCGCGAGGCCATGTGGGCGAGCTTCGAGGCGATCGCCCGCGTGATGGACGGCGACGTCGTCGTTCGCTGCCACAAGGGCCGCGCCGAGGCAGTGCGCCGCCGCTCGCCGAACAGCCTGTTCCACCACGGCTTCGCCACCTTCGGCGAGGACGAGGTGTACGACCACAAGCACAGCGAGGGCTTCATCCGGCTCTTCAGCCTGCCGATGCGCATCCGCGCGCTGCTGGGCCTGAGCGAGGACGCGAAGGTCTCGGCCGCCGAGGCCGCGGCGCTCGCGAAGGCGCACGGGCTCGCGGGCGCGAAGCCCTCGGGCGGCGACTGCGGCTGCGGCTCGCCCGCCGGCTGCTGCAAGTCGGCCGGAGCCGGCGCGGCCGGGAACGCACCCTCCACCAAGGCGCACTGACCGATGAGCACCGCCATCTGGGCCGGCCGCCTCGAGGGCCAGGCCGACTCGCTCTTCCGCGAGTTCAACGACAGCCTGCCCTTCGACCGCGAGCTCGTCCGCGAGGACGTCGAGGGCAGCGTCGCGTGGAGCAAGGCGCTCGTGCGCGCCGGGGTGCTCACGGCCGCCGAGCAGCGGGAGATCGAGGCCGCCCTCCAGGAGATCCTCGCCGCGTGGCGCGCCGATCCCGCGATCCTCGCGCAGGCCGACGACGAGGACGTGCACTCGTGGGTCGAGCGGCAGCTCGTCATGCGGGTGGGCGACCTCGGCAAGAAGCTCCACACCGGTCGCAGCCGCAACGACCAGGTGGCCACCGACCTTCGGCTCTGGACCGCGCGCCAGCTGCGCCTGCGCCAGGCCGAGGTGAAGGCCGTGATCACCGCGCTCGTCGACCTCGCCGAGCGCGAGAAGGCGACCGCGTTTCCCGGATACACGCACCTGCAGCACGCGCAGCCGATCCTGTTCGCCCACTGGTGCCTGGCGTACGTCGAGATGCTGCGCCGCGACGGCGAGCGGCTCGCCGACGCCCTGAAGCGCGTGCGGGTCTCGCCGCTCGGTTCGGGCGCGCTCGCGGGCACCGCGTACCCGATCGACCGCGCGGCGCTCGCAAAGGACCTTGGCTTCCGCGCCGCGAGCGGCAACTCGCTCGATGCCGTCAGCGACCGCGACTTCGTGGTCGAGACCCTCTCGGCGCTCGCGCTGTGCTCGCTGCACCTCTCGCGCCTGGCCGAGGACCTGATCTTCTACTCCACCAGCGAGGCGGCGCTGGTCGAGCTTCCCGACGCCTTCACGAGCGGCTCGAGCCTGATGCCGCAGAAGAAGAATCCCGACGCATGCGAGCTGATCCGGGGCAAGAGCGGGCGCGCCGTCGGCAACCTCGTCACGCTGCTCGTGACGCTCAAGGGCCTGCCGCTCGCCTACAACAAGGACCTGCAGGAGGACAAGGAGCCTCTCTTCGACGGCATGCGCCACCTCAGCATGTGCCTGCGCGTGCTGCCGCCGATGCTCGCCGGGCTCACGGTCGACCGCGACCGCGCGCTGGTGATGGCGGCCGAGGGCTACACGAACGCCACCGACCTCGCGGACTACCTCGTGCGCCTGGGCGTCCCGTTCCGCGAGGCGCACCACCAGGTGGGGCGGCTGGTGCGCACCGCCATCGAGCAGGACCGCGCGCTCGAGGACCTGCCGCTCGACGTGATCCGGCAGCAGGCGCCGAAGGCGAACCAGGACGTGTACGCCGAGCTCACCGTCGGCGCGACGCTCGAGAAGCGAGCCGTCGAGGGCGGCACCGCGGTCAGCGCGGTCGAGGATGCCATCGCGCGCGTGCGGCGCATGCTGCGCGAGCGCGCCGTGGCCGACCCGGCGGCGGGCGAGGTCGAGTTCCGCCAGGCGCGCGCCGACGACCTCGACGCCATCGAGTGGCTGGTGGAGCACTGGGCGAAGCACGGGGAGAATCTGCCGCGCAGCCGCGAGGACATCATGAAGGCCATCCTCGACTTCGGCGTCGCCGTGGTCGACGGCAAGGTGGTCGGCTGTGCCGCGCTCTGGATCTACACGCCGCAGCTGGCCGAGATCAGGTCGCTCGGCGTTCACCCGGACCACCAGGGCAAGGGCGTGGGCCAGGGGCTGGTGCGCTACTTCCTGCAGCTCGCGGGCCAGCTCCACATCCCGAAGGTGTTCGTCCTCACGCGGGCGCCGAGGTTCTTCGAGAAGGCCGGCTTCCGCCAGGTGAGCGTCAACAGCCTGCCCGAGAAGGTGCTCAAGGACTGCGCGGGGTGCCCCAAGCGCGAGCAGTGCGACGAGATCGCGCTCGTCCACGACGTTCCCGCGAACGGGAACGGATCGCGATGAGCGCGGCCGCCGGCACGGGCCCGGCGACCGCCGCGCCGGCGACGCCCTGCCCCGCGGGCCCGGCGCCGATGCTTCCGGCCGGGTTCGTCGCCGCCACGGCGAGCGCGGCCATCAAGAAGCCCGGGCGCCAGGACATGGCGCTCCTTCGCTGCCCCGCGGGCGCGACGCTCGCGGCCGTCTACACCACGAACCAGGTGTGCGCGGCGCCGGTGCAGCTGAGCCGACGACGCCTGCGAGAGAGCCGCGGACACTGCGCGGCGCTCCTCGTGAACTCCGGGTGCGCGAACGCGGCGACGGGCGAGCGCGGCATGGCCGCGGCGATCGAGCTCACCGACGCGGTGGCGCGCGCGTGCGACGTGGCGCCCGAGGCGATCCAGTCCAACTCGACCGGCGTGATCGGAGTGCAGCTGCCGCTCGACCGCATGCTCGCGCAGGTGCCCGGCATGGCGGCGTCGGCCGCCGGCGGCTCCATCGAGCCGTTCGCGCGCGCCATCATGACGACCGACACGTACCCGAAGTGGTCGTCGCGCACGGTCGACCACGGCGGGCGCCGGTGCACCGTGGTCGGCTGCGCCAAGGGCGCGGGGATGATCCACCCGAACATGGCGACGATGATCGCGGTGCTCGCGACGGACGCAACGCTCGGGCCCGCCGAGCTCGACGGCCACCTGCGGGCCGCGGTCGACCGGAGCTTCCACCGGATCTCGATCGACGGCGACACCAGCACGAACGACTCGGTGTTCGCGCTCGCCTCAGGGGCGACGGCCGCGCCCGAGGGCGGCTTCCCGGCCGAGGCGATGCGCACGGCGTTCAAGGACGTGGCGCGCGAGCTCGCGCTCATGATCGTGCGCGACGGCGAGGGGTACGAGCGCGGCATCCACGTGCGCGTGACGGGCGCCCCGAGCGATGCCGACGCCCTGACGGTCGCGAGGACCGTCGCCTCGAGCCTGCTCGTGCGCTGCGCCGTGACCGGCGGCGACCCGAACTGGGGCCGCATCCTGGCCGCGGCCGGACGCGGCGGGGTCCGGCTCGACCTCGACGACGTGGCGCTCTCGGTGGGGGGCGTCGCGCTCTTCGTGCGCGGCGGGCCGGCCGACACGCCGCTCGCGGCGCGCGAGGCGGCCTTCCGGGCCCCCATGGTGGAGGTGGACCTCGCGGTGGGCACGGGCCCCGGCGCGGACGAGTTCATCTCGTGCGGGCTCACGAAGGCGTACGTGGAACTCAACGCGGACTACACGACGTGACGCGCGGTGCGGCCATGGCGCTCCGTGAAGGCGCGCGGGACGTCGCCGCCCGGAGGGTTCGTGCGATCCTCGTCGCGTGCGTGTCGCTCGCCTCGGTCCTGCCGGCCGGGTGCACGACGCAGGGCGTGGCGGTCGACGCCGTGACGCACTCGGTGTCGCTTGCGCAGGATCCCTCCCCACGCAACGCATTGGCGACGAGCCCGGCCCAGGTCGCCATCCTGCCCGCGGTCGCGCCGTCGCAGCCCGGGCTTGCCCCGCTCACGAACATGGCCCTCATGCGCGCCATCGAGCGGACGGTCCCCGGCGCGACGGTCGTGCCGGCCGCCGTGGTCGCGGGGCGCATCAACGATTCCGGGCTGGGCACCGCCTGGCACGAGCTGGCGACCGAGTACGTGACGGGAGGGGTCCTCGATCGCGAACGCCTGGCGAGGGTCGGCAAGGCGGCACGGGTGCGCTGGGTGCTGATGCCGATGCTCGGAAACCTGTGGACCTACTCGAACAACCGATTGAACGTGCTGGGCCTGGTGGTCAACTGGACCGTCTCGACGACGGTCGACGTGTCGCTCCAGGCCTGGGACGTCGAGACCGGCCAGGTGGCGTGGGCCTCGACCGGCTCGTGCACCATCGAGGCGGAAGTGGTGCTCAATGCGCGGGCCTCGCTCAACCGGGCGCTGGAGACCGCCTTCGCGCAGATGGTGGCCGACCTCGCGAAGGGTCGCTCCCGTTCGGTCGAGCGGGCGACGTTGCCTGCATCCGAGGTCGTGGATCCGGGCGAGGTGCCCGCGCAATCCGAACCCGCCTCCGGCCGTTCAACCCCGTCGCCGGACGAGGCGACGAACCACCCCGCGGCCGAATCGGCCACCCCGCCAGCCAGGAACGCCAACCCATGAAGACCTCTCTCCTCGCCGCGATCGCCGCAAGCCTTTCCGTCGCCCTCGCCTCGGCCCCGTCCGCGGCCCAGGATGCCCCCTCCCAGGGGCAGCCCGGGCAGAAGGAGGGCGGGTCCGGTGGCGGCCAGCAGCGCGGCGTCCAGGGCGGCGGCCGCGAGGGTGGTCGGGGCGGCCCGCGAGGCGGCGGGCCGGGCGCCGGTGCGGCCAACGTCGAGGGTGCCATGAAGGGCATGAACCGCGGGCTCAAGGCGATCAAGGCGGCGGTGGGCGACGCGGCGAAGAAGCCGGAGGCGCTCAAGCTCGTGAGCGAGATGCAGCGCGACTGCGCGGCGGCGAAGTCGATGCCCTTGCCCGCCGCCTACACGAAGGGCGCGGCCGACGATGCCGCCAGGCAGAAGCTCGAGGCGGAGTACGCGGCCGACATGCGAAAGCTGATGCGGATGCTCGTCGACCTCGAGGACGCGATCGCGGCCGACAAGGCCGACGAGGCGAAGGCGCTCCTCGCGCGGATCGAGGAACAGCGCGAGCACTCGCACAAGGAGCTCGGCGTCGACTGAGGGCCGCCCGGCCTCAGAACTGGCGCAGGAAGCGCGCGTCGTTCTCGAACAGCCAGCGGATGTCGCTGATGCCGTAGCGGCGCATCGCGATGCGCTCGATGCCCAGGCCGAACGCGAACCCGGTCCACTCCTCGGGGTCGATGCCGACCGACTGCAGGACGTTGGGATCGATCATGCCGCAGCCGCCGAGCTCGACCCACTTCCACTCACCCTTGATCCGCATCTTCATGTCCACCTCGGCGCTCGGCTCGGTGAAAGGGAAGAAGCTCGGGCGCATGCGCACCTCGGCCTCGGCGCCGAAGTAGGCCTTCGCGAACTGGACGAGCGTGGTCTTGAGGTCGGACATCGTGACGCCGCGGTCGACGTACAGCCCCTCGATCTGGTGGAACATCGAGTAGTGCGTGGCGTCGTGCGTGTCGGGGCGGTAGACGCGCCCCGTGGCGACCACCTTCAGCGGGGGCTTGCGCGCCTCCATCGCGCGGATCTGCACCGTGCTGGTCTGCGTCCGCAGCAGGCGCCTCACCCCGCCCTGTTCGCCCATGTAGAAGTTGTCCTGCGCGTCGCGCGCGGGGTGGGCCTCGGGAATGTTGAGGGCCGTGAAGTTGTGCCACTCGTCCTCGACCTCGGGGCCCTCGGCGAGCGTGAATCCCATGCGGCCGAAGACGTCGACGATCTCGTCGATGGTTCGGCTCAGCACGTGGCGCCGCCCCTCGGCCACCTGCATGCCGGGCTCGGTGACGTCGATGACGGGTCCGCGAGGGCCCGCGGTCGACTCGACCTCGGC